>DFGL01000026.1 GCA_002371215.1 Ruminococcaceae bacterium UBA3751 | reverse complement strand
GTATTCAGGCGATTTTTAGTTTATTTAGTGGCAAAAGGACAAAGCAAAAACCTGACCTTCTTTATGACGGGCGCCCCAAACCGTTCTTTTTTAATTCGGAATTCGGAAAGCGGAATTGTTGTTATTGCAACGGATTTCGTATTCTTAATTCTTAACTCATAATTCTTAATTTTAAGGACGAGCAATGCTCGTCCCTACGGTCAATTATCCATTATCAATTATAAATTGTTTCTCGCCCAATGGAAAAGGTACTGCTGGGCTATGCCCTCGATTCCCTCAAAGCACTCGGGCAGTCCGTCGGGATAGTATTCCATAACGCGCTTCATCCAAACGTCAACGGGGAACGCACTGTAAAACTCAAAGCCGAAAAGCAGGGCGCAGTTTGCAACCTTTATGCCTACTCCGTAAATATTCAGAAGCTCCTTCCTCGCCTCGTCAAGCGGAAGGGCTTTTATTTTATTAAGGTCAATTTCACCGCTCATAACGCCCTTTGAAAGCCGTTCAAGGTATTTTGCCCTGTAGCCCGTTCCGAGCGCCTCAAAGTCCTCAACGCTGAGCTTTGAAAGGGTTTCAGCGCTCGGGAAGGTGTAGCTTCCGCCGCCTAAATCCTTGCCGTATGCGGCGCATAGCCTGTTTATAATCAGCTTGATTCTTTTAATGTTGTTCTGCTGGCTTATAACGAAGGAGCAAAGAGCCTCCCAGCTGTCCTGATTGAGTATGCGTATTCCGTAATACGTATCAATTGTGGAGGCGAGAAGCTCGTCCTCCTTTAGTCTTTCGCAGATCGCGGCATAGTCCTTATCCAAATCAAAGTAATGCCTCCAGAAGCCCTCAAAAGCCTCCTCTGAGGTATCCTTGAAAATAAAGCAATCGCCGTCCTTCATAATATTTAAATAATAACCGCCGGCTACGCCGCTGTAGGAGCCGTCCTCCTGCTTAACCCAGCGGAACGCCTGACCGCAGTCCAGGGTGAGGTCTAAATCAAAGCACTCAACACCCTTAACAACAATGTCGTTTTTAACTCTTTCGTATGTCATTTTTTGTCCTCATTTATCACTTTCTGTAATATATGAATTATAACATTTTTTTGTCAAGAGGGAAAGATAAAAATAGCAAAATACACAAAAAATTATAACAAAATTGTAATGTTGAAAACTTTGTGTAAAATGTTGAAAACGGGGAATTACACCTTGTAAAATGAGTTTTCAACATCAAAAAATGCTTATTTTTAGGGGCGTTGGGCGTGGTTTTTCACATTTTCCACCGACTTTTCCACATTGTCAATTCCAAACTGTATAATACAAATTGTTATTGATTTTCGCTGTCAAGTAAAATTTTATTCTCATTTTTCACAAAAATAAAAGTTTGAATTTTTGTATAAAAATTCCGATTAGGTATAACACTATTTGTATAATTTTAAGCTGTATTAAAGGTGGTATTTATGCTAAAGGGAGTTAACAGACAGATACTTGAGGTAACCAATACGGAATCGCCGTATTTTGAAAGAATTATTTTCTTCGTGCGCCCCGAACACGGCACTGAGGCGGAGCTGAAATTAACGAAAGAGGCAAAGAGCGTTGCCGAAAAAATGAAAAAGCCGCCTAAGCTTAAACGAACCCTTCGCCAAAGGCTGAAAACGGCGGCGTTCATCCTTCTCGGCGCAGGGGCGGGGGCGGCGCTTACCTATCTTATGGGATATATTGCATAATTACGAAACTGTGTGAAAAAATAGGAAGGGTGATATTATGAATAAAAAACTGAAGAAAGCGCTTTTGATTATGCTTGCTGCTGCCGTAACCGTCGGCGCGCCGCTTTCGGCATACGGGGTGTACAGCAACGTATTTAAGGAGGAGAGCGAATACGCGCTTTCGCGCTACGGCTCAACCGGCAGCGAGGTAACAAAAATCCAGACAAAGCTTAAAAGCCTCGGTTATTACAAAGGTGCGGTTGACGGGATTTACGGAACGCAGACTAAAAATGCAGTAACCGCTTTTCAGAAAAACTGCGGAATTACGGTTGACGGAATTGCAGGGCCTCAGACTCTGCTCTATCTCGGCCTCGGCGGCTCTTCGGGCGGGAACAGTACGAGGTATACAAACGAGGAGGTCAACCTTCTTGCAAAAGTTATCTCTGCCGAAGCCCGCGGAGAGAGCTATGAGGGCCAGGTTGCAGTCGGCGCTGTTATTCTTAACAGAGTGGCGCACCCGTCGTTTCCCAACACAATCAGCGGGGTTGTATATCAGAACGGCGCGTTTTCCTGCGTTTATGACAGTAACTGGTATGCAGCAGTGGCAGACAGCGCAAGAAGGGCGGCTCAGGACGCAATGAACGGCTGGGACCCTACGGGCGGAGCGGTGTACTATTATAACCCTGCCAAAACCAGCAACGCATGGATGCGCTCGCGCAAGGTAATTAAAATTATCGGCAACCACTATTTTTGCATTTAGATAAACGCAAAACGGGGATATATAATGTTTAATATATATTATAATATATAAATTAGGTAAAATGTTAAAATATCCCCCTACATATCGGGTTGATTAACAGTGTTTACCAACCCTTAAAACTATATGTAGTAGATTTGTAACCTAAAAGGCGAAAAAGTTACAAAATGTAAAAAGTCGGGTAGGCATTTTCTTTCATTTTTAACAAAAATTCACTTTCACAAGCTAAAGCTTGAAAGCGAGAAACCACAATATTTTGATTACTGCGGGGTGATTTGACCTATTAAATTTTTTTGTTTTGTGCAATTGATACAAAAAATGAAGTTTCAATTTGTTGACAATTCATATAATTGTGCTATAATGCCAACTGTTTGATGCTTACGCGGTTCGGAAGATATTTCCAAATAAGCCGCATAAGCTGAAAGAAAAGGAGACTAAGATGACTAACCAATCAATAGGTGCAGGTAAACGGATTTTTAAAACCGCAGCTGCAACAGTAATTGCCGTAATCATCGTAATGTCAATTTTTGCATCAATCGTTTTTGCTCAGGACAGCAATCCGGTTAATGTTAAAATTATTAAAGACAATGATTTAGTGACAGTTACATCAACTACTGAGACGGAACCTATCGACATTCTCTCATCCGCAGGAATCAAAACTGATCCTACTGATAAGCTTGATTTATCAGCATACGTTCAGGGCGAGGGTGGCACAATCGTTATTAAAAAACGTAAAACCGTAAATGTTGATTATTACGGTAAGGTTAAAAGCTACAAAGTTTATTCCGCAACAGTAGGCAGCGCGCTTAAGGAAGCCGGAATTACCTTAAAGAACAAGGAAAAAACAAATTACGAAATTTCCGATGCCGTTAAGGACGGAATGGTAATTAAAGTAAGCTCTGCTATCAAGGTTAAAATCAGAGCTGACAAAAAGAAGAAAACAGTTTATATTGTTGAAGGAACTGTTGCAGACGCTTTAAGAGAAGCGGGCATCACTCTCGGCAAGTACGATTATACAAAGCCCAAGCTTAATTCAAAGATTAAGTCAAAGAAAACGGTTAAGGTTTTCAGAGTTAAGTATAAAAGAAAAACTGTTAATAAAAAGATTAATTATTCAACTAAATCCATTAAGGATAACACTCTTACAGTCGGCAAAACAAAGGTTGTAAAAGAGGGAGTTGAAGGCAAAAAGAGGGTAACCTATAAGATTAAGTACCTCAACGGCAAAAAGGTTAAGCAGAAGGTAGTTAAGCAGAAGGTTATTAAAAAGGCAGAAGCAAAGATAGTTAAGGTTGGAACAAAGCAGCCTGCAGTTTCTGAAAACTATGAGCCAAACGGCGTTGAATCAAAGGGCGGCTACAAAATCGGTCAGGTAATTAACGGAAGATATACTCATTACTGCGCTTGCGCAACCTGTAACGGTAATTCTAACGGCATTACCTCAAGCGGAAGAAGAATAAGCAACGGTATGGCAGACCCGCATTACATTGCTTGTAACTGGCTTCCTCTCGGCTCCGTAATCAACGTTGACGGAACTAATTATACAGTAGTTGACCGCGGCGGCAGCGGACTCTCCGCAACGGGAAGAATTGATATCTTCACTCCCGAAGGCCACGCAGCTTGCTACCGTTACGGTACGGGCTCTTGCTCAATCAAGATTGTAAGACTCGGCTGGTAAAACAAATACTAAAGAGAAGGCAAACGCCTTCTCTTTTTTGTTGTTTAAATTAAGAATTAAGAAATACCGGTTGCAACAACAAATACCGTAGGGGTCGGCTCGCTGCGCGGACGCCCTCTCTGTCACTTCGTGACACCTCTCCCACGGGAGAGAACCCCGACGACCCGCAGTACAATGCCCGTGCGGCGAGCGCCCGTAATTCTTCATTCTTCATTCTTAATTCTTCATTGATAAAACGCGGTAGGGCACTCAGACCCTTCCATACCTTCACTCACCACTAACCCCTGAATCCTAACCCCTGAATCCTAAAAAAAAGGAAGGCGTTTGCCTTCCTTTTTGTTTGTATTAAAGATAATGTGCTCTGAGCTCGTCTGCGGGGATTGCGCTGAGATATGCGGGTGCAATATCAAATACGGTCATAGCTCCCGTTTTGCCCTCTTTATTGAGGCGTACGGCAGCTCTTGCGTATGCTGCAAGCACCGAGCCTGTAAATTCGGGGTTTGAATCAAGCTTTAAGCTGTATTCAATAACGTGCTTCGTTCCCTCGCTTGAGGTTCCGCTGTAAATTACGGAGCCGCCGTGGGGGAGGCCGCTGTGGTCGCGCGCCATTTCCTCAGCCGTGATAAAGTGAACGGTTGTATCGTAGTCCGAGAAGTAGTTCGGCATAGTCTTGATTTCGTTTTCAATTCTCTCAAGGTCCGCGCCCTCCTCGGCAACTACGAAGCACTCTCTCGTGTGCTTTTCGCGCGTTGTGAGCTCGGGATTTTCGCCGTTTCTTACTCTCTCAAGAGCAGCGGGAACGGGGATAGTGTACTGGCGGCAGTCAAGAACTCCGTCAATGCGGCGTACCGCGTCGGAATGGCCCTGGCTAACGCCCTTGCCCCAGAAGGTGTACGCCTCTCCGCAGGGGAGAATAGCGGTTGAATAAAGTCTGTTAACCGAGAACATACCCGGGTCCCAGCCGCAGGAGATAATTCCCACCTTGCCGGCAGCCTTTGCCGCCTTGTCAACGTTTTCAAAATGAACGGGGATGTTTGCGTGGGTATCAAAGCTGTCAATGACGTTGTAAAGTGCCGCATACTTCGGTGTCATTGCGGGAAGGTCGGTTGCCGAGCCGCCGCAGATAACGAGAATATCAATATCCTCGTTTCCCTTATCAAGCTCCGCGGTGGATTTAACGGGAACGCCCTCTGTGTTGATTTTGAGCTGTGACGGGTCGCGTCTTGTGTATACCGCCTTAAGCTCCAAATCGCCGTTCATTTTTACAGCAGCCTCAACGCCTCTGCCGAGGTTGCCGTAGCCTAAAATTCCGATTTTAATAGTCATAATTGTCCTCCCTGGAATTTATTATTTATTAGCAGTGCTCTTGTAATCAAACGAAGATGCATTGTAATGGAAATATTTTTCAACAAGCGGTGTAAACTGGTCGCCGTTCTTGTTATAATCGGGGCTCTTATACTCAAGAATAGCCTCGTTTATGCTGTCCTTCCAGCCGCTGTACTTAGCGCAGGCGATAACGTATTCAACCGTTTCAAGCTCGCCGCTTATTCTGTCGTAATTACCCGCTTTATCTAAAGGCATAAAGGTAAATTCGTCAACTATCACTGCGTCAGCCTTGCCGCCGTCAAGTGCGGTAAGCGCCGCGTCAAGCTCAGAGTCCTTAGCCGAAGCGCAGGCTGTGGCAACGGCGTAATTCTTTTCAAACGCCGCCTTGGCAACGTCGCCTGCAACGAGCACGTTTTTGCCCGCTAAGTCCTTATATGTTTTAATATCGGAGCCCTTCTTTGTTACTGCGATAACGCGGTTTGTAATAATCGGCTCGGTGAAGGAGTAGTCCTCGTTAAAGGTGCCGCTGTTTTTGGCAACTGCGCCTATAAGAAGCGACGCGCTGTATTCCTTGCCGTTACTGTCAACAAATCCGCCGTCGTCCTCAAGCATATAGCCTTCTTCAATCTTTTCAAAGCGGTAATCCTTGCAGTCGCCCTTAACGCTGTCAAAAATTGCGCTCCATAAATCAGCGCAAAAGCCCGTTGCCTTGCCGTTTTCGTCTACCTCTAGGAAGGGGGCGGCATTTTCGGTGTAGCCGATAATCAGCGTTGTGTCGCTGTATTTTTCGCCCTTATTTCCGCTGCAGCCCGCAAAAAGCGCAGCAATAAGAGTAATGGATAAAAGTACAGAAAAAATCTTTTTCATAGCTTTACCTCCGATAAATACTATAAAGTAATTTTATAATAATAAATCTTTAATGTCAAGATAATTGAATTTTGCAGAAAAAATAAATTTTTACTTGACAAGGCGCTAACAATATAATATAATGAACACGAAATAAATTGTACGCAATTTAATTTTACAAAAGGAGGATTTTAAAATGAGCATTTACGATTTTAACGTAACAACCAACAAAGGTGAGGAAGTTAACCTCGGTCAGTATAAGGGCAAGGTGCTTCTTATAGTTAATACTGCAACGGGCTGCGGCTTTACCCCTCAGTATGAAGGACTTGAGAATATGTACAAAAAGTACAACGAGCAGGGCTTTGAAATTCTTGACTTCCCCTGCAACCAGTTTGCTTTTCAGGCTCCCGGAGACGACGCTAAGATTGACCAGTTCTGTACTTTAAAGTACAACACAACCTTCCCCCGTTTCAAGAAGATTAAGGTAAACGGCGGCGGCGCAGACCCGCTTTACGATTATCTTAAGGAAAATACGGACGGAAAGAGAATTAAGTGGAACTTTACAAAATTCCTCATAGACAGGGAGGGAAATATCGTAGGACGTTTTGCTCCGAGCGATAAGCCCGAGGACCTTGAGGCAAAGGTTGAGGAAGTATTATAAAATTTAAAACGGTGTTTAGGAATGTATGATGTTATAATAATAGGGGGCGGTCCCGCGGGTATATCCGCTTCTCTTTACGTAAAGCGCGCCAACAGAAGCGTACTTGTGCTTTATCACGGTGAGAGCCAGCTTGAAAAAGCGCATATGATAGATAATTACTACGGCTTCCCCGGGGGAATAACGGGCGAAAAGCTGTATAACGACGGTATTGCTCAGGCAAAGGAGCTTGGCGTTGAGGTTAAAAATGAGGAGGCAGTTCATATTGCGATGAACGCCGATATGTGCTATGATGTAACCACAGCCGAGGGAAGTTACGAGGCTAAGGCAGTAATTCTTTCTACGGGAAACAAGAAAATCAGACCTAATATCAAGGGTATAGAAGCCTTTGAAGGTAAGGGCATAAGCTATTGCGCTATCTGCGACGGATTTTTCTACCGTAAAAAGAGGGTTGCGGTTATCGGCAGCGGAGACTATGCGCTCTCCGAGGCGGGCGACCTTGAAAATATAGTTGCAGAGCTTACAATACTGACTAACGGCAAGCCTGCACCGAAAAACGATAAATATAAGTTTATTGAAACTCCGATTAAGGAGATTAAAGGCGAAGGCAGAGTCGGCAGCGTTGAATTTGAGGACGGCAGCGTTCTTGAGCTTGACGGAATTTTCATTGCCGAGGGCGTTGCCGGCGGCGCTGATTTTGCTAAAAAAATCGGCATTGCGCTTGACGGCGACAAGATTAAGGTAAACGAAAAAATGGCTACAAACGTTCCCGGAGTTTTTTCCTGCGGAAACGTAACGGGCGGGCTTCTTCAGGTCTGCAAAGCTGTTTACGAGGGCGCCGAGGCAGGTCTTTCCGCGGTAAACTACGTTAAAGAAAAATAATTATAAGGAGAAATTATTATGGCAGTTTTAGAGATTAATGACAGCAATTTTGATGAGATTGTAAAGGCGAACGATACCGTACTTGTTGATTTTTACGCAGTATGGTGCGGTCCCTGTAAAATGATGTCTCCCATCGTTGACGAAATCGCTGAGGAAAATCCTGCAATTACAGTAGGTAAGTGCGACGTTGACGAGGCAGAGGAGCTCGCAGTACGCTTCGGCATTATGTCTATTCCGACTCTTATGGTATTTAAGGGCGGAGAGCCTGTTAAAACCTTCGTCGGCGTAACGGGCAAGGACGCTATTCTTGAAGCAGTAAAATAAAAACTTTCCGGGAGGGTATTGCGCCCTCCCGTGATTATTTTCGGAGGACGGTTATGAAAAGGATATTACCTTTAATTCTGGCAATTACCCTTTTATTTTCGGCATGCGGCGCGGCTCCCGCAGTTAACGTAAACACTGCGCAGTTTAAAACTAACTATAAATACGTATTCGTTCACGGTCTTATGGGCTGGGGGCATTACGATACAACCAATAAATTTATGAAATACTGGGGTATGCAAAACGGCGACCTTATGAAGTATCTCAACAAGCAGGGCTTTGATTGCTACTGCGCTTCGGTAAGCCCTACGGGCAGCGCGTGGGACAGAGCCTGCGAGCTTTACGCTCAGCTTACGGGCAGCGTTACCGATTACGGAGAGGAGCACAGCAAGCGCTGTAACCACGAGCGCTTCGGCCCCGATTTTACCAAGGAGCCCCTTATAGACAAGTGGGACGGTGAAAACAAAATTAATCTCCTCGGACATTCCTTCGGCGGAGCAACGGTAAGGCTTCTCTCTGAATTAATGGCAAACGGCAGCGAGGCTGAAAGAAATGCAACGGATAAGGCGGAACTCTCCCCGCTCTTTGAGGGCGGCAAGGCGGACTGGATTTATTCTGTAACCTCGCTCGCGGCACCGCATAACGGAACCTCGGCGTATAACGTTGACGACAGCGAGGTTGACGTTGATTCACGGCTTACGTTTTTCCAGAAAAAGATGAGCGGGCTTATCGGCTCAACAAGCAGCAAGCCGCTTGATGAAAGAATTGAAAGCGACTACGCAAACTACGACCTTAAGATTGATAATGCGCTCAAGCTTAATGAGAATATTTCAACCTTAAAGGATACATATTATTTCTCCTTCGCCTGCTCGTCAACTGTTAAGCAGGAGGACGGAACGTATTTCCCCGAAAAGGATATTACAGAGGGGATGTTCCTGCGTTCGGCTATTCTTATGGGCGTTCATACGGGCAAAACCGAGGGCGGTTACGAGATTACGGAGGAATGGCTTGAAAACGACGGGCTTGTTAACGTGATTTCCGCCAAGGCTCCCTTAGGCGCGCCGCAAAAGGAATTTGATGAAAACAGCATTAACAAAGGCGAATGGAATATTATGCCCGTATACCACGGCGACCATATGTCGCTCCAGGGCGGGCTTACAAAGAAAAACGACGTAAGGGAGTTTTACGTTAACCACCTTACAATGATAAATAAGCTTTAAGTATTCCGAGTATTTTTAACAATAAATAAGGAGAAAATGATGAAGAAAAAGACTGATTTGGACGTGCTTATATCCTCTCAGCAGACGGAGCTTGACGCAGTTTTACTCTATAAAGAGCTTGCAAAGCTTATGGACAACGAAGAGGACAGAAAAACCCTGCTCTCAATGGCGGCTGACGAGGGTCGCCACGCCTCGATTTTAAAGGAATATACGGGCGCTCCGTTAAAGCCGAACGACACTCTCGCAAAGGCGGCAGCCGCGCTTTATAAGCTCGGCGGAAAAAAGCTGCTTTTCCCGTTTATGTCCGAGTTTGAGATAAAATCCTTTTTCAGCTACAAAAAGTTTTTCGTGGATTATCCCGAGATTACGCGCATTGCGTCCGATGAAATCCGCCACGGCCACCTTCTCAGCAATATGATGAAATAGGGGAATTCAAAAACGCTATGTGTATTAAAGCAAAAACCTTTGATGAGCTTACAAACCGCGAGCTTTATGAGATACTAAAGACGCGCGCGGAGATATTTGTTGTTGAGCAGGACTGTAAGTATCAGGATATGGATGATATTGATTTTAAAAGCCTGCATATCTTTTATCAGGACGGCGATACCGTTACCGCGTATCTCAGGGCGTATTATAAAGAGGACGAGCCCGAAACCGTTAAAATAGGCAGGGTTCTTACCCTTGAGCACGGCAAAGGACTCGGAAAAAGGCTGCTCAAAGAAAGTATTGAAATCATCAGGGAAAGAATGGATACCGAGGAAATTTATATTGAAGCGCAGTGCCACGCCATAGGCTTTTATGAGAAAGAGGGCTTTGAGGTCTGCTCGGAGGAATTCCTTGAGGTAGGTATTCCCCATAAGCAAATGCGACTGAAAATTAAGAATTAAGAGTTAAGAATTAATAAATATCGGTTGCAATAAGACTACCGTAGGGGCGGGTCTCTGTGCCCGCCCAAAATTCTTCATTATTCATTCTTAATTCTTAATTAAAAAAACAGGACGGCTTGGGGCGCCCGTCATAAAGAAGGTCAGGTTTTTGCTTTGTCCTTTTGCCACTAAATAAACTAAAAATCGCCTGAATACGCAAGTATGCAGGCGATTTTATAATTTCTTTATTGCCTAAAATTACTTTGCAAAAACTGCTTCGCACTCTAAAATCAGACTATTTTTTGTTAGAACAAGGCATAAAAACGGGTTAAGGCTTGCCGCCTTAACCCGTTTTTTAACGCAATTATAGCGAAAAAGAGGCGATTTTGAGCTAACATTCTTTATGATGGACGCCCCTTGCCGTCCTGTTTTTAGTACGAATGTTTGACAACGTAAACGCCATATGTTATTATATATAAGATAAAAATTAAAGGGGTTGTTTTTTTGGAAAAGCTCTCAAAAACTTCAAAAAAGGTATTCGAATATATTAAAGAGGTTATTGATAACAGGGGACTACCGCCGTCAGTTCGCGAAATTGCTGCAGCGGTTGGTTTAAAGTCCACCTCAACCGTTCAGTACCATCTTGACCTGCTTGAAAAAGCGGGATATATTGAGCGCGATTCTCAGCTCAAGCGCACTATAAGAATTGCTAAAAACGGTATCCGTCCCGCCCACGTTCCGCTTATCGGTACGGTTACGGCGGGTATGCCCATCCTTGCGGTTGAGGCTATTGAGGATTATATTCCCGTACCCATTCAGCAGCGCGGAAGAACTCTGTTTGCGCTGAGGGTTAAGGGCGATTCAATGATAAACGCCGCTATTCTTGACGGCGATATTGCAATAGTTGAGCAGACTCCCGTCGCTGAAAACGGGGAGATTGTTGTTGCGCTTATAGGCGATGAGGCAACGGTTAAGCGTTTTTATAAGGAGGACGGCCACTTCCGTCTTCAGCCTGAAAACGACAGTTATGAGCCTATTATTGTTGACGAGCTGTCCGTTCTCGGAAAGGTTGTTTCAATTATAAGAAATTACGAATAATAATATTGCTATTTTAATAGTATTATGCTAAAATTATTTGATTAAAATAAACGAGGTGTTTAAAATGAGTGAATGTACACACGATTGTTCAAGCTGCGGCGAGAGCTGCAGCGAAAGACAGGAGCCTCAGAGCTTCTTGAAACCTATGAACGAGCGTTCAAATATTAAAAAGGTTATCGGCGTCGTTTCCGGTAAGGGCGGCGTAGGTAAAAGCCTTGTAACCTGCCTTTTAGCTTCAAAATGTCAGAAGGCGGGGCTCAAGGTCGGCGTGCTTGACGCGGATATTACGGGCCCCTCGGTGCCTAAATCCTTCGGTATTACAAGCCGTGCGCTTCAGGACGATAAAGGACTTTTGCCCACGGTTACCGACAGCGGAATAAAAATGATGAGCATAAACCTTCTTTTAGAGGACGTTAACGCTCCCGTTGTATGGCGCGGTCCCGTTATCAGCGGAGTTATTCAGCAGTTCTGGACAGACGTTGCCTGGGGCGAGCTTGATTATCTCTTTGTAGATATGCCTCCCGGAACGGGCGACGTTGCGCTGACGGTATTCCAGTCGCTTCCCGTTGACGGTATCGTTATTGTAACGACGCCTCAGGATTTGGTTAAAATGATTGTTAACAAGGCGTATAATATGGCTGAGATGATGAATATTCCCGTTCTCGGTCTTGTTGAAAATATGAGCTACTTTGAGTGTCCCGACTGCGGCAAGCGCCACAGTATTTTCGGACCCTCAAAGATTGACGAAACCGCCGCAGAGCTCGGGCTTCCCGTTCTTGCAAAGCTGCCGATAAATCCCGAAACGGCTGCGCTTGTTGATAACGGAATGGTTGAAAAAATTGAAGCGAGCGAGCTTGATGATTTTGTAGGCGCGTTAAAATAAGGAGAAAGCTATGCCTAAGAGAGAAGACTATATTTCGTGGGACGAATATTTTATGGGGGTTTCACTCCTTGCGTCAATGAGGAGTAAGGACCCGAGCACTCAGGTAGGCGCCTGTATTGTAAGCGATGAAAACAAGATTATGTCCGTTGGCTATAACGGCTTCCCGCGCGGCTGCAGCGATGATGATTTTCCGTGGGAGCGTTCGGCAGAGGAGAGTAACGATACCAAGTATCCCTTCGTCTGCCACGCCGAGCTTAACGCTATTCTCAATGCGGGCGGTCAGGACTTAAGGGGCTCAAGAATTTTTGTTGCGCTTTTCCCGTGTAACGAGTGCGCAAAAGCGATAATTCAGAGCGGTATCAAAGAGGTGGTTTATATCTCCGATAAATATGCCGATACCCCGGGAACTATAGCAAGCAAAAGGATGTTCAATGCCGCGGGAGTTAAGCTTACAAAGTTTAGCAGCGGCAAAAGCATCAGTATTTCATTTGATGAAAAATTAGTTTAGCATATGAGAGAAATAGACATTTACGATTTTGATAAAACCCTCGTTCCGTTTGACAGCGGAACAAAGTTTGCCTTCTTCTGCGCCCTGCGTTATCCGTGGGTGGCGCTGCTTATGCCGCTTGTCGGCTCGGGAGCGTTGCTCGGAATCTGCGGGCTGCTGAGCTGGAAGAGCTTTAAAAAAATCTGTTTTTCATTTATGCCTTTTATCCCGCGCGACAAGGCGGTTAAAGCCTTCTGGGATAAGTATGAAGGGCTTGTTTTTCCGTGGTTTAAGGAGAGGCAGCGCGAGGCGGTAATTATCTCCGCAAGTCCCGATTTCCTGCTTTTAGAAATTCAGAAGAGGCTCGGCTTTGAGGGATTAATCTGTACGCGCCATAATAAAAAAACGGGTAAAATTCTCGGCGAAAACTGTCGCTCAGAGGAAAAGGTGCGCCGTTTTTATGAGGAGTACGGAAGGGAAAATATCAGAGTCTGCAATGTCTATTCCGATTCGCTTACTCATGATAAGCCTATTTTCTCTCTTGCAGAGGAAAGCTGTTTTCATATAGTAAACGGAGAAAGAAAAGAATTTAATTACAAGGATAAGTTTAAAGAATGAAGTATTTTTTCAGAGTTGTTTTAACCTTAATACTTGCCGGGGCAACCGTTTTCGGGGTTTATTACTATACGAACGGTATGTCGCTTAATACGAATGACGATAAGGTGATACTTACAACGGTGAGCAAGGCGCCCGCAACGGAAAAGCACGCCAATAAGCGCAAGCTCGCGTCAAAGGGGAAGTACACTCTTTATATTGTTGATAATAAAATGCTTCTTATCCACGGCGATAAGGAGTTTGAATTTAATCAGTGGAGCAGCTATATTGAGCGCGAAAAGCCGGAAATGTATATTTACGATATTGACGGCGACGGCTTAAAGGATATTGTGGTACGCGGAGTCAGCGGCGAGGAGCAGGGAACGGGAGCTTACGTTTACGACCTCTATGTTCTCAAGCGCGACGCGGGCAAGGAAAACTATTCCCTTGTTACCGCAACTCAGGACACCTGGCACTCTCTACTTGACGACGCTATTGTTGAGGAGATAACCCAGCTCAAAACCTGCAAAAAATACGTTCAGTTTGCAATGGCTATAAGCGGGCAGAATATAAAGTACGATAAAAAAACGGGAATGGTTACCAAAAATGCGGGCTACGTTGGTTACGCAAGAGCAATGCAGGACAACAAGGGCAACTATATGACCGTTCAGTCCTGGAGCAAGGGCAAGGGCAGTTATTTCGTAAGCGAAAACGGAAAGCTCTGCTGCGAGGTCGAGGTGCTTATAAACTATAACGAAAATACAGCCGCTCAGAAAACGGGTACGATTTATTTTGAAATGGGAATTGACGAGGAGGGCTCGCTCTCCGTTACCCCGGGAAGCCTTGTTTTCCGCGCGGACAAGCAGTTCGCAGTTGCAGACCCGAAGGAAACCGCAAAAGCCCCGTGGACCGTTACCTTTAAAAACTCCGCAAGCCCGACGGCGGGCGAGGAGCTTAACTGGGTAAAATATTCCTTCCCGATTGATTCCTCAACAATAACCCAGACCCTTGATTTAGGAAGCGAAAATACGGATATCGCTTATGTTGACAGCGTTGTGATTTCGGAAAAGCAGGCGGTTCTTACTGCTAAAAACAACTTTACCTTTGACCGCAAGGCTGCCCAGAAGGGCGATTACTCCGTAACAATCAACAAGGACAAAAAGGGCGAATATGAAATTTCGTATACCGCCTCCGTCAGCGAGGACGGAAAAACCCTTACTATTGTTTACGACAAAACTTATTCTCAGGATAAAATTAAAACCGTTGATATAAGCTACGGCTCAAAATAATGGAAGATATATTAACCACGGCGCTTATTGAAAGCGCGCTGAAAAACAAAACCGAGGTTTTACTTTTACCCTCGGTGGATTCAACAAATAATGAGGCAAAGCGCCTTATAAAAAGCGGAAGAAACACGGAGCTTTTAATCGTTTCCGAGGAGCAGACCGCAGGCAGGGGAAGGCAGGGAAAAAGCTTTTATTCCCCAAAGAATACGGGAATTTATATGTCCCTTATCCTCTTTTTTGAAAACGGTTCTGAGGAGCTGCTGAAAATAACCACCGAGGCTGCGGTTGCCGTGAGCAGAGCTATTGAAACGCTCAGCTCAAAAGCTGCAAAAATAAAATGGGTAAACGATATTTATATCGGCGGCAAAAAGGTTTGCGGAATTTTATGCGAAAGCGTTAAGTCTGTAGACGGAAAAACCGCTGTAATTATAGGCGTAGGCGTAAATATAAATACCGCAGAATTCCCCGAAAGCGTTGAAAACGGCGGCAGTATCGGCTCGGAAATAAGCAGGGCAAGCCTTGTCTGTGAAATCACGGATGAGCTTTACCGCGCTGTTTTTTCGGGCGGGGATGTTATCCCGTATTACCGCTCGCGTTCCGTGCTTACGGGAAAGAGAATTTACTTTATTAAAGACGGCGTTAAAACCCCCGCAACCGCCGTTGATATTGATGACCGCGGCGGGCTTGTAGTTCTTCTTGAAAACGGGGAAAAACAAACCCTTATAAGCGGAGAAATCAGCGTAAGGACAGAATAAAAAAG
This sequence comes from Ruminococcaceae bacterium UBA3751, assembly GCA_002371215.1. Taxonomy (GTDB): domain Bacteria; phylum Bacillota; class Clostridia; order Oscillospirales; family Acutalibacteraceae; genus Eubacterium_R. Next base: position 38,849 of record DFGL01000026.1, on the reverse strand, counting down.
GAGAGATTATGGCTTTATCACCGCTGTTTATTCTTTATGTTGTAATAGTTTTTTCGTTCATCGTAACCTCGGTTTTTATGTTTAAGCCAAAGGGCGATGAAAGAGTTCATTTAATCTTTTTCTGGCTTGGAGTTGCGCTTTCGGTGCTTGTAACGTTTATTAACGCAACCGCGCTCCCCGCCGAAAGAATTGACCAGATTATTATAGCCTGGTGCGGACTCATTATTGCCGCCGTGGGCGTTATAGTAAGAATGGCGGCGGGCAAAACGAACGCCGTTGCCAACGTTCTCGTTATGCTCTCAACCGTTTACGGCGCAGCGGGATATTTTATTCTCAACTAAAAAAGGACAGATAATTTATCTGTCCTTTTTTATGTATTCGCAGTAAAGCGAAAGTATGTCAATATCGGTTTTTTCATAGAGTATGCGTGCGCCGACTGTATCCTCAAGCTCGTTGAAAACCGCTTTTCCGTTGTCAAAAACAAAGTCAATTCCGTAGTAATCTCCGCTTATAAGGGAGATTATTTTTTTTACCTCTTTTTTCTCTCTTTCGCTCAGCGTATACGGAATAGCGTCGCCGCCGAGGCAGAAATTTGAGCGAAAATCGTTTTCGTTTACCCGTAAAAACGAGGCGATTATCTCTTTTCCGATAACCCATACTCTGAGGTCTTTACCCAAATCGGAGGCGGGCTTTTGGCAAACGGCGTTTTCATCGTAATCGTCTTCGTTTTCGCAGAGGATAACGCCCTGACCGCCGTGAGAATTTTTCGGCTTTTTTACAAAGGGCGGAGTCCTATAGCGCGTCGGCATAATCTCAATACCGTTTTTCTCCATAAAATCGTAGCAAGCCTGCTTATCGTTTGCAAGGCGCGAAAAGGCGGAGGGGTTATATACCCTTATTCCGCGCTCCTCAAAGCGCTTTGCAACGCGGTAATCGTTGCTTCGGTTGATAACGTAAAGCGCCTCGCCGTCATAATCCGGCGTTTTAAGCTCCGCGCCGAGGAGGGAGCAGATTTTATTTACGGCAAAGGCGTTTCGCCCCGCCTCTTTTTCGGAATAAATCAGAACAGGCTTCATATCGTTTCAATTATCTGTTTAAATATCGCGGGCGCAGGGTCAATTCCCGTTGCGTTCATAAGGTTGATGATGTGGGCGTTTGAATTTACTTCGCACACGAGGGAGTGGTTAAGTATATCAACGCCGCCGAAATCAAGCCCGAGCAGCGCGCAAGCCTTAACCGCAAGCCTGAATTCATCGTTTGTCGGAGTGTACGGCTCTGCAATACCGCCGTTAGTAACGTTTGAGCGAAAATCCGTATGGTTGGTGCGCTTCATTGCCGCAACGCATTTTCCGCCCACTATTTCGATGCGGACGTCCTCGTTTCCGCCCTCAATATATTCCTGAAGAAGAAACGGCTTGTCCGTAATATAAGACAGAACGTCGTTAACGCTTCCGCAGAGGTAAACCTGCTCCCCGAAGGAGCCGAAGCACTCCTTGAAAACAAGCGGAAAGCCGAGCTTCTCCGCAGCCTTTTCAACAAAAACCGTGTAGTCCGTTTTTGTAAATGAAAACGGAGCAATAATCGTTTTCGGCTGAGGAACCTCGTTTTCAAGGGCGAGGTAGGTTTTAGCCTTATCGTCGCAAAGCTCAATGGAGCGAGCGGAGTTGAAAACGGGAATCCCCCTGTTTTCAAGGCTTTTTGCAAGGTTTACGTCTTTATCCCAGAACAGAACAAAATCTGGCTTTTCCGATGAAAAAAGGAGCTCCTGATTATTTTTAATTTTCAGCGTTATGTCCATACTTTCAGCCGCTTTTACAAGATGGTTGTGCAAGTTGTCAAACTTTTCGCCCTTTAAAAAGGCGTTTACCGCTAAAATACCGTTCATTTTATCATCCTCCTTTTAATATATTATAGCTGTTCGGCTTGCTTTTTTCAATGAAGTATTGTAAAATATTACTGTTGTTTTATCAACCTAAACAAACTGAAAACAGGAGTGATGATTATGAAAGAGTATAAGCTTAAATACGGCTGTAATCCAAACCAGAATCCCGCAAGAATTCATATGGACGGCAAGGAGCTTCCGTTTGAAATTTTAAACGGTGCGGCAGGTTATATCAACCTTCTTGACGCGTTCAATTCATGGCAGCTTGTTAAGGAGCTTAAGGAGGCAACGGGGCTTCCGAGCGCCGCTTCCTTTAAGCACGTTTCCCCCGCAGGCGCAGCGGTTGCTCAGCCGCTGAGCGATATTGACCGCAAGGTATGTATGGTACCCGACGGGCTTGAGCTCTCCCCGATTGGCGAGGCTTATGCAAGGGCGAGAAGCTGCGACAGGCAGTCCTCCTTCGGTGATTTTGCAGCTCTTTCCGATATTTGCGACGCGTCTGTTGCAAAGTTCCTTCAAAAAGAGGTATCGGACGGTATCATCGCTCCGGGATATACGGATGAAGCGCTTGAAATCTTAAAGAGTAAGCGCCGCGGCGGATATCTTGTTATCAAGATTGACCCCGATTACGTACCTGAGGAGATGGAAACCAAGCAGGTTTTCGGCATTAAGTTTGAGCAAAAGCGCAACGACGCTAAAATCACAATGTCTCTCTTTGACGATATGCCGACCAAGGTTAAGGATATTCCCGAAATCGCAAAGATTGACCTTCTTATCTCAATGATAACGCTTAAATATACTCAGTCTAATTCCGTTGTATACGCAAAGGGCGGCCAGACCCTCGGCGTAGGCGCAGGCCAGCAGAGCAGAATCCTCTGTACAAGAATGGCAGGCAACAAGGCTGATATGCTCTGGCTCAGAAGAAATGAAAAGGTTCTTTCTCTTCCGTTTAAGAACGACGTCAGAAAGTGCGACGCGGATAACGCTATCGACCTTTATATCAGCGAGGATTATAACGAGCTTCTCAAGGACGGCGTTTGGGAAAGATACTTTACCGAAAAGCCCGAGCCGTTTACCGCTGAGGAAAAGAAGGCATGGCACGAAAAGATGGACGAGGTTGCTCTCGGCTCAGACGCGTTCTTCCCGTTTGAAGATAATATTGAGCGCGCCGTTAAATCAGGCGTTAAGTATATCGCTCAGCCGGGCGGCTCAGTAAGGGACAACGAGGTTATTGAGTGCTGCGATAAATACGGCATCGCAATGACGATGACGGGAATAAGGCTGTTCCATCATTAATGAATGAAGAGCTCACTTCGTTCGCGTGAAGCTTGCATTTGGCAAGTGAAGAACGCCTGCGGCGTGTGAAGAGATAACCTTCGGTTATCATTTAGGGTGGACTCTGTCCACACCTGATTATATTACTAAAGACAAACCAAGAACAAGGAGTAAATTAAAATGGTAAGAGCAATTGTCGGCGCTAACTGGGGCGACGAAGGCAAAGGAAAAATTACCGATATGTTCGCCGAAAAGAGCGATATTGTTATTCGCTTTCAGGGCGGCGCCAACGCAGGACACACTATTATTAACGAGCACGGACGCTTTGCGCTTCATTTAATGCCGAGCGGCGTTTGCTATGACCACACAACCTGTATTATAGGTAACGGCGTAGCGCTTGATATTAATAAATTCATCAACGAGCTTGAGCAGGTAAAAAAGGCAGGGCTCAATCCAAAGCTTCTCGTTTCCGAGCGCGCTCAGATACTTATGCCGTACCATATTCTGCTTGATGAATATGAGGAGGAGAGGCTCGGCAAAAACGCATTCGGTTCAACAAAGAGCGGTATTGCTCCGTTCTTCTCGGATAAATACAGCAAAATCGGTATTCAGGTTAATGAGCTTTTTGACGACGAAACCTTAAAGGCTAAGCTCAAGAATATCTGTACCCTTAAAAACCTCACTCTTGAGCACGTTTACCATAAGCCCCTGCTCAGCGAGGAAGAGCTTTATAACACCTGTATGGAGTATAAAGAGAAAATCGCGCCCTTTGTTTGCGATACCCATAAGTACCTTGCAGACGCGATTAAAGAGGGAAAGAATATTCTCCTTGAGGGCCAGCTCGGAACGCTAAAGGACCCCGATTTCGGTATCTATCCTATGGTTACCTCAAGCTCAACCCTTGCGGGCTACGGCGCTGTAGGCGCAGGTATTCCGCCGCATAAGATTGAGGATATAGTTGTTGTAACAAAGGCGTATTCATCAGCTGTAGGCGCGGGCGAATTCGTTTCCGAAATCTTTGGCGACGAGGCTCAGGAGCTGCGTATCCACGGCGGCGACAAGGGCGAATTCGGCGCAACGACCGGCAGACCGAGAAGAGTAGGCTGGTTTGACTGCGTTGCTTCCCGTTACGGCATTGAATGTCAGGGCGCAACTCAGGTTGTTATGACCGCGCTTGACTGCCTCTCTTACCTTGAGGAAATCAAGGTGTGCACTGCCTATGAGATTGACGGTAAAATTACCAAGGATTTCCCGACTACTCCCGACCTTAAGAAAGCAAAGCCCGTTCTTAAAACCCTTAAGGGCTGGCACTGCGATATAAGAGGAATTAAAAACTACGATGAGCTTCCCAAGGAAACCCGCGATTACGTTGAGTTTATTGAAAACGAGATGGGCTGCAATATATCAATGGTATCTAACGGCCCCGAGCGCGAAGCTATAATTTACAGATAAAAAAGCGGCGAAAAGGCACCCCTTATTAATGGGTGTGGGCGGAGCCCGCCCAGAACTCTTCACTCTTCACTAAAAAAGAGTTGTCACATCTGACAACTCTTTTTTGTGTTTATTCGCTCGCCATAATTTTCATATAGCGCTTGAAGAACTGTACGCCTTCGCCGAGTGCGGCAACGGGGCAGCGCTCGTTGGTTGAATGGGTTGTAAGCAGAAGCGAGGTGCTTACAACGAAGGGGGAATAGCGGTAAAGATTATCGCATATATCCTCGTAGTGATAGGTATCCGTTCCGCCCATAACGAGGTACGGAGCAACTATATTATACTTATCAATCTGATGGGAAAGCTCGGTAAGCGTTGCAAACGCCCTTGTATCAGTAGGCGAAACTGCGGAAGCCTCCTTACCCTTAACGTATTCAATATCTATATCCTTGTTGCGAACAACCTTTCTGATGTGGGCGTATAAATCCTCCGTCGTCGTTCCGGGGAGCTGGCGGAAATTTACCGTAACGCTTGCCGTCTGGGGCAGAACGTTCGCCGCGGGCGAGCCCTGAAGCATTGTACACGCCGTAGTCGTTCTTATGAACGAAGCAGCGGGCGGGATTTTCTTAGCAATAGCAAGCACAAGCGGTTTAATTATAGGTAAATTACAGGTGAAAAGGCGCGCAGGATAGGTCATATGCTTACCGATGAGGGTGAACATATCGTTCACCATAGGCAGCATTTTCGCCTTGAACTGATGCTTTTCAAGGTCGTGAACGACATCTGCAATAAGCCCTACGCCCGTGTGCTGCGGCGGCTGTGAGGAGTGGCCGCCCTTAGCGTGAACGGTAATTCTTATATCGGTATTGCCTTTTTCCGCAATGCCGATTCCCGCAAGGTTGCCCTTGAGGATACCCGGAACGTTTGCGGGAAGGATAGCGCCGCCCTCGTCAATAGTTGAATCAAGGTGAACTCCGCGCTCCTTCAGAGTTTCCATAAGCGCCTGAGCGCCGTTGTTTTCGCCGGCAACGATTTCCTCGTTATGCCCGAAGCAGAGGTAAATCGTCCTCTCGGGAACGAAGCCGTCCTCAAGCAGGGCTTCAACCGCCTCGATAACGCAGATAAGATGATTTTTCATATCAAGCGCACCGCGTCCCCAGATGAACTCGCCGTCGTTATATCCCTCAAACGGCGGGTGCTCCCAGTCTTCGAGCGTGCCCTCGCTGATTGGAACGACGTCCTGATGCGAGAGAAAGGCGATTCCGTCAAGCTCGGGATTTTTCCCCTCCCAGGTGAAAAGAAGCGACGCCTTTGAAACAACCTCGCGCTTCAGCGTTTTATGAGTCAGCGGATATTCTCTTTCAAGAAAATCGTGGAAGCGTTTAAACTCGTTCCAGTCAACCTTGCTTTCGTCAACGTTTGAAATTGTTTTAATCTGAATAGCTTCCGTAAGATGGCGCTGAACGCGCTCTTCATCAATGTTTTCCTTCGGCATAGGCTTAACGTCGGGGCGTTTGATTTTGAAAAACGCCGCCCTGATTGCCGTTATAACTATTGCAAGTACGATTACCGCAAGTACTGCAATAAGGATAATTTTACCCGTTGTCATTCTGTCCTACCCATCCTTTCTTAAACATTAAGTGAGCCCCGAGAAGCGAAACGATAACGCCGACGGGAATTAAAACTCCAACCTGAAGGTCGCCCTTGAACAAGAGTAATACGGTTAAAAGTACAATAGGAAGGATTGATATTTTCCAGTGCTTAGCAAGGTATGAAGCGCACAGCGCTCCGAAAAGCGCGGGCGTTACCTGCTGAAAGGCGGGAGCAAAGGGCGAGCCCTCTCCCGTAATTTTTCCGAGCACGGGGCGGAAAAGCAAAACGAAAATTGCAATAATTATTGTTGTTACAATGGAGGATGCGGCGATTGAAATTGTTGAGATAACCTCGCCCTCATCGCTGTTTGCGTCAACCTTCGCGCTCTCCATTGAACTTAGAGCAACGGGCATTTTAAGGTTTGTAATATTGCCGGTTACAAAGCCGAGATATGTACCGCCCGTACCGAGAAGCGGGGAGTAGGTAATTACCTCAATAACCGCCGTCGGATAGAAAACGAGCGCAACCGTAGCAAGCCCCTTGCCTATCAGTCCGAGCTTCGGCGCAACGCCGAGGTGGGAACAGATAAGGGTTGGTACCGCAAGAAAAACGAGCAGCGTAACAAGCATCCATAGCCTGCCGTACGTGTGTGTTTTGTTAATATATTTGTTATCCATAGTACTAACCCCTCCATTCAAGAAACGCTATATCGTGGGGCAATACCTGAGCCATTACCATAACGAGCACCATTGCGCCTATCATTGAAATCGGCATTGCAAAGCTCTCCAGCCATTTCATTTTCGGCATAGTTGCGAGCTTTGAAAGAACAAGCATAATTATTATTGAAAATATCAGAGCGCAAACGGAGAGGAAGCCCGCTCCGTCGCCCGTGATATCGGGGTCGCCCTTGCCTGCGATTGCTCTTGCAACGAAGGCTGCTATAAGACCTATGAACGCCGCGGCGCTCATAACGTTCGCCCACGCCTTGTTGCCCGAAACCGCCTTTCCAACCTTACTCTGAATTTTCTTCAAAAGAAGAGGGGTGAGAATAAGCGGCATAATGGAACCGAGGGTCATAACCCATGCAACCGTTGCAAAAGCCTCGGGGTCCGTAATCGGGTTTGCAATTCCTCCCTTTAAGCCGAAAGCGTCCGTAGCGCTCGTTGCAGCGGTAACCTCGTAGGAGATGTTGCCGATTACGGAAAGCCTTATCCACGGAAGCACGTATCCGAGACCTGCCGCAAGGGTGAGCACCGTTGCAACAATTCCGATAGCGGGAGCAACCGTGAAAAGCGAGGAGGATATAATAGTATTTTTGATTGTTGAGTTTTCTATGCCGAGCTCCTTAGCGCGTTTTATAGCTCTTATCATAAAGAACAGCGCCTGCGATATTACAAAAACAACAACAAAGAGCGCAAGGCAGGTCATAAATCTATCGTCTTTAAAATCCATATTCTCTATCCTGCATTATTATTATTTTTTTGGAATTCAAACACAGCGCCCGCATTGTCGGAAACGTCCTTCATCTCGTGCTCAAGGTCAACCTGCTCCTTGGGGTTAATGGGCTTGTATTTATCCTGATAGTAGTTTTCCTTAACGTTGTCGAAAGTGCCGTCGGGCTTAACGGTTATAACGGTACAGCCTCTCTGAAGTCCGAACTTGTTGATTCCGCTGTATGCGAGGTAGTCAACCGAATAGCCGTAGGTCATCTGAACGCCCTTGTAGTTAAGAGACATATTGTTAAGGTGGTCATGGCCGAAGAACATTCCCGTGGTTCCGTTTTCTTTAAACGCGTCAAACATACCGTTGTTGTGCTGGCTCGTGCAGATAACGAAATCGCCCTCGCCGATGATACCGTATTTGTACTTAACGTTTTCGGTATCCTTTTCTCCGGCTTCTCTGTATTCGTTAAACGCGTCGCTCATTTCGATAAGCGGAATGTGGAAAAATGCGAGTGAATTCGGGCGTGCGCCGCCGTTTTCCTCGGTGAGCGACTTAACGGTATACTTGTACCACTGTACCTGATTCGGGTGGATAGCGTCGTACTTCCAGAATAAGCCGAGGTAGTCGCCGTCGGTATAGGAATGGGAGTCTATCATAAAGAGGCTCTGGGTAATCTTACCCTTTGTGTTTTTAACGTTTATAACGTAATTGCCGTAGCCGTCAACCTCGTCGGGACCCGTCTGGAACAGGCAGTGGGGATATTTTTCCTTATTGCCGTAAACCTTTTTGGAGATATCTTTTCTGCTGTATAAGGAGTAGAGCTCCGTATCGTGGTTGCCGTAAACGCCGCACCAGTAAACTCCGAGCTTTTCCATAAGCTGAGCAAAGGTTACCGCGCCCGTTTTGTTGTTTATCGTAAGCGACTGGAAGGGTACGGGATAGGCAATATCGCCCGTTACGATAACGAGGTCGGGCTTTTCAGCCGTAACCATAGCCGCAACGGCATTGAGCGCCATATTGTCGTTCTTTGAGCTCATAATACCGCCGCCGATATGTACGTCGGTAAGCTGAACGATTTTGAAATCCCTGTCCGTTGTGAAGGTATAGTAGCCGTCGTCGCCGATTTCGGGCTTAAGCTGCTCGGTGTATTCAACCTGCTTAACGCCTTCGTTTACAAAATTACGCAGCGATTTTGTTGTAGTACCGTTCAGAATTGCAATCGCGCCTACGGCGAGGGCAATTATCAAAACGATAACAAGAACAACCTTGCCGAATATTTTTGCTCTCTGTTTAGCCGTCTTTTTTGGCTTTTTAACCTTTTCCTTAGCCATAAAAACTCTCCTTAACTAATTTTTTATGAGGTATTTAGCCTCTTTTATTATTCCTTTAACTGCCGAAGCAGAAATAATACTGCCTGTAATAATTGCGAAAATTCCGTCTATCGCAAATTCAACCCTGCTCACGAGCATAAGGCTCATCAGCGCGGTTAAAGTAATGAAGCAGTCCAAAACACTGTCCATAGTCAGAGCGCGCAGAACGTCAGAGCTTGCGCTCTTGTTGAACGCCTTATACATTAAAGCCATAACGAGCTTAACCCCAACCGTAAGCGCAATAAGTATTGCATAGCGTACGGAATAGTTAACGGGCATGGGGTAGAGCAGCCGCTCCAAACCGTTATACACAAAGTATAAGCCCGTAACGGTTATAAACATATTAATTACGAAGGTGCAAAGGCTTTGCGTTCGCTTTGACTGCGTTTCATTCAACCTTTTTATAAGCACGAAGCCGCCTATCGCTATGAAGCAAGAAAAAATGTCCGCAAGGTTGTTGACCGCGTCGCAATAAATTGTTAAAAGGTTACTGCTTATGCCGATATAGAATTTTATTACCACCAGCGCAAAATTTATTAACGCGCCGAGTATTACAGCTTTAAGCCCAGCGTTTTTCAAGATAACACCCGTTTTCTTAATAATATAACATTATAGCATATATTTTTTTATTTGACAATTTATTTATTTAGGATATAATAACATATGATAAATGTGTTCATATGTAACATATAACGGAGTGATAAAAATGAACGAAAACGAAATTTTTGAAATTGCGGATTTATTCAAGATGTTCGCGGACGCAACGAGGGTAAAAATACTGCTCTCGCTGTTTGAAAAGGAGCTCAACGTGGGCGAAATTACAGAGGCTGTAGGCGCAACGCAGACGGCTGTTTCCCATCAGCTCCGCGCGCTCAAGCACAGCCATCTTGTTAAATGCCGCCGCGATGGGAAAAATATTTACTATTCCCTTGCGGACGACCACGTTAAAATAATTATTAACTGCGCCATAGAGCACGTTGAGGAGTAGATTATGCAAAAGCTATTTATTGATTACACTCCCGAAAACGAGGTCGTTCTTGACGGCGAGCAGGCGCGCCATATAGCTAAATCGCTGAGGATGAGGGTGGGCGATATGCTTACCGTAACCGACGGCGCGGGAGAGGATTTCGGCTGTATTATCGAGGAGATAACTGCCGAAACCGTAAGGCTGAAAGTCTGTTATCAGCAGGCTGCAAACAGCGAGGCAACCTGCAGCGTAACCGTTTATCAGGGCGTACCGAAGGGCAGCAAGCTCGAGGAGATAATTCAAAAATGCACGGAGCTCGGCGCTGTCAGAATTGTTCCCGTTTTAACGAACCGCTGCGTAAGCAGACCCGATGAAAAAAGCGCAAAAAAGAAGAACGCGCGTTACCGTAAAATCGCGCTTGAGGCAGCTCAGCAAAGCGGACGCGGGATAGTGCCCGAGATAAGCGAAATGCTCAGTCTCAAAGAAGCGGTAAAAGAGGATGACTCCGAGCTTAAAATAGTCTTTTATGAGGGCGGCGGCGAGCCGCTCAGGGATATAATAAAAGCAGATGCAAAAAGCGTTTCGTTTTATATCGGACCCGAGGGAGGATTTGATATAAGCGAGGTTGAGCTTATTAAAGAGGCGGGAGCGGTGCAGGCAACTCTCGGCAAGAGAATTCTCCGTACTCAGACGGCGCCCGTTGCCGCGCTCTCGGCAATAATGCTGCTTACGGGCAACCTTGAATAATTAAAAACCAACGGCAACAGGAGGAAAAAATGGAAAAAATACTCGTTCTTGATTTTGGCGGTCAGTACAACCAGCTTATTGCGCGCAGAGTGCGCGACCACAGGGTTTACGCGGAAATTCTGCCTTATACCGTACCGCTTGAGGAGATAAGGAAAAGACGTTATAAGGGAATAATTTTTACGGGCGGTCCGAACTCCGTTTTTGATATGGAATCGCCCCACTATACAAGGGAAATTCTTGATATGGGCGTTCCGGTTTTAGGTATCTGCTACGGCTGTCAGCTTATATCCTGGATGGCGGGCGGCGAGGTTAAAACCGCCCCCGTTTCCGAATACGGAAAAATTGAGCTTACGGCAAAGCCCTCCCCGATTTTTGAAAACGTACCCGAAAAGTCAATAGTATGGATGAGCCATACGGACTATATTTCAGCCCCTCCCGAGGGATATGAAATTATTGCAACAACTCCCGACTGTCCCTGCGCGGCAATGCAGAATACGAAGAAGGATATTTACGCCGTTCAGTTTCACCCCGAGGTTACCCACAGCGAATACGGCGATAAGGTGCTTTACAATTTCCTTTACAACGTTTGCGATTGTAAGGGCGAATGGGTTATGGACAGCTTTATCGACGATACCGTTATTAAACTCAGGGAGCAGATTGGGGATAAAAACGTTATCCTCGGGCTTTCGGGCGGCGTTGACAGCTCCGTTGCCGCGGCACTGCTTTCAAAGGCAGTCGGAAAACAGCTCACCTGCGTTTTTGTTGACCAGGGGTTAATGCGTAAGGACGAGGGCGATTTTGTTGAAAAAACGTTTACAACGATGTTTGATATGAACTTCGTCCGCGTTAACTGCGCCGAGCATTTTATAAATGCGCTGAGGGGCGTTACCGACCCCGAGGAAAAGCGCCGTATTATCGGTACTGAATTTTTCAACGTTTTCTGGGATGAAATCAGAAAGCAGAGCGATAAGGGCTACTTTGCGCAGGGTACTATTTACCCCGACTGCATTGAGAGCGGAAAGGGCGACGCGGACGTTATAAAAACCCACCATAACCGCGTTAAAACGCCCGAGGACGTTGAATTTCTCGGCATAATTGAGCCGCTCGCGGATTTGTTTAAGGACGAGGTAAGGCGCGTCGGCGAAAGGCTCGGTATTCCGCGCGAGCTCGTCTGGCGCCAGCCGTTCCCGGGCCCCGGGCTCGGAGTCAGAATTATAGGCGAAATCACCGCCGAAAAGCTTGATTTACTGCGCGAAGCGGACGCCGTTCTGCGCGATGAAATGAGCAAAAACGGCTATGAAAATAACCTTGCGCAGTTCTTCTGCGTTCTGCCCGACGTTAAAACCGTAGGCGTTATGGGCGACCACAGGACCTACGATAACCTCGTTGCAATCCGCGCCGTAACTACGGACGATTTTATGACGGCGGACTGGGCGCGAATACCCTACGATATTCTCGCCAAAGTCTCAAACCGTATTACCAACGAATGCGCGGGCATAAACCGCGTTGTTTACGATATAACGAGCAAGCCCCCGGGAACGGTGGAGTGGGAGTAAAAAATGAAAACCTTTGATAAAAAATACAAGAGCATACTTTATTATATCTGGATTTTTTATATCCTTATACCTTTAATTTCAAGCATTGCGTGCACAGCGTTAACCTATTTTCTTGATTTAACAGGTCTTTTTTCCTTTGACGGAATGTATTTGCTTCCCGTATTGGTTCTTGCCGTCTATTTTCTGTTTAATAAAATTTCCAAGCCGACAAGGGAAGACTATAAAAGCGGAATGTACGTTAACGGCGTTGCCCTTCTTGCGCTTACCGTTATTTTTACAGTTCTGATGTTCATAGAAGAAGGAGATATTAACGGTGGGCTGATAGAATTCATTGGTGTGCCGGCTTTTCCGTTTTTTCCATACTCGCTTTTATATATTTTTGGGCGAATGATATATGAAATATTTGTTTTTTCTGCGATGGTATTTCTGTCCTTCCTCGCGGGCTTTATATTCTGCGCCGTGCGTTCAAAGGCGCTGAAGCCCAAGCGCGTTTTAATCCCCGCTCTTTGTGTCGTGCTCTGCCTTTGCTCATGTACTCATCTTTATCTTAACAGGCCCGAAAAAAGATACGGGGGCCACGGCTTTGACTATATGAACGGTTATTCAAGCACCGATTTTACGGACTATACGGTGTACGCGAAAAAATCAAAGCTCGTTACCCTTGACCACGAGCCGTCCTTCGTTATTGAAAACGAGGAGGATATGCCCGTCCTTGACGGCGCCGAGGCTTGTTATCCATTGTACGCCGCGTTTGCAAAGGCGGTTTATAAGGATATAGATAAAATTGAAGAAAAGTATATCGGAAACGAACAGTATTATGAATACGGAAACGGAAAAATTGTAACCTTTACAAACACGATTTACGGGTTTAAACGTCTCGTTGACAAAGAATCCTATGACGGTACGGTTGATATGTTCTTCGGCGCAAGGCCCTCCCAAAGCCAGCTTGAATACGCTAAGGCATGCGGCGTTGAGGTTGAGGTAACGCCAATTGGAAAAGAGGCATTCGTTTTCTTTGTTGAGAAGGACAACCCCGTTGATAATATAAAGAGCGACGAGCTGAGAAAGATTTACCACGGCGATATTGAAAACTGGAAGGAGCTCGGCGGCAAAAATCAGAAAATAGTTGCGTTTCAGCGCCCTGAAGATTCGGGCTCGCAGACTATGATGAAGTATTTTATGGGCGATATTTCGCTTAAAGAACCTAAAACATACGAAAGGGTCAGCGCTATGGAGGGCGTTATCTCTGAGGTTGCGCAGTACAGCAACGAGGACGGAGCGCTCGGCTACACCTTCCGCTATTTCCTGGAGGGGCTTAATCAGGAAAAGGGCGTAAAAATGCTCAGCGTTGACGGCGTTTATCCAACCGTTGAGAGCATTGAGGACGGCTCTTATCCGATAACAGGCGACCTCTGCCTTATAACGAGAAAGGGCGACCCCAACCCGAACGTTAAAAATATGAAGGACTTTATCCTCTCTGACGACGGGCAGTATATTATCCGTAAAACGGGCTACGGAGGGCTCAAAAACACCCAAAACTAAGCATATTGACAAATATTATATATTTTAGTATTATTAAAGGTACAGTAATTATTTAGAGTATATGTGAAATGACGGGATTAATTTTAGCCGCAGGCAGCGGAAGCAGGCTCAGCGAGTCGTTCGGTAAGGACTCCTGCAAGCCGCTCGTTGAAATTGCGGGAAAGCCTTTAATTGAATATTCCTTAGAAAATCTTTTCAGCGCAGGGGTTGACAGGATTTATATTGTCGTTGGCAAACAGCGCGAAAGGATTGAGAATAAAATCGGAGCCGAATACAAAGGAATTCCGATTTTTTACGCTGTTCAGAAAAAGCCCGTCGGATTGATAAACGCAATGGCTTCGGCGCTCGGCGAAATTGACGACGATACCGTGCTCCAGCTCAGCGATGAAATATTTGTTGACAGTATTTCGGCGGATTTAAAGAGCGTTTTTGCAGAGTCGGGCGCGGATTTTCTCTGCGGAGTTACCGCCGAAAGCGACGAGGAAAAAATCAAGTGCAATTATTCGGTTGAAATTAATTCTGACGGCGAGCTTATAAGCTGTAAGGAAAAGCCGAGCGAGGTCAGCAACAGCTTCAAGGGAACGGGCTTTTGTGTTTTTAGCCGAAAATGTATTGCAAAGCTTCGCAAAGAGTACGATGAGGAGAAAAACGCTCCCTGCGATTTATGCGATTTTATCAACCTGCTTATAGGCAAGGGTTACCGCGGTATTATAACAGAGATTGCAAAAAAGGAATTCAATATAAATACCGCCCGTGACGCCGCCCTTGCCAAAACTCAAATGATATAAAGACGGTGAGAGTTATGAAAAAGGTAATGCTGCTTTATCCCCCGGGAAAGCTGTATCAGCGCAGCGAGGACAGGGCGCAGTGCAATATTGAGGATTCGGCAACGGTAACTATCCACGCCTGCAACGATTTGGGCTACGCCGCGGCTATCCTCAGAAATAACGGCTATGAGGTCTTTCTTAAGGATTACCAGACCGAGGGGCTTACTGAAAACGAGGCGCTTTCGGATATAGAGAGCTTTCAGCCGGACGCCGTTTTTATAAGCACGACCAACGCAACTGTTTTCAGCGATATTGAATTTATAAACAGAATAAGAGAAAACAGAAATTTCCGCATCATTATAAAAGGTGCGATATTTTTTGATACAAAGCCCGAGCTGCTTGATATACTTGATTTGACGAATATCGACGTTATGGTAGGAGGGGAGTCAAACTTTGTAATCCTTCCGATAATTGACGCTCTGCTTTCGGAAAAGGGCAGTCTTTCGGCGGTTAACGGAATTATATATAAGGAAAACGGAGAGCTAAAAAGAACGGAATTTTCCTGTTGGGAAACGGATTTGGATTCGCTCCCGTTCCCCGCGAGGGACTTAATGAACAACGCGCTTTATCAGCGCCCCGATACGGGCGAGCCTATGGCTACCATTCAGGTTTCAATCGGCTGTCCGTCAAACTGTATTTACTGCCTGACGCCTATAATTTCGGGCAAAAGGGTACGCTTTCGCAGCGTGGAAAACGTTTTTGCTGAAATTGAGGAATGCTATTATAAATACGGGATTAAAAGCTTTTTCTTTAAGGCGGATACCTTCACTATTAATAAGGACTGGGCAATAGCCCTCTGCGATAAAATTATTAATTCTCCGCTTTACGGCAATATTTCGTTTACCGTAAATTCAAGAACGAATACGCTTTCTCAGGTGCTGTGTACAAAGCTTAAGCTCGCGGGCTGCTTTATGCTTGCAATAGGCTTTGAAAGCGGCAGCGACGAAACGCTGAAAAAGATAAAAAAAGGCGCAACTATAGCTGACAGTCTCAATGCGGCAAGGCTCGCAAAGGAGGCGGGGCTTCCGATTTTCGGCTTCTTTATGATAGGCTTCCCCTGGGAGACGGAGGAGGATATTAAAAAAACGCTGAACTTTGCGCTCACCCTCGGCATTGACTACGTTGAGCTGCATATCGCTATGCCGTATTACGGTACGGGGCTCTTTGATTACTGCGAGGAGTACGGCACGATGGAGGATACCTCCTACGGCTTTGACGTTGTAAACCCGAACACAAAGGGTACAAAATACGTATCTATGAAAAGAATTAATCAGCTCAAGCGCGGCTTTTTGATTAAATTCTATTTAAGACCTTCGTTTGTTGCAGACAAGGTAATAACCTGTATAAAACACCCGTATGAGCTTAAAAACTACGCTTACTACGGGCTAAGACTACTGAAAAATCTTTAACAAGGAAACGTTAAGATGAATGTTTTACTTATAAACCCCTCAACAGGATATTATAACAGGGCGCTGTTCAATCCGCTCGGGC
Source organism: Ruminococcaceae bacterium UBA3751 (assembly GCA_002371215.1). Lineage (GTDB taxonomy): Bacteria > Bacillota > Clostridia > Oscillospirales > Acutalibacteraceae > Eubacterium_R. Next base: position 22,725 of record DFGL01000026.1, on the reverse strand, counting down.
TGCTTTCAATCGGCTCTCACCTTCGGAGAATAGGGCATAATGTTAAGCTTGTTGACCGCTGCATAACGCGGGATAATTATAAAAAAACCATAGCCGAATTCAAGCCGGGGATAATCGGAATATCCCTTATGTCCTCGCGCGGACTCAAGGACGCTATGAAAATATCCGCCTATGCCCACAGTATAGGTATTCCCGTTGCGTGGGGCGGCGCTATGCCCTCAATGCAGCACGAAATCTGCCTTGAAAACGAAAACGTTGATTACGTTATGTTCAGCGAGGGCGAATTTACCTTTGAGGAGCTTATTGAGGTTGTTGAGGGCAGGCGCGACGTCCATTCCGTTTTAAGCCTCTGCTATAAGGAAAACGGAAAAATCTGCCGTAACCCCGACAGACCGTTTGCGGACCTTGCCGATATGCCGATAACGGATTATTCGCTGATTGACGTTGAAAAATATCTTCAGCATTATCTCGGCTGTGAAAAGATGATATATATGTATTCGTCAAAGGGCTGCCCTTGCAGCTGTACCTTCTGTACGAATAACTATTTCCATAAGTGCACCCACAGAAAGCGCCCGAATGAATACGTTATAAAGGAGCTCAAATACCTTGTTGATACCTACGGCGTTGACGGAGTTTATTTTTCCGACGAGCTCTGGGTAACCCGCAAGGAGGACGCCCGCGATTTCTGCAGAAGGCTGAAGGAAAACGACCTTCATATCCATTTCGGTATTCAGTGCAGAGTAGGAATGTTTACCAAAGAGGACTTTCAGATGCTCTATGACGCGGGCTGCCGCTGGGCATTCTTCGGCATTGAAACGGGCTCAAGGGAAATGCAGAAAAGAATTCATAAGAATATAAATTACGATAAGATTATTCCAACCTTTGAGGAGCTTAAGGAAATCGGGATTACCTCGCTGGCAAGCTTCATTATCGGCTATCCCGGGGAAACCGTTGAGCAGGTGAGCGAAACCGTTGAACTGCTTAAGCATATCTCCGCTAATCTGACCCCTGTTTACCATTTTACCCCGCTCCCGGGAACGCAGCTTTATAACGAGGCGGTGGCAAGCGGTAAGTATAAGCCTGAAAAGGACTTAAAGGAGCTTTCAAAGCAGATTGCAACGGAAACGCTCGGGCAGAACCTTTCCAACGTTCCGTCAACCGACCTTAAAGTAATCAGAGCCTGCTTTGAATGGAGAGTTTTTACAAAGCGAGACGCGCTTGAAACCGAAAAGCCGTTCCAGTTTGCTATTCAGACTGTTATCAGCGGGCTTCACGCCATAACCCAGAAGGGCCCGATATTCTTCTTCATTGACGGCTTCAGGGCGTTTAAGGATTTTTCCTACGTTTTCTGGTATTCCCACGCGTATCCGAAAATTAAGAAAAAATATAAATTATAAGAGGAAAATATGGAAAATAAAAAATTGATTTCCGTTGTCGTTCCCGTTTATAACGAGGAGGGAATGCTCTCTGAGGTTTACGAAAGAACGACGGCGGTGCTTCAGGGCTTAACTGAATACGATTATGAGATTGTGTTTTTTGACGACGGCTCAACCGATTCCTCAAGGGAACAGATTGAAGCGCTCGCCGAAAAGGACGAGCATATTAAGGCGGTGTTTTACAGCAGAAATTTCGGCTATTCAAAAAACATCTATTATTCCGTGCGCGAATCAAAGGGCGACTGTACTATTATTCTTCACTCCGATTTACAGAATCCGCCCGAGCTCATTCCCGAATTTGTTGAAAAATGGGAAAAGGGCAGCGATATAGTTCTCGGTGTAAAGAACAAAAGCAGGGAAAACCCGTTTATGTACTTAATGCGCTCGTTTTTCTATTTTATCGTTAATGCCGTTTTCGGCGTAAAACTCGTTCCGCACGCAACGGAGTTTGAGCTTTTTGATAAAACTTTTACGGACGTTCTTAAAAGGACTCACGTCCCGCGTCCGTTTTTAAGAGAGCTTATTCTTGAATACGGACGGCATTTTGATTACGTCTACTACACTCAGGATAAGCGCAAAAAGGGTAAATCAAAGTTCAATATAAGCAAATACTACGATTTTGCAATCTGCGGAATTGCGAATATGGCAACCAAGCTTCCGCGCAGAATGCTCGTTTTCAGCGGGCTTTGCTTTATCGCGGCGCTTGGAGAGCTGATATTCAATTATATCCCCGATTACCTTCACGGCTACGTTCACAGCCTTACAGACGGGCTCGTTTTCAGGGGAACGCTTTTTATTGCAATTATCATTCTGGGCTTTCTTTCAATTATGCTTGAATTTATCGTCCACATTATTGCAACGGTAAACCAGAAGCCCATAGTTGTTGAAGAGAGAAGAATTAACTACTGAGGAAAGGAAAACAGCAATGAAAATAATGCTGCGGATATTTGATAAAATTAAATATACGGCTCTGTTTTTTGCAGCATTTGTTTTCAGTATGTTCGTTGCAACAAGCGGCTTTTCAAAGCCGATTCTCTATCCCGTAAGCTATACTATTGCGCTGCTCGATTACAGCTTCGGCTTTTGCGCAAGAATTCTGCCGGGGCAGATTTACCGCTGGATAAGCGGCGGAAATTACGATTTCCTTGCTATGCAGAGATACTATATTCTGCTAACTCTTTTTGCGTATTTAATGGTATCAATCGTTCTTGGTATATTCGTTAAATCCGCTTCTGAGGGCAATAAAAAATACTGTATTCTGTTAGGTTTATTCTATGCCTCGGGTCCCGTTACCTTTTCCGTTTTTTCCTACGGGCTCGGAATAATAGACGTTTACTGGATAGTTTTCGTTCCGCTGTTTTTACTTATGCTGAAAAACAAGGCGGCAAAGTATTTTGCGCCGCTTATGGTAATACCGATTATACTGATTCATTTTTCGGCTATAATCTGCTATATGATACTGATTTTCTTCATTCTTCTGTATCTTGCAGCGGTTCAGGAGGAAAAGAAGAAAACGGCGGTTTATTCGGTGCTGTTTGCGCTGAGCTTCGTTTTCTCCGTTTCCCTTACGGTTTACTTCGTTCTTTTTGAAAGCAGCAACGCAAAGTACAGCGCGGAGGAAACGCTCAGAAGAGTTATGGAGCGCAGCCAGATAGGCAGTCATACCGATTTGCTCTATTTCAATTTTGATATTTTCAAAATCATTACCTTCGGCGATATGTCGCTGTTTGCGGACGTTGAATTTCCGTATGATAATCTTAAGGACGATATTCTTATCCCCGCGGGCTCAAGCTCGCTGCCGCCGTTTATTGTTAAGGCGATTAACGCGGCATGGCCGAATATCCACTTCCATATTACCTATTATACGGGCAGGGGAAAGGTGCCTCCAGAATTAATAGGCCTCGCTGCACTGATGATTTTTTCAGCTCCCGTATTGGTGTTTATCGTTAAATACTGGAGGCACAGAATTAAAATAGCAAAAGAGGAAAACAAAAAGTTTCTCAGCTTTCTCTTAACGCTGATGATAATTTATATTCCCGTTGTTCTCGCGTTCTGGTTTATGTGTTCAATCGACTTTTTCAGGTATTATAACCACACTTTAATTGTCGAGGGCGCGGCGGCACTCTTTGTTATGTACAAAAATCCCGAGGATACTGCCGTATGGGTTAAGGAGCAGCTTGGAAAGTACGATAAGCGAACGTTTATTATTTATGCCGCATTGTATTTTGCAATCGGAAATCTGGTGATATAATGAAGGATAAATTAAAGGTTATTATTCAGCTTTTGCTGATTGAGCTGTTCTTCTTCGGCGGAACGATGCCAAAATCGGCCGGGCTCGGCGCTGTTTTTGATATGGATTATAAATGGCGCTATGGCTATATGCTGCTTATTGCCGCCGTTGGCGCGGCAGTGTATATAAAGGAGTTCAAGCTGTTCGGAATTGCAGAGTTAGTTTGCGCCGCGGGAATGTATGCCTGCGAAAAAAGGCTGCTTATCGCCTGCTTCCCCGTTGCGATTCTCGTGTGGATACTACTCAACGTCGTTGAGCCGCTCAACATGGATGAAAACAGCGCCGAAAAGGCGGAAAAGGCAAGCGTAATTCTCACAGCGGTTTCGCTTCTTTTCTTCGGCATTCTGGTCTATACAATCATAAAGAACAGAAACGTTGAGCTTATCAGACGCTTTTTCTGGATTCCGTGGCCTCCGTATCTGATTTATCTTTGCTATTCCTTAATATATAAAAGCAGTTTCTCATTTTCACCGAAAGCTAAAAATTTTATAGGCAAAATAAAAAAATCCCTGTTTTAAACAGGGATTTTTATGTTGGAAGGGAATAAATAACTATGCCTGCAACTATAACGGAAAGTCCTATGAATTTTTGCAGGTTGATTTTTTCTTTAAGAACAATTCTGCTCAGCGCCGCAACAAAGATATATTCAAGCGCCGCTAAAATAGGACCGAGCGAAAGCGGTACTTCTTTATAAGCGTATATCGTGCAGAAGGTAGCTCCGAAAAATATGGAGTATGAGATAATAACGTATGGGTTTAAGTATTCTCTGATTTTGCTTTCGTAAGTTTTTCCTGCGCTTTTTTTGAGCAAAATCTGAGCTATTGCGGAAACGAATACTCCCGCTATGTAAACAAGCGCAAATATAACCTTAGTGCTCATCGGATTTCACCACTATAATTACGCCGATAATAACTATTACCGCGCCTGCAATCATATTCCATTTTAAGGTTTCCTTAAACAGCAGGCAGCCCCATATTATTCCCCATATTATATTTACCGCCTTATTGCAAAATGCCGTGGTCAGCGGAATGTGTTTTAAAACCTGCTGCCACGCTATTGCGTAAACGCCGAGAACGCAGATAATTCCCCCGTAAAGAAGTATAAATTTAGGAGAGAGAAACGCCGCGCCCGAAGCCAGCTTTGAAAGCACGCCGCTCAATGAGGAGAACAGTATAATAATATGTAATATTATATACCACGGCAGCTTTTTTTCGGATTTACTAATCATTACGGATTTCCTTTTCGTTAATAACTTCTCTTATTCTGAATTGCTGAAGGTTGCTTACGGTCATATAAATTCTTCCTATATATTCGCCTATAAAGCCGAGAGAAAAGAGAATAAGCCCGCCTATTAAGAGCATCAGCGAAATCGTTGAGGAATAGCCCGCGGAAATATTGGAAACAAGAAGCTTTCTGATAACAACGAATATTCCGAACAGAAAGCCCAGAACCGCAATAATAAAGCCTATTCCCGTAATTATTCTCAGCGGAACTATTGAAAAGTTTGTAAAGCCCGTAAGCCAGAGTTTGAGGAGTTTTCCGAGCGAGTAGTTGGATTTTCCCGCAATTCTGTCCTTATGCTCCATTTCAATTTCCGTCGTTTTTCCCGCAAGGCTGTTAAGATAAGCGAACATTGAGGGAAAGGGGCTTTTATAATCCTTATACGTATCAACGGCGAAACGGCTGAGCGCATAAAAGCTTGAAATGTGAACGCCCTTCGGCTTTGAGCCGTTGAACTCAAGCATTTTTGAGTTGAGCGAGCTTGTAAGCTTTTTAAAGGCGCTGTGGTGTTTTTCCTTAAAATACGCGTAAACAAGGTCGTAGCCCTCAAGAACCTTGTTTGCAAGGGGGATTATTCCCTCTGCGGGGTGCTGACCGTCATCGTCCATATAAACGAGTACGTCGCCCTTAACAAAGTCAATCGCCGCCATTTTAGCACAGGTCTGGCCGAAATTGCGCGAAAGGTTAACGCCCGTTATTTTTTTATCCTCAGCGCAAAGCTCCTTTATAACCTCAAAGGTGCCGTCAAAGGGATAATCGTTAACAAGGATAATCTGATAGTCGTATTTAAATTGCTTTTTGAATTCCTCCCTGATATCCTCAACAACCTTCGGAAGTGTTTTTGCTGATTTGTAGCAGGGAATAGCAATTGAAATTAGCATATTTTCCTCCATAATCAGAAGCTTATTATCATATTGTTTCCGTCTGAATCGGTAATTTTAAGAACCGATTTAATGAATTTTATCGTTTTTTCAAGCTCCTCCTCGGTTTCGCAGCAGAGGAAGAACCTCGCGAATACCTGATTGAGCGTGCCGATTTCATCCATTTCATCGCCAACGTCTCTCAGCTGCATTATTTCAATGCAGGAGGGATTGCTTTTTATTTCCTCAAGACCCTCTATTTTTGCAATAGTGCCCTCTTTTAGAAGAACTATTATATCAGCGGCGGGCTTTTTGAAATCGGGGTTATCGTACTTTTTAACATCCCACGGGCCGAAGCCGTTTCCGAGCGCGAAATTAATAAGCATTTTCAGCGGGTCCGCTTCGTTCTGCTTTTTGATATGTAAGTAAGCGCAGCCGCCCGAAAGCCTTAAGCCCATTTCAAGAAATACTATAGTGCCCTTTGCGGCAAAGCCCTGAATAAAGAAGGTTCCGTTCTTAACGCCGAGCTCTTCAATCATGCTCTGAACCTTAGGGTTGATGTTTTCAAGATAGTATTTGAGATGCTCTGAAGGAAAGCGAAAGCCCATAGGCTGGGGCGCGCCGTCTCCCATTTTGCCGCTGATAAGCTTATCGGCCATTGCCGAGAGGCTTACGTAGCCGTTTTGAACGTTGTAATACATCTGAACGGCGGGTGCGTCAATAAACTCCTCAACAAGAATTTCGTGCCTTTTTGAAAATGAGTACGCCTTTTCAATTGCAGCATCAAGGTGCTTTGCTTCGGTGCAGAGCGTTATCCCTCTGCTTGCGTAATTATCGGCAGGCTTAACCATAACGGGAAAATCTGTTTTTTCATAATCCCCGTCAACGTTAATATCGTCAGGAACCGCTATTCCGTGCTTTCTGCACATCGCCTTGAACTGAATCTTGTTCATCGTTTTGAAAATCTGCTCGTCGTTGCAAAAATACGGCATAGATAGACGTTTGCAAAGGTGATAGTAGGGGGACATATTTATATCGACGTAACCCGTTATAACTCCGTCGATTTTTTCTTTTTTGCAAAGCTCTGCGAGGGCGTCCTCGTCCAGCGTGCTGACGTCGTATGCCTTATCGGCGTATTTTTTTGCAGCCGCTCCCTTAACGTAATCCGTAACAACGGTATAAACGCCCATTTCGTGAGCGGCGTCAATTATGTGCTTTGCGTGGATTGTTGCTCCTAAAATAAGTAATCTTTTCATATGCTGTATCTCTTTTTATAAGTGTTTTTCGCTTAGTTCAATTATTTTTTTTGCTGCGTTTTTATCAGCCTTTTGTGAAAACAGTTTAACGTTATCCTTAATTACCTGTGAGGGCAAATCCCACCACCTGCTTTTTATCAGAAGGCGGATTGTTTCCTCATCAAAACGCTTTTTTATCGGCTTTGCGGGAACGCCCCCAACGATTGTATACGGCTCAACGTTTTTTGTTACTACTGCCCCTGCCGCAACAACTGCTCCGTCGCCTACGGTAACGCCTCTGCATACCGTAGCGCCGCAGCCAATCCAGACGTCGTTACCGATAATACACGCATCTGAAAAACGGTTGTACTCAGGCTCGCCGTCCAGCAGCCCGAAGTCTGCGGAATACAAAAACGCATGGGTTGTTATTCGCGAATAATCGTGGTTTGCTCCGCCTATGCTGACGTTCCACGAAATTGAACAGAACTTTCCTATTTCACAGTGCCAGGAGGTGAAATTCCTGCCGGTATAGGTGTATCTTCCTATTTTTGTATTAAACATCAGAGCGTATCGCTGAATTGACGCCTTTTCTCCGAGCGTGCAGTCTGAAAGCCGTGAAAAATCTCCCACTAAAGCGCCTTCACCAAGCCGTGAAGAAATAATATTACAGTTTTTATAAACCTTTGCGCCGCCGCAAAGCTTAGTGTCTTTAACCGTTGACGAGGGGTCAATATAATAAGTCATGGCTTACTCCGTTATAAAATCAATCTCTGAAAGAGCCTTTTCAATGATAACCTCGCATTCCTTTACCGAACTGCCTTTAACAACGATTTCACCGAGGCAGTCTCTTGAGGATGTGATTTTTCGGATATTAATACCGGGCTTAACAAAAAAAGTAAGCTCCGTAATGCCGTCAATATTACCTGCGTTATTTTTAATCTCTTTGAGCCTTCCCGATTTTTCCGAATAAAGCATTCTGGCATAGCAGCAGGTAGCGTCTTTTTTATTTTTCTCAAAATATTCGGTGGGGTCGTTCCCCAGAGCCACGTCAATTATCATTTTATAAACGTCAATGCCAAAGTAAATTGAGGAGAGCTGCGGAAGGCAGTTTGCGCCAACTCTGCCGGTAAGTTCAATAAGGTAAACCCTGCCGTCCTTTAATATCATATCAATATTGACGGCGCAGTTGTTTAAGCCGATTGCACGTATTGCCTTAACCGACTGCTCGTAAACGCTTTTGGCGAGTTCACCGTCCAGCTCAAGCGGAGCATAATGACCTACGGGAATATTTGTTTTGCTTAGGTAAGTAATATCGCCGCAGGGCAGAACGTAAAGCACTTTGCCGTTTACAACGAAAGCCTGAGCGCCGAACTCATAGCCTTCAATGAATTCCTCAATAATGCAGAAATCCTTTTTCGTTTCGTTCATCGTATCCTCAAAGGCGCTTAAAAGCTCCTCTTTTTTACGGACGATGTTTATGCCGCGGCTTCCCTGTAAATCAACAGCCTTAACAATCAGCGGAAGATTAAGCTCTTTAGTTATACTGTCAAGCTCGTCGGCAGAAGAAACCTTTTTATACTTTGCGGTATTTACGCCGTTTTCCATAAAAGCGCTTTTCATAAGCAGCTTGTCCGATGAGAGCTTTGCCGCTTTTTCACTCAAGCCGCTAAGTCCCATTTTATCGCAAACGTATCCTATTGAGGATACGCCTGTATCCAGGCAGGCGGTTGCTATTGCGTCAATATTAAAGCGCCGCGCCGCCTCAAGCACCTCTTCGGGGCGGGAAATATCCGCGTAGCAGCATTCGTCTGCCTCGTCAAAACCGGGATAGTTGCCCTCAATGCTTGTAACTATGGAATAGTATCCGTATTTTTTTGCCGCTCTGATTAGGTCAAGCTGTCCGCGTCCGGCGCCTAAAATCATTATTTTTTTCATAAGGTCACCCTTTGCTTGTAAAAATATAATATCCGAGGCGCGTTGAGCTGTCCTCGGTTTTGCCGAGATTTTCGTATTCAATATCGCTTATGCGAACAATACTCTCGGGGTTGCTCTTTACAAATTCGTTCATTTTTTCAATATCGTTTTCGGTAAAGAGAAAACGGATTTCCGCCTCGTCAGACCCAAGCTTTCCAACGGTTATCTCCTTACCTGTTGCGACGTCAATTACAGCCTTCATAAAGTCAAAGCCCGTTGAAAGAGGAACTAAATCAGAGCCGATGCAGTCTCCGCCCATTCTCGCGCCGATTTCAATAATGTTTATATTTCCGTTTTCGTCAATTTTGAATTCGCTGTGCGCCGCGCTGTTTTCAATATGTAAAGCGTCAAGGGCTGAAAAAATAACCGCCTTCGCCTTTTTCAGCGTTTCTTCATCAAGTCCGCTCGGCTGAATATGCCCCGTTTCTATAAAATGGGGAGCGCCCGTAGTGAATTTTTTGGTTGTTGCAAGGTAAAAGTGCCGTCCGTTCTGACTAACGGTTTCCATTGAGTATTCGTCTCCGCAGAGGTACTCCTCAATTATTGCGCGCTTTTCAAACGAAACGCCGCACGCCGCCTTAACCGCATCCTCGATTCCGCTTTCGCTTTCAAGCTTTGTAATGCAACGGCTTCCCGAACGGTCTGTGGGCTTGACTATAACGGGAAAGGTAAGATTTTTCAGCTCGTTCGGGCTGACGTTTTCATCGGTCAGTATAAACTCAGGGCAGGGAACGTTTGCCTTTGAGAGCGCCTTTCGCATTGCGTATTTGTTGGTCTGAATATCGGTAAACGCCGCGCTGTTGCAGGGAAGCCCCAGTGCCTCGGCAACGTAGTTTATCGTTACAACTGCTAAATCGGAGGCGATTGAGCATATTCCGCAGGGGTGTATTTCTCTGCATTTTTCAAGAATTTTCTCTTTTTCGGTTATGCTTATAGGATAAAAATAATCGGCGAACTCCTTACCGACTGCGCCCTCCTCCCACGCGAAAACGTGGGTTTCGCAGCCGAGCGATTTTGCTTTTAAAATAAGCTGCTTCTGAAAATCGTTCGCGCCTATAATAACTAATTTTTTCATAATGCACCACATAAAAAATTTATAAATAATATTTTATAATAATAAAGTGGGAATGTCAACCGCAAAAGGCGTGCAAAGTAAATACTTACATTTTTATTGAGGGTGTAAAGAAGAATTGAAGATATTGATAAAAAATTAACAATCTCTATTGACATTTGAAATTATAGTGCTATTATAACAGGGACTCAGGTCAATTAAATTTTTTTTGGAGGCAAATTATGGCAAGATTCACACTGCCCCGTGATTTATACCACGGCAAAGGCGCTCTCGAAGCGCTCAAGGATTTTAAAGGTAAAAAAGCTATCATCTGTGTTGGAGGCGGTTCAATGAAGCGCTTCGGTTTCCTTGACAGAGCTAAGGCTTATCTTGAGGAAGCAGGCATGGAGGTTAAAATATTTGACGGCATTGAGCCTGACCCGTCAGTAGATACGGTTATGCGCGGCGCCGAGGTTATGCTCGAATTTGAGCCTGACTGGATTGTTGCTATCGGCGGCGGTTCACCGATTGACGCTGCTAAGGCTATGTGGATAAAGTACGAATATCCGGATTGCACCTTTGAGGACATGTGCAAGGTATTCGGTATCCCCGAGCTCCGCAAAAAGGCTCATTTCTGCGCCGTTTCATCAACGTCAGGTACTGCTACGGAGGTAACTGCTTTCTCAATCATTACCGATTACAACAAGGGTATTAAGTATCCTATTGCTGACTTTGAGATTACTCCCGACGTTGCAATCGTTGACCCCGAGCTTGCAGAGACAATGCCCAAGAAGCTTGTTGCTCACACAGGTATGGACGCAATGACTCATGCCGTAGAGGCTTACGTTTCAACAGCTAACTGCGATTATACGGACCCGCTTGCAATCCACGCAATTGAAATGATTCAGGCTGACCTTGTAGATTCATATAACGGCGATATGGCTGCTCGCGACAGAATGCACAACGCGCAGTGCCTTGCAGGAATGGCGTTTTCAAACGCTCTTCTCGGTATCGTTCACTCAATGGCTCATAAGACGGGCGCAGTTTTCGCTGATTACGGCGCTCATATCATTCACGGCGCGGCTAACGCTATGTATCTTCCCAAGGTTATCGCTTTCAACGCTAAGGACGAAACGGCTAAAAAGCGTTACGGCGTAATCGTTGACTATATGGGTATTGCTGATAAGAATGCTTCCGATGACGATAAGGTTGCCGCTTTAATCGCATATCTCCGCAAGATGAACGATGACCTCAATATTCCTCACTGCATTAAGAATTACGGCGCTGATTCTTATCCGACGGAGCAGGGCTTCGTTCCCGAGGAAGTATTCCTTGAAAGACTTCACGATATAGCAGTAAACGCTATCGCAGACGCTTGCACGGGCTCTAATCCCCGTCAGCCCTCCGTTGAGGAAATGGAAAAGCTTCTCAAGTGCTGCTATTACGATACAGAGGTAGATTTCTAATAAATAAAAACGCCCCTTGGGGCGTTTTTTATTCCGTTTTTCCCATAACGTCAAGCGGATTAACGTAGTCTTTGCCGATTTTGGTTTCAAAATGAAGGTGCGCTTCGCTGTCCGCTTCGCAGGGCACCTTGCCGAGCGTTCCTATCTGATTCCCAATATCAATAAATTCGCCCTTTTTAACGCTGATTGCCTCCAGACCGCAATAGCGCGCAATGAGCTTTCCGCCGTGGTCAACCTCAACAACGTTGCCGAGAAGGTTGTCGGTATAGACATCAAGCACAAGCCCGTCGTTTATTGCAACAACCTCGTCGCCCTCGCCGCCTTTAAAATCAACGGCTGCGTGAGCGCGCCAGTCGCCCATTGTATCGTCAAAAACGAGCTCCTCGCTGTACCCCTTCAGCACCGCCTCGGAAAGAGGATATTTATAAAAGCTTTTATACGGAGTGTTGCTCTTGCTCTTTGGCATAGTCTGCTTTTCCGTTGTCTTTTTCTCCGCTTTTTTTGTAGCTTTTTCGGTAGTTTGTGTCTGCGTTTCGGTAACGGTTACGGCGTGCTGAACTTCCGTTGTCTGTTGAGTTGTGCTTATTTTAAGAGTCTGATTTTCGTTTACGGCGTTGTTTTTCGGAGCTCTTGTTCCCGAAAAATATACTATCAGCCCGAGCGAGATAATGCAAAGGCATACCACCGTAAACAGCGCCTTAATATTTTTATTTTCCTTACTGTTTGTATTGTTTGACATAATTAACACCTCGGGTATATTTTTGCCCGAGGTGCTTTGTTTTATACATTTTTTAATTATTCAGTGCTTCCTGAAGGATAGAAAGCGTGTTGCGTACGGTATCAACCGCGCTTTCATCAAGCAGCTTAACGGAAATATACGAGCGCTTTGACGCTTTCAGCGACGCGCGTTTTCTCATTTTTTCATTAAGAACGATGAGAAATTCGGGTTTGATTTCGTCAAAATAGAAATTAACTGCGCCGCCGCTCTGTTTGATTTCGGTAATGCCGAGAGTCTGAGCGGTGTTGCGCAGAAGCGCAATTTCAACAAGACCGTAAACGGGTGCAGGCGGCGCGCCGAAACGGTCTGTCAGCTCGTCGCATACATCGTTCGCGTCTTTATCGCTGCGGATATTTGCTATCGCCTTGTACATTGCAAGGCGGGAGGAGGTTGAGGTTATATAATCCTCGGGGATAGTGGCGTTCATCGGGATGTCTATAAGGCATTCCTCGTCCTTTGTATCGGGCGCGCGTTCGCCCTTCTCCTCCTGAACTGCCTCCTCAAGCAGTTTGATATACATATCGTAGCCGACGCTTTCCATATGCCCGTGCTGACGGTTGCCGAGCAGGGAGCCCGCGCCTCTTATCTGTAAATCGCGCATTGCAATTTTAAAGCCCGAGCCGAACTCGGTGTATTCACGGATTGCTTCAAGCCGCTTTGACGCCACCTCGGAAAGACTGTCGCCCCTGTTGAAAGTGAAATACGCATGGGCGCGGCGCGACGAACGGCCGACACGTCCGCGTATCTGGTGAAGCTGAGCGAGTCCCATTCTGTCTGCGCGCTCTATAATCAGCGTGTTAACGTTGGGAACGTCAACGCCCGTTTCAATAATCGTTGTGCAAACGAGAATGTCAATCTCGCCGCTTAGAAGCTGCTCCCATACGTCGGAGAGCTGTTCCTCGGTCATTCTGCCGTGGGCAATACCGACGCGCGCGTCGGGGATAGCCTTTTTTATCAGCATTGCGGTGTGGTCAATGCTGTCAATATTATTGTGAAGGTAATAGCACTGCCCGCCGCGGGAAAGCTCCCGTTCCATCGCCTCAACAAGAATGCCGAAATCGTATTCAATAACGTAGGTCTGAACGGGGAATCGGTCGCCGGGCGCCTCTTCTAAAAGACTCATATCGCGAATACCGCTCATCGCCATATTGAGCGTTCGCGGAATCGGGGTAGCGGAGAGGGTGAGAACGTCAACCCGCGGGAATTTCTCCTTGATTTTCTCCTTTTGCGCCACGCCGAAGCGCTGTTCCTCGTCAACTATAAGAAGCCCTAAATCGCTGAACTGAACGTCCTTGCTGATAATCCTGTGGGTGCCGATAAGAAGGTCAACCCTGCCCTGAGCAAGGTCGCGCATAATTTCCTTCTGTTTTGCGGGGGAAACGAAGCGAGAGAGCATTTCAATCCTGACGGGGAAGGGTTCAAGGCGTTTTTTTGCGGTAGTATAGTGCTGCATTGCAAGAACGGTAGTGGGTACTAAAATAGCGCATTGCTTGCTGTCGCCGATACATTTGAACGCGGCGCGAAGCGCAACCTCGGTTTTGCCGAAGCCGACGTCGCCGCAGAGCAGTCTGTCCATAGGCGAGGGTTTTTCCATATCGCCCTTTATTTCCTCTGCGCAGCGGAGCTGGTCCTCGGTTTCCTCGTATTCAAAGCGCAGCTCAAAATCGCGCTGAAGGTCCGTATCGTCCGAAAACTGATAGCCCTTTGTGCTTATGCGCTTTGCGTAAAGGGCAATAAGCTCCTTCGCCATATCCTGAACGCTTGCTTTAACGCGGCTCTTGGTTTTTGCCCAATCGCCCGAGCCGAGGCGGTTAATCTTAACCCTGCTGTCCTCCTCTGGACCTATATATTTTGAAACTAAGTCAAGCTGGGTAACGGGAACGTAGAGCGTGTCGCCCTTTGCGTATCCGATTTTAATATAATCCTTGCGGACGTCCTGCATATCAAGCGCCTGAATTCCCTCAAAAACGCCTATGCCGTGAACGTTATGAACGATGTAATCGCCAACGTTCAGCTCGTCAAGCGAGTGAAGAGCGTCCTTTGAGGAAAAGCGTTTGTGCTTCTTCTTGCTCTGAGTACCCCTGCCCTGAGAAATCAGCGCGAGCTTTATGCCGCTGTCCCTGAAGCCCGCGGTCATTGTGCCGGAAATTACGGTAACGCTGCCGCGGCTGAGCTCCTGCGGTAAGGACTGGTGGTAAACCGCATTGATTCCTTTTTCCGTGAGGTCAAAAGCGAGCGATTTCCCCGCGCGTGACGTACCTGCAAGAAGAACTACCGCGTAGTTGGTTTTAATGAGCGGGAATATCTCATCTTTCAGCATTGTAAGAGTGCCCGAAAACGGCGGTATTTCATACATATTGAAGGTTGAAAGATGGGAAACGGGAGTGTCAAAGCTGCCGCGAGGAAGCCCGTCAAGGTAGATAGCCCTGTGGCCCTCGTACAGCTCGCAGAGCTCCTCAAAGCTCAGCATATATTTATCCAGTCCCTTACAGATTATGCCGTCCTCTGTAAGCCATTTCATCTCCTCGGTGAAAAGGCGGTTTGCGTTTTCGCATTTATCCTTAACGTTGCCCGAATCACAGATAAAGAGCATACCGTCAAGGTAATCAAAAAGTCCGCCGCTGTCGTAGGCGAGGGGGAGGTACTTGTCGCTGCAGCGAAGAAAGCTGCCTTGACGGAGCCTGTCGCAGTCCGAAAGGAGCTTTTCGCGCGCCTTTACCGCCTTGCCCTGAAGCCCCGAAGCGAGCGCCTCAATACGCTTTGCCTGCTCCTCCTTTGATGAAAACAGCACCTCGGTTGAGGGGATGATTTTTATCTCGTTTACCATATCCGTACGGCGCTGCGTTGCAATATCAAAGCGCGCAATGCTGTCAACCGTATCGCCCCATAATTCAAGCCTTACGGGAGAATCCGCCCCGGGAGAGTAAATATCAATAAGCCCGCCGCGAATGGCAAACTGAGCCGTTCCGTCAACCTCGTCAAAGCGCGTGTAGCCTGCCTTTATAAGCTTATCCGCGGTTTCGTCAAGGTCAATTTCATCGCCCGTTTTTATCGTAAAGGTGCGCTCAATCAGCGCCTCGGGCGGCATTGTAAGCTGAATTGCCGCCGCAACCGAAGCCACAACGATGCTGTAATTATTATCAATTATATTGGCGAGCACGCCGAGCCTCAGCTGCTCGTATTCACGGCTGATACCCTCAACCTCAAGGAAGGTAAACTCTCTTTTAGGGTACAGCAAAACGCCCTTCTGCAGCGCAGAAAGGTTTTCGTAAAGCCTTACCGCTCCCGCTTCGTCGGGGGTGATTACAAAGGCGGCTTTTTTCTGCTTTTCGCAAAGCGCGTGGATAACGGCTGCCTTGGAAACGCCCGGCAGACCTGTGGCCCCAACGGGAGCAGAGGGGGTGGTAACGCTCCTGTTGAGGCTGATAAATTCTTCGCTCTTTTCAAGTAAATTTGAAAATCCTGACATATTATATTTTCACCTTATGAGTTATATTCGTTCATCGCGCTGTCAACGCCGTCGGACAGTATTTTTTCTGCGGCGGCGGCAGCGTTTTTAAGCGCCGTTTCGTAATCGCTTTTTTTATCGTTCGGAATATCGCCCAGCACCCAGCTGACCATATCGGTTTCTGGCGAGGGCTTTTTGCCTACTCCTATTTTAACCCTCGGAAAATCCTCCGAGCCGAGCCCTGAGATTATGCTTTTTATTCCGTTGTGACCGCCTGCGCTGCCCTTGCGGCGAACGCGGAGCTTGCCAACGTCAAGCGAAACGTCGTCAAAAATAATAATTATGTTTTCATCGGGGATGTTATAGTACTGCGCCGCGTCAAGAATTGCGTCGCCCGAGAGGTTCATCATCGTCTGCGGCTTCATAATAAGGCAGCGTTTCCCCGCTATCATTTCGTCGGCAATCAGCGCCTTGAATTTCATCTTTTTAAACTCAAAGCCGTGGCTGTTCGCAAGAATATCAACTGCCTTGAAGCCCGCGTTATGACGCGTGTTTTCATACTTTTTGCCGGGGTTTCCGAGCCCTGCAATGATGTATTCAATTTTTCCTCTTTTTCCGAAATTAAAAAATCCCATTTTATCACCAGTAATAACTAATTTGTAGGGGTCGGCGTTCCCGACGACCCGTTCTTTACCCAGCGTATGGTAACGGGCTGTCGGGGACGCCAGCCCCTACGGTTTTATAAAGCCGAAGCTTATAACTTAACAGCTATAATTCGTTTTTTATTCGGTTTTTTCAAACTCCTTGAATTCCCTTTCCTCATCGGGCTTCTCAAAGTTGTACATATTCTCGTCCTTAACGTGCTTTGCGATATAATCATCGCGGCTGAAGAGCTCGTCAGCCTTAACCTTCCACGCCTTGGCAGCTTCGATTGTTTTGTCAAACAGCTCGTTAGCGCTTTCGGGGTGCTGCATCTCGGTTGAATATGCACCCGTTTCCGCTACCATTTTGCTGATGGCGCCGGGGTTGTCAAGCACGGGGCAGGGACGCAGCATATTGTTTGAGAAGGGCTGATTCTTCTTGTACGCCATAAAGAGCGGGCTCTGAAGCGCTTCAAGAACGGATTTTTCTTTGATATTAACGTTTGAATAGTGAACGAACGCACAGGGTTCGCAATCGCCGTTTGCGTTGATATGGAAGTAGTGGCGTCCGCCTGCGATACATCCCTGAACGTATTCGCCGTCATTCCAGAAATCAAGGGCAAAAATAGCCTTGGTATTGCGCCATTCGTGCATTTTTCTGTACATAAGCGCTCTCTGCTCGGGACTTACCATAAGGTCGGTAACGGCGCCGTTGCCCGTTGGCATATATGTAAAGAACCATGCAAACATAACGCCCTTGTCAATAAGCCAGTCCATATATTCGTCTGAAGCTAAAAGCTCAGTGTTTTTGCTCGTGTAACAAAGCGAAGCGCCGAACGGAACGCCTCTCTCCTTAAGCCTCTGCATAGCGGCGGTACATCTTTTAAAGGTACCGTCTCCGCGGCGGAAGTCGTTCTCCTCCTCGTAGCCCTCAATTGAAAACGCAGGGAAGAAGTTTCCTACGGACTGAATTTCGTCGGCAAAGCTGTCGTCAATCAGAGTACCGTTAGTAAAGCTGAGGAAAAGACACTCGGGATTTTCGCGGCAAAGGCGCATAAGGTCTGCGCGGCGCATTGTCGGCTCGCCGCCCGTATAAAGAAACATATAGGTTCCGAGCTCTTTAGCCTGACGGATAATTCTTGCAAGGTCGTCGTATGAAAGAGAGCTTTCGTGACCGTATTCGGCAGCCCAGCAGCCCTTACACTTAAGGTTGCAGGCAGCAGTCGGGTCCATAAGAATAGCCCACGGAACGTTACAGCCGTACTTTTCGATAGCCGCCATACGAACGTCGTAGCTGTTTATAGCAACGTTGATTGCAGCGGGGATGAACTTATTCAGCACGCCCTCGTCGGTATCGCAGACAAGACGGCGGGCAAACTGCATCCAGTTGTTATTCGGGTCCTTAAGCGCTTCGTGAAGTCCTGCATAAGCGGTGCGGTTAACCTTTTTAACGTCCGCCATTTCAACAAGGCTGAGTATTCTCGGAGCGTTCTTGTTAAAATCTTTTCTTGCATATTTTACGGCGTTCTTTATAGCAAAGCTCATTGCCGATTCTTTAAAAGACATTTTTTCTACCTCCCTTAATAAAGAAATATGCGTTTAGTTTATGTCAATATAATACTTATATATATAAAAGTCAAGTAAACTTTTTATTAACTTCAGTTAAAACCTGATTTGGAATTTAAGACGATAAGTCTTATTCGTTTTATTTTTGTACTTTTCGTTGCAGTGAGCGCCCCAGCTGTCGTAGCCGCCAATGCCCTGCTGGCGGGCGATACAGCGGATTACCGTCTTTTCAACGGGGGGTAAATCCTTCTGGTGCCAGGTGTTTTCAATCTCCTTGGGTAGCCAATGGGAAGCGTTGAATTCCATAACGGGCTCAGCGATTATTGTAAACGCCTTTTTATCGCCGATTAAGGTTGCGTATCTTACGCCCGTTCTGTTACCGCATTCCTGCGGCTTGAGGTACGGTACCCACATCTTGCTTACGCTCGTTGAATAGAGCCCTACAATTGAAGCGTTGTTGCGGTCAATGTAGTTTTCATCGGGGCCGTTGCCGAGATAAACGACTTCCTCAAAGTCCTTAGGAAGCTCAAAGAGCACGCTGACCTCGGGAATTTCGGGCAGGGAGGAATCGGGCATAAACTGCATATCAACCTCAATACCCTTTGAGGTAATCGTGTAAATTACTATCGCCTTGCTCTCGGGCTGAGTCATAACCCGCGCGCCGCTTGTTATAACTACCTTTTTGCCGCCGTCAAGAATCTGATAGTTTTCTATATTCCACATTGTGTTGTTGTATATACCGGGGGTGTCGCCGGCGTCTCTCCAGCAGCCTAGCCTTGAGCCCGCGCGGTTTCCGCGGTCGTTATCGGTAAGCGCACGCCAGAAATTCAGGCGCATAGGCGCATTGAGAAGCTCTTCGCCGTCAACCTTGATTGAAACAAGCTGGTTTCTCTCGCGGCGTTCAAAACGAACGTCAATATTATCGGAAATAACGTGGATTTCTCCGTAGGTGTCGGAAACGAGAAGCTCGCTTTCGCCCTCAAGCTCGTCGTAGGTGTTTTCAAATTCATTGATTACAAACTGCTCGTAGGCAACAACGTTTGCCTCCTCGTCCTTTTCGCGCAGAGCTATGTAGAGATAGTTCTCATCGCCCGTCGCCTTGCCGAGCTCGAGGTCAAGAACGTCCTTTTCGCCCGGTGCAACGTCGATAACGTCAGTGCCTCTGCGGATAACGCCCTTGTCATTGCTCTGCTCCCAGTAAAGCTCAAATTCGTTAAGGTTTGTAAACAAATATTTATTCTTGATTTCAATTACGCCGCGCTCAGCGTCAATCGCCTTGAAATCAACGTTCTGATAAAGCTTTTTAATCTCCGCAAGCTTCGGGGTTTCGGTTCTGTCGCCAAAGAGAAGTCCGTTGCCGCAGAAATGTCCGTCGTGCGGGCTTTCGCCGAAATCTCCGCCGTAAGCGAGGTATTCCGTGCCGTTTTCATCTGTTGTGAGAATACTCTGGTCAACCCAGTCCCAGACGAAGCCGCCCTGAAGGCAGGGGTATTTATCCCAGAGTGCAGTATATTCGTCCGTTGAACCGCAGGAATTACCCATAGCGTGGGTGTATTCGCAGAGAATGAACGGTCTGCCGTCTCTTCCCGTAAGCGCGTAATCCTCAAGGAAATCGGGGGTTGCGTACATCTTTGACTGAACGTCGGAAAGCTCCTTTTCATTCGGGTCGCCGTCAAGCTCAAAGTGAACGAAACGCGATTTATCGGTCTTTTTGAGCCATTCGTACATCTTTCTTACGTTTTCGCCGCCGTGGCTTTCGTTACCCATTGACCAGCAGACAACGCAGGTGTGGTTTTTATCCCTGTGATAAAGCGCCTTGATACGCTCCATACAAGCCTTTTCCCATTCGGGTCTTGAGCCGGGGAGGGCGGGGCAGCCTATAATATTTGACCAGTAGGTGCCGTGGGTTTCCATATTATTTTCGTCTATAACGTAAAGACCGTATTCGTCGCAGAGCTCGTACCAGCGCGGTGCGTTCGGATAGTGGGAGGTACGAACGGCGTTTATGTTGTTTTTCTTCATTATTTCAATGTCTTTACGCATTGTTTCTTCGGAAACATAGTGCCCCGTGCGGCAGTCAAATTCATGGCGGTTAGTACCCTTGAAAACGATTCTCTTACCGTTTATGCGGATAATTCCGTCTTTGATTTCAACGCTGCGGAAGCCTATTTTCTGAGAGATATATTCAATCGGAGTTCCGTTGTTTTTGAGCGTAAAAACAACAGTGTAAAGGTTGGGATGTTCCGCTGACCACGGCTTAACGTTGGTAACTATTGCCTTTAGAGTCGTGATATGCTCCTCGCTTGCGTACTGGCTGTCAAGCGCAACGACTGCGCCGTCGCTGTCAACAACGTTCATATCAACGGAAAGTCCTTCGTATGCGCCGTTGGTTTTAACGGTAACGTCAAGATAGCCGTCGTGGAGCTGGCTGTCGGGCTCGGCATGGATTTCAAAATCGCGGATATATTCCTTTTCAGTTGTATAAATATATACGTCGCGGAAAATACCGCCGAGGCGCCACATATCCTGACACTCAAGCCAGGAGCCCGTGCACCAGCGGTAAACCTCAACGCCTATAACGTTGCTGCCTTCAACGAGATAGCGGGAAACGTCAAATTCCGCGCGGTTAAAGCTGCTTTCACTGTAGCCGATTCTCTCGCCGTTAACATAGAGATAAAACGCCGCCTCAACGCCCTCAAAGCAGAGAACGACGCGCTTTTCAAGAACGCTTTTATTAACGTGGAAGCGCTTTATGTAGCAGCCTACGGGATTGTGCTTCGTCGGTGCGTTCGGCGGGCAGATATCCTCGCTTCCCTCCCAGGGGTAACGCACGTTGCAGTACTGATTCTGGTCGTAGCCCTGCATCTGCCAGGAGCAGGGTATAATAACGCTGTCCCAGTTATGGCTGTCGTAAAGCGGCTGAGCAAAATCGCTCGGGCGGTAGGCGTAGTTTTTATAAAGCTTAAAGCGCCATTTACCGTTGAGCAGCTTAACTCTTGATGAAGCGTAGCGGTCTGCCCTGAGCGCCTCGTCGTAATCGGCGTACGGCATAAGCGTTGCGTGCTGCGGCAGCTTGCCTACTGCAACTATCTCGGGGTTTGACTGCCATTCTGTGTAACCGTCAATAAAATTTCTTTCCATAGTTTATCTCCTTATTGACTTTCCTAAAGAAAGCTTGCTGAGTATTTAAAGTTTAATTCCGAATTCCGAATTCCGAATTATACGAACTATCGTCTGTGGAATGTTCCCTCGTGGAAACCTTCGCGGGTAATAACGGTAGAAACGGATTTTATCATAATCTTTATATCAAGTAATATGCTCCAGTTGTCGCAGTATTCCTTGTCAAGCTTCATTTTTTTCATCAGCGAAATGCTGTCGCGCCCGTTAATCTGCGCCCAGCCCGTAAGCCCGGGGCGGAAGCGGTAAACGCCGTATTCAAGGCGGAGACGGTGCGCTCTGAGTTCGCTTGAAATAAGCGGGCGGGGACCGACAAAGCTCATATCGCCCTTAAAGATATTCCATAGCTGCGGCAGCTCGTCAAGGCTCGTCTTTCTTAAAACTCTGCCTACCTTTGTTATATACTGCTCAGGGTTTTCAAGGTCGCAGGTGGCGCAGTTCGGCGCGCTGTTTTTCATCGTCTGGAATTTATAAATTCTGAACGGTTTTCCGCGTCTTCCGCGCCTTTCATGACTGAAAAACACCTTGCTGTCAGGCGTGAACAGTAAAAGGCAAATTATTACCAAAAATACGGGCGACATAACTATCATGCCGAAGAAGGACAGCACTATATCAAACAGTCTTTTCCATTTGGTAGCGCCGAAATATTTCATCAATATAGTTTTCATATTCATCCTCTAAACCTAAAATTCGGGGCAATAACTCAATATAATGTAGTATAATTCAAAACATTATACCATATAAGGAATAAAAATGCAATTTTTTTATAAAATAAATATTATTCTTGCAAATCAGTTCTGTTTTATATATAATAGAGAATGACGGTTTTCTGCCGCCAATAATATTGTAAAGGAAACGCTATGCAGAAGTATTTTGTAAAACAGGGCATCTGCGCGGCTGTCTGTATTACAATGGCGTTATCGCTTTGCGCTTATACCGCAAGCGGTACTATGAGCGAAACGAGCATTAATTTAGTTTGTGAATTAAGCTCAACGACTCAGCGCCTTGAAAACGGCACCGCCGAAAAACTTAATACCGCATCAACGGTTGTTAAGGGCTTTTTCGCCGAGGCAATTGCTCCGTTTTGTCTTCTCAAGGCGGAGGTTACACAGGCTATTATTCCCGAACCGTAACGAATTAAAAGCCTTTCAACTTTTATGATATAAAACAAAAACTAAAATTTTCCTAATGAGGTGTAAATAAATGGCAAATAAATTTGTAACAGCAATTTTCGGAGATTACTCCAAGCACGAAGTAAAAAAGCTTCAGAAAACAGTAACAAAAATTAACGACCTTGCAGATAAGTACAAGGCAATGGACGACAAAGAGCTCGCAGGGCAGACTCCTATTCTTAAAGACAGGCTTGCCGGCGGCGAAACTCTTGACGATATTCTCCCCGACGCGTTTGCAGTATGCCGCGAGGCTGCTGAGCGTATTATCGGTCTTCGTCACTTTGACGTACAGCTTATCGGCGGTATCGTTCTCCACCAGGGAAGAATTGCCGAGATGAAAACCGGTGAAG
>DFGL01000007.1 GCA_002371215.1 Ruminococcaceae bacterium UBA3751 | reverse complement strand
CCCGTAACTGTTACTGCTAATCCGGTTAAATCGTTTGAGTATATCCCTGCAAATGCATACGTATTTACCGTTAATGACCCTGAAAGCGGTTATGAGAGTTATGACTGGGACGGAAATAAGTTTTTCCGCTATAACGTATCCGTCAATAAAATCGGCGACAAGCTCGTTGTTAATTACAAGGATAATACAACCGCTGCTTATACCTGTAAATATGATGAAAATACAGGCAAGAACGTTTACGTTAACGATAAGGACAGTTCCGATATAATTGACAGTGATAAAATTAAAAATAACATATATGACTCCCAGAGTGAGAAGCCGTGGGTATTAGGCTCTGAAAACTCATTCAAGGCTGTATATATGGGCGCTGAGTGTTCTGTTCCCGTAGTCATTACAGAGGAAGGGCATACTCATTCACCCGCTGACGCCGTTCGTGAAAACGAACAGGTTTCAAGCTGTACCGCGGGCGGCAGTTATGATGAGGTCGTTTACTGTTCAATCTGCGGCGCAGAGTTATCCCGTGAAAACGTAACAGTTGAGCCGAGCGAACACACAGCTTCCGAGTCTGTAAAAGAAAACGAGGTTCCTGCAACATGTCTTGCAGGCGGCTCGTACGACGAGGTCGTTTATTGCTCGGTATGCGGCGAGGAGATGTCAAGAACTCCCGTGAATACAGAAAAAGCCGACCATGCTCCAAAGCCTGCAGTAAAAGAAAATGAGGTTCCTGCAACGTGTCTTGCGGGCGGCTCGTACGACGAGGTCGTTTACTGCTCGGTATGTAACGAAGAGCTTTCAAGAACTCCCGTGAATACAGGAAAAGCCGACCATACTCCAAAGCCTGCAGTAAAAGAAAATGAGGTTCCTGCAACGTGTCTTGCAGGCGGCTCGTACGACGAGGTCGTTTACTGTTCGGTATGCAATGAAGAACTGTCGAGAAATGCCGTTACAACAGGCAAGAGCGCTCATAAGCCGTCAGAAGCTGTTATAGAAAATGAGGTTCCCGCAACCTGCAGCAGGAACGGTTCTTATGACAATGTGGTTTACTGCTCGGTATGTAATGAGGAAATTTCAAGAAATACCGTTCTTACCGATAAACTCAGCCATACGCCAAAAGCAGCGGTTAAGGAAAACGAAAAGCAGCCTACCTGTACTGAGGCAGGCAGTTATGAAAACGTTGTTTACTGCTCTGTATGTAATCAGGTAATCAGCAGAACTAAGGTAGAGACGGAGGCTGCAACAGGTCATAGTTGGGGCGAATGGGTAAGCAATAACGACGCAACTGCCCAAAAGGACGGAACAAAGACAAGAGTATGCTCCGTTTGTAAAACAAAGGAAACTGTAACCGACGAGGGCTCTAAGCTTCCGCCGTCTGAATCAGATACTCCGAGCGATACTGTGCCTTCAGGCGAAAACGACAGTAAAACTGACGGAACACCTTCAAAGCCTGCCGGTAATACGCCCGCTAAAACAACTCCCGTTGCTGATGTGATTAAGTTAACGCTTAAAAAAATAAAGGTTAAAAAGAGCGCTAAAAAGCTCGTTCTTCAGGCAACGCTTAAGGTAAACGGAAAAGCGGTTAAGGGCAAGAAGGTAACGTTTAAGTTTAACGGTAAAAAGTATAAGGCTAAAACCAATAAAAAAGGCGTTGCAAAGGTTACTATAAAGAAAAAAGTCCTTAAAAAGCTTAAAGTCGGCAAGAAGGTTAAGTACAGCGTTACTTACGGTAAGAAAACCGTTTCAAAATCTGTTAAAGTTAAAAAGTAATTGAAGAGGGCGGATATATCCGCCCTTTTTACCTTGATTTTTAGGAGCACAAAATATATAATTAATTTATATAGTTTAGGAGGAATGATTATGCCTTATATCAATGTTAAAACTAATTCCGAAAAGGCTGAGTCCGTATACGAGGAGCTTAAGGCGGAGCTCGGCAACGCCATAACCGCTATTCCCGGCAAGAGCGAGGGCTGGCTTATGGTGAATATTGAAAAGGCTCCCCATATGTATTTTAAAGGCGACGGCGCTCCCTGCGCTATGTTTGACGTTTCAATCTTCGGTTCTGCGGATAAGAGCGCTTATGATAATTTAACTCAGCTTCTCTGCGCCGCGAGCGAAAAATATCTTGACGTTCCCGCATCGCGTACCTACGTTAAGTACGGCGAGTATTCCGTCTGGGGCTGGAACAATATGAATTTTTAAATTTAGGGTTTAGGATTTAGGATTAAGGATTTAGGATTCTTAATTCTTAATTCTTCATTCTTCATTATAATAAGGGGTATTTATGACTTTACAGGAAATTATAAACAGCAGCAGTCGTATCGTGTTTTTCGGCGGTGCGGGAGTATCTACCGAAAGCGGTATACCCGATTTCCGCTCGGTTGACGGGCTGTATAATCAAAAGTATGACTATCCTCCCGAGGAGATACTCAGCCATACGTTCTTTATGAATAAAACCGCGGAGTTCTACCGCTTTTACCGCGATAAAATGCTCGCGCTTGACGCTCAGCCAAACGCCGCTCATAAAAAGCTTGCAGAACTTGAAGAGGCGGGGAAGCTTACCGCCGTTGTAACCCAGAATATTGACGGGCTTCATCAGAAGGCGGGCAGCAAAACCGTTT
Organism: Ruminococcaceae bacterium UBA3751; assembly: GCA_002371215.1. Classification (GTDB taxonomy): domain Bacteria; phylum Bacillota; class Clostridia; order Oscillospirales; family Acutalibacteraceae; genus Eubacterium_R. The sequence continues at coordinate 25,237 of DFGL01000007.1, read as the reverse complement.
TTGAGCTCCACGGCAGCGTACACAGAAATTACTGTACAAAATGCGGCAAAGCCTATTCCGCTGAATTTATCAAAAACAGCAATGGTATTCCGAAATGTGAATGCGGCGGCGTTATTAAGCCGGACGTCGTTCTCTACGAGGAGGGGCTTGACGATAAAACCGTTAACGGCGCTCTCAGAGCCATCAGCGATGCGGACTGTCTTATCGTTGCGGGAACGTCGCTCAACGTTTATCCCGCCGCTTCGTTTATCAGGTATTTCGGCGGCGCGCATTTTGTTCTTATAAATATGGATAAAACGCCTGCTGACGGAATGGCGGAGCTTGTTATTCACGGTAAGGTCGGCGAGGAACTCAGTAAAATCAAGGTTGCGAGGTAAGTATGAAAAAATTTTTAAGTGTAGTTTTATCAATTGTTTTAATTGCGGGCTGCTTTTCCGCCTGCGTAAGCGGTAAAAGCGTTAAAGAGGAGGAAAAAAAGCCGGAATACGAGCTCGCCTTCGTCTGCGACTATGCGTACGCCGAGGATAAAAATAACGCCTTTGCGGGCTATGAGGCGCTCTGCAGGGCGGTTATAAACGGTGAGGATAGCGCAAGACTTAATACGGACCTTATTGATTCTGTCAGAAATCTGTTTTTCACCTCGTTTCCGCTTAACGCTCTCGTTGAGGACGTATCCGTTAAGGAGGACGGCTCAGGCGTTGCTATTAAGTATAAAAACGAAAAAGAGGCGCATCTTAAAGCCGTTGCGGACTTTACCGCAAAAATTAAGGAGATAACAACCGCCTGTGCCTCGGACAACAAAAATATCTATGCCATTAACGTTTACCACTATATCACCTCAAACATCAAAGAGAGTAAGGATATGACCGTCACCTGTTACGATACCGTAATGAAGGGGGAGGGCACCTCGTTCTCCTACGGACAGCTTCTCGCGTATCTTCTTATGCTCGGCGGTATAGAGGCGTCGTTTATTACCGCGCTTGATGCTTCAGATACGGGATGGGGACTCTGCCAGGTTAAGCTTATGGATAAGTATTTTTACCTTGACCCTATGACCGAGTATTTTGATAACGGCGGAACGGTGCTGAGATACTTCGGCATGACGGACAGCGACCTTAAAAAAGAGGGGCTCAAGGAGCCGACTCATACTACGAAAAAGGCGTGCGAGGATACCTCGGATTTGTATTTTGACATTCTGAGAATCTGTAAATCCTACGAGATTCAGGGTACTGATTTATTAGTGACGACTACAGAGGGCGAAGTTGTTAAAATTGCACTATAAACCGCGAAATATGCAGTTTATAAACATACAATCCTTGTATAAAATGCACAAATATCCGTTAAAATTTTTAAATTGTAAACTAATTATAAACTAAGCGATTTTTTGGTTGACTTTTTCGTTTTCGGCGCTATAATGTGCGTAACAGTTGAAGAGAAAAACTGTTAATCTTATGAAGGAGGCGCACGTTATGTATAAGCTTATTATGAAATGCGCTCACATTCTTGCAATGAGCGACCCTGCTTATGTTGAATGCGAAAGAAGAAATGGCTAAGCAGAATGATTTATAACGGCAGTTTTCAGTCAAGCGACGAAAGCTGCCGTTATTTTTTTGTGAAGCGCATCAACGTTTTGTATTGTAAAAGATAATAGACTATGATATAATATGATTATTATATAGGAAAAGGGGAGTTAGTATGACCGAAAAGGTTAAAACTCTGATGAACAACGTCCGGTATAACTGGAAGGAGCCCGCAAAAGGCAGGTATATGCCGTATAAAGAGATTGCGGCGTATGCTTTCGGCGGTATCGGAGCGTATTTCATTATTCAGCTCGGTTCAACCCTCATTGTCAGTACAACAAATATTATTGTCAGTACGGCAATAGGCGTAGGCCCTGCCCACACTTATATTATCTATCTTCTTGCAACCCTGCTGAACATCCCGCTTACGGGCATAAGGGCGAATATGGTAGATAACACGCGAGGCAAGGGCGGTAAGTACAGACCGTACCTTCTTTCAATGGGTATTCCTACCTCAATAATTGCGCTGATTTACGTCTGGTTCCCGTATCAACAGATGTATCATATGTTCCCGGGCAAGGCGCTTGGCTACGAAAAGGGCTATCTGATTAAGCTTGTCGTTGTATTTCTTTGCAACCTTGCGCTGCATTTCTTCTTCAACTTCTTCAGAGACGCCTATGAAAACCTTATCCACGTTCTGTCCCCAAATACTCAGGAGAGAACGGACGTTCTTGCGGTAAAAGCAGTAGTTTATTCGCTTGCGCCGTCAATTATGAACATACTGAATCCCGTTATTGCCAATTATTTTGCTCAAAGCGACCAGACTAATATTATCGTTTACAGGATAACCTATCCTATTTACGCAGTTCTGGGTATCGGTTTAACGATAGTAGTTTACGCAAATACTCAGGAAAAAATCGTACAGGCAAAGACTCATACTATTCAGATACGTTTTATCGACGCGCTTAAAGAGGTTGCTAAGAATAAGTACTTCTGGATTATTTCTCTTGCAGGCTGGCTCGGTTTCCTTGAAATGTCGTATACAAATATACTTCTTTATAATCAGAGCTACGGCCATACGGCAAGCGGAAATCAGTACGCTTTAGCGTGGACCTTAATCGGTAACGCTTCACTGTGGGGTATGCTTTTCGCTCCGTTTTTCATTAAGCGCTTCGGCAAAAAGAAAGTACTTATAACTGTTAATATGATGAACGTTGTCTGTATCCTTCTTATGATACTTAACGTTCGCAGCTTCTGGTGGCTTGTTATCTGTATCTGGCTCAATTATCTTTTCAGTTCGCTTGAGCAGATTACAACCCCCGCAATACAGGCTGATATACGCGATTTCCAGCAGTATAAATCGGGCGAAAGAATTGACGGAATGTTTGCCGCCGTTGCAACTATCGGCAGCGTTGTTACTCTTGCAACCTCTGCCGTTCTTCCGGCTATTCAGGAAAAATTCGGTATTTACGAGGGTAACGGCTTTGAAAAGCCCTTTGATATTCTTGATATTGAAAAAGGTCAGCCCGACCTTCTCTATAGATTTCTTCCCGCGCTTATCATTATGGCTGCGGTTGGCGCGTTCTTAAACGTTGTACCGTATTTCTTCTATGATTTTGATGAGAAAAAGCAAAAGAGCGTTATCCGCGTTCTTCAGGTTCGCGCTCTGTTTGAGGATTACGCCAACGGCGCGCTGAAAAACTCTCAGCTTGTAGAGGCGATTGACCTTGTTAATAATGCAAGAGAAATGGCTGTTGCCGAGCCGAAGGCAGTTAATAAGAGTATGTATGCTTCAGCTCCGAAGGCTCAGCGAAAAGAAGCTAAAAAAGCGTATAAGCAAGCCGTTGAATTCAATGAAAATATTGATATTTCAAAGTTCGTTTGTAAGGAGCTTGATAAGTTTGACAGCGAGCTCGGACGCCATAAATTAGAGGTTTACCGTGAAATTCAGGCTAAGGGGCTTGATTTCATTAACGATATTAACCTTGAAAGCGTAAGGGCTGAGGTTAAGGAGGCAAAGGCACTTCCTAAGAATACCGAGGAGCAAAAGGAATTCCGCTCCTTCCGTATTGAGTTTGCAAAGAGTAAGCTCTCCGCAAAGCGCGCTTACGATAAGTATTACGGCTCGGTTAACGCCTTCGTTAAGCCCGATATGAACGCCCTTACCGCTCTCTTTGATAAAGAGGATGAGCTCGATAAGGCTATCTTTGACGCTTCTAAGGAAAAGGATAAGGCAACCGCCAAAGAGCTTGTTGCAAAGAAGAAGCAGGTGCAGAAGGAAGCAAAGTCGCTTATGGATGAATTCGCCAAATTCAACCGTGCGGCTAAGCCGTATAACGACGCGGAAAAGCTCATAGCTCAGAGCCAAAACTACAGCCGCTTTGATGAAATCGCCGCTAAGTACGACGAGGCTAAGGCAGCCGCTGAGGCTGAGGAGGCTGAGGCAGAGGCTAAGGCAAAGGCAAGAGAGGAAGCGGAAAAGGCTGAGCTTGAAGCCCGCAAAGCACTAAAGAAAAACAAAAAATAACTCTTAAAAGGCAGGTCGTTCCTGCCTTTTTTAATTAAGAATTAAGAGTTATGAATTATCCCCGTTAATTCCGAATTCCGAATTATATTAAATCCTTTATTGTATTAAAATACTTTATATGCTATAATATTTAAAATATGGAGGCGCATTATGGATTACAAAGAAAAGTATAATTTATGGCTGACCTTTGACGAGGATACAAGGGAAGAGCTATTACAGATTAAAGACGAAAAGGAAATAGAGGACAGGTTTTATAAGGACTTAGCCTTTGGCACGGGCGGTCTGCGCGGTATTATGGGCGCGGGCTCAAACCGTATGAATAAGTATACCGTCGGCAAGGCTACTTACGGAATTGCTAATTATATTAAGGGAGAGGTTGAGGGCGTTCCCTCTGCCGTTATTGCGTATGACAGCCGCAATAACTCCGCATTCTTTGCAAAAACTGCGGCGGGTATTTTTGCCTCCTGCGGAATAAAAACCTATCTTTTTGAAACTCTCGTTCCCGTTCCCGTTCTGAGCTTTGCCACCTCGTATCTCGGCTGTTCCTGCGGAGTTATGATTACCGCTTCGCATAATCCGAAGGAATATAACGGCTATAAGGTTTTTGATAAAACGGGCTGTCAGCTCTGTACTGAGGACGCGGCAACCGCCTTAAACTATATTGACAGAATTACCGATTACGGCTCTATCCCGTTTTCAAAAAGCGACGACAATATAGAATTAATAGGCGAAAACGTTCTTTCTGCTTTTCTTGAAGCAGTTAAAAAGCAGAGCGTTTATACTAAAAAAAGCGATATAAAAATTGTTTATACTCCGCTTCACGGCACGGGCAATATCCCCGTAAGGCGAACTCTCGGCGGGCTTGACGTAAGCGTAGTTAAGGAGCAGGAGCTCCCCGACGGCAATTTCTCAACCGTCAGAAGCCCTAACCCCGAGGAAAAGGACGCCCTTACCTTAGCTATTAAAAGAGCTCAGGAAATCGGCGCAGACCTCGTTTTGGGTACGGACCCCGATTGCGACAGGGTAGGCATCGCCGTAAGGGATAATGACGGAAGCTACGTCCTCTTTACGGGTAACCAGACGGGCGCGCTGCTCGTGGATTTTATCTGCAAAATGCACAGGGACGATATTAACGAAAAAACGACTCTCGTTAAAACCATCGTAACCAGCGAGCTCGGGGCGAATATCGGCAGAAGCTACGGCGTTAAGGTGGACGAAACTCTGACGGGCTTCAAGTATATCGGCGATAAGATTAACTCCTATGAAAAGAGCGGCGAGCGTGAATTCTTAATCGGCTATGAGGAGAGCTACGGCTACCTTGTCGGCACTCACGCAAGGGATAAGGACGCGGTTGTAAGCTCAATGCTTATATGCGAAATGGCTTCGTGGTATAAAAATCAGGGCAAAACCCTTATTGACGGTCTTAATGAGATATACAGCCGCTACGGTTATTACCTTGACGCTCTCGATTCCTTCGTGCTGAAGGGTAAGGAGGGGAGCGAAAAAATTTCCGCTCTTATGACCGAATTCAGAGGCAGGGGAAACACGCTGTTCTCCGATATTAAGGAACTTATTGATTATAAAGACGGCGTTGCCGACTTACCGAGGGAGAACGTTTTAAAATACATCTTTGAGGACGGCTCGTGGATGGCAGTCCGCCCGAGCGGTACAGAGCCTAAAATCAAGGTTTACTATTCAATCTGCGGCGCTGACCGTGCTGCAGCGGAGCGCAAGCTTGAAGCGCTCAAAAAAACGATGAATGAACTTATTAACGGGTGATGATATGAAGGTTAAGGACTATATCGAAACGGTAATTCAGCCAAAGCTTCAGGGCGACGGCGGCTGGGTTGAGTACGAGAGCGAAAGCGACGGTACGCTTACCCTCGTTTTTCGCGGCGAATGTTCAAAATGCCTTATTCTGTACCGCTGTACAAACTGGATTGAAGAGCAGATTAAGGCTGATTTAAAAAAGGACGTTAAAATAACCGCAATCCGCAAAAAGCCCTACTTCCAAGACACATAAATAATTAATAATTAAGAATTAAGAATTAAGAATTTAGGATACGAAATTCGTTAAAATAAAACTATTGTAGGGGTCGGCGCCCCCGACGACCCGAAAACCGTAGGGGTCGGCTCGCTGCGCGGACGCCCTCTCTGTCACTTCGTGACACCTCTCCCACGGGAGAGAACCCCGACGACCCGTTAATTAAGGATTAAGAATTAAGAATTAAGAATTTAGGATACGAAATTCGTTAAAATAAAACTATTGTAGGGAGCGGCCCCCCGGACGCTCCGTTATAATCTGTTAATTATAAAATTGAGGAGAAATAATGGCACATATTAAGGTACAGCGCCGTTCAATGCGCCGTGAGGAGTGGTTAAGGCTCCGCATGGGATGGCTTAAAAGACATTTCTATTCTTCAATGTACGAAATTGAGGATATAAGAATACGCGATGCGCGTCAGATTGATGAAATGCAGTTTGAATATTACAGCGAGGATTTCAGACCGCTTAAAAAAGGCGATATGTATTTTACGCCGGACGGAACCGTATTCATTGAGGCTAACGTAAATATCCCCGAACAGCTTCAGGGAAAAGAGCTGTGGTTTACTCTTAAAACCGCGGCTGAAATGTGCGTTAAGATTAACGGAAAGTACGTTGGCGGCATTGACCCTAACCGTGAGAGAATGTTGATTTCTCCTTATATTGACGATAAAAAGCCGCTCTTTATCGAGATTATGGGCTATAACCGCTCAAAGCCCGATGATGAGCGCAATCCCGAAAGCCTTTCCGTGCGCGGCTGCCGTCAGGTTTTTGAGGGCGCGTATATTACAACCGTAAACCGAAGCGTTCAGGAGCTTTACTGGGATTTTGAATTTCTCTGCGATATTATGGAGGGCGAGTGCTTTAACGAGGATTACCGCGAATTTTTAAAGCGTGAACTCAGCGCCGCAATGAATCTTGTTGATTTTACAGACGGAAATATCAGCGGAGTAGAGGACGCAAGGCAGTATATTGAGGACGTTATCTATTCAAGCGATACATATAAGGGCAGCGGCGACATTGCGCTTATCGCTCATTCTCACCTTGATTTAGCGTACTACTGGCGCAGAATTCACTCCGTTCAGAAAAATCTCCGTACGGTTTTAATTCAGCTTCGCCTTATGGACAGGTACCCTGAGTTTAAATATACTCACACTCAGCCATATACCTACGAAACGCTTGAAAAATATTATCCCGAGGTTTTTGAGGAGCTTAAGGAAAAGGTTAAAAGCGGTCAGTTTGAGCCCGTAGGCGCTATGTACGTTGAGCCTGACTGTAATATACCCTCTGCCGAGAGCCTTATCCGTCAGTGCCTTTACGGTCAGCTAACCTATAAGCGTATGTTCGGAAAGACTGTTAATAATGCGTGGCTTCCCGACGTTTTCGGCAACTCCTGGATTATGCCTCAGATTCTGAAAAAATGCGGAGTTGATTACTTTGTTTCAAACAAGATGTCAACCTGGAATGATACTAACCGCTTTCCGCATAATAACTTTATCTGGCGCGGTATTGACGGCACGGAGGTCTACGCCTGCGTTCCGCCCACTCATTTTATTACCTGGAATTACCCCTCTCAGATTCAGCAAAACTGGGACAGCTATATTGATAAGGAGTTCGGCGGGCAGACGATGAATATGTTCGGCTACGGCGACGGAGGCTCGGGCTGTACGGAGGATATGCTTGAGCTTATGAAGCGCTTTGATAAGGTTTCAATTATGCCTAAGTGTACCCATATGGGCGGCGCGGAATTCCTTGAAAAGAACTTAAAGGACAATAAGCGCCTTGATACCTGGGACGGCGAGCTCTATCTTGAAATGCACCGCGGTACCTTTACAACAAAAGCGGAGCTCAAGCGCTATAACCGCCGCCTTGAATTCAAGTTCAGAAACGCGGAAATAGTCTCCGTTATGCGTAAAGAGGACAACCTTGAAAGGATAACCGGTCTGTATAAAAAATTCCTTGTAAATCAGTTCCACGATATTCTTCCCGGCTCGCATATTCACCCCGTTTACGAGGACGCAATAAAGGATTATAAGGAGATTGAAAAGGAGCTTGATGAGATTATAGGAACGGGCTCAAAATATTTCAATTCCCTTAATATAAAGAGAAACGCGCTCACCTTTGTTCCGAATAAAAAGGGTAAGTCAACTCGTCTCGGCAAAAAGGGAAGCTGGCTTATTCCCGATATTGAGCCTATGGGCAGCAAGGCGCTCAGGAGCGTTCGGAAAAGCACCTCGTGGATTAAGCTTGACGGTATCGACGCCGTTACTCCGTTTTACGCCGTTTCTTTCAATACGGACGGCTCTATTGCTTCGCTTTACGATTTGGAGATGAAGCGCGAATGGACTAAGGGCGACTTCAATAAGCTTAGAATTTATTCGGACCACCCGGGCAATTACGACGCGTGGGATATTCTCCCGAGCTATAAGGAAAAGCAGTCTCCCGTTGAGGTTGTAAAGCCGCTTGAACTCTTTGAACTTGACGGCGAATGTGCAACCTTTAAGTGTGAACTGAAAACGGGACGTTCCCTTTGGATAATGTACGTACGCCTTTTCCGTCAGAGCAGGGGAATAGAGGTTGAAAACCACGTTGAATGGATAGAAAACCACCGTCTTGCAAAGGTCGTTTTTGACTGTAACGTTTTAACCCGTAAAGCCCTTTGCGACACCTCGGCGGGATATATCGAGCGTGAAACAAACCGCAACACAAGCTTCCAGCAGGCGCGCTTTGAAGTGTGTCACCATAAGTGGTGCTCGCTCGCGGAGGCTTCGGGCGGTATTTCGCTTATCAACGACGGTAAGTACGGAGTCGGCTTTGAGGACAGTACGATGAGCCTCTCGCTCCTTCGCGCAACCGTCCGCCCCGACGTAACCTCCGACAGAGGCGTTCATAATTTCTGTTATATGATTATGCCCCATAAGAGCGACGCTGTTAACGCGGGAATTAATAATATCGCTTTGCAGTATAATTCGCCGCTGATTAAAAGCGATTATGAATGGACTCTGCCTCTCTTTGAGCCTCTGTATCTTCAGGCGGCTAAGCTCAGCGAGGATAAAAAGCGTACCGTAATCCGCTTAACCGAGGAATACGGAAACCGCGGAATTATCGTTCTTGATAAGCCCGTAAAAATCCTCAATATGCTTGAGGAGCAGATTGGCGAAAGCAACGTTATTGAGTACAAGCCCTTTGAAATTCTTACTCTCGGAGTTGATTTGTAATGCCTTACGTAATAATAGCCATTGCCGTAATAATTCTCGGAATTATCGTCTTTCCGCTAATTAACAGGTATCAGTTTAAAAAAATGCCTGCCGAACAGCAGGTAAGGATACTTATGAAGCAGGCTAAGGGGCTGATATTTTTCAAGAATATCTCCTACGGTAAGGAGGGCAAGCTTGTATATATAAAAAACAAAAGAAAGATATATATTTATCCGTGGGTACTTAAGGACGGAAATATGCTCTGCACCCGCAGGGATTTGTATGAAACCTGGGATTATCCCGAGGAAAAGCCCGCCTTTTCAGAGGAGGAAAAGCTTCAGGCTGTAGCTGAGCTTGAAAAGTATAATGAAAAGAGCCTTGTAAAGCTCTGTTTTGAGGATTGATTATGTTTTTACCCGCTGACGCTGAAAAGTTAATATCGCTTCTGCTGTCAGCGGGGTACAAAGCGTATGCCGTAGGCGGCTGCGTGCGCGACAGTATTCTTGGCAAGCCTATGAGCGACGTCGATATCTGCACCTCGGCTCTTCCCGAGGAAACCGAAAGGCTGCTTAAGGAAAACTCGGTGCGCTTTGTTGAAACCGGGATGAAGCACGGTACGATTACCGCGGTTATTAATCATACCCCCTATGAGATTACAACCTTCCGTACTGACGGCGAATATCTTGATAACCGCCGTCCCGAGAGCGTCAGCTTTGTAACGGACGTCAGGGAGGATTTATCCCGCCGCGATTTTACGGTAAACGCCCTCGCTTATAATAAAGAGGAGGGGATAGTCGATTGCTTCGGCGGCGTTGAGGATATAAAAAACAGGGTAATCCGCGCCGTAGGCAACCCCGATACGCGCTTTAATGAGGACGCGCTTCGTATAATGCGTGCGCTGCGCTTTTCCTCCGTCTTAGGCTTTGAAATTGAAGGCGAAACGGAAAAGGCGCTTTTCAGGAATAAGGAGCTTCTGCTTAATATTGCGAATGAACGTATTTATACCGAACTTATTAAGCTTCTGCTCGGCGATAACTGTGAAAACGTTCTGCTAAAGTACAGAGATATTATTGCCGTTATTCTGCCTGAAATAAAGCCCTGCTTTGATTTTCCTCAGAATAATAAATGGCATATTTTTGACGTGTATACTCATATCGTAAAAACCTGCGCCGCGGTGCCGAAAACTGATTATATCCGCCTTGCGGCGTTTCTCCACGATATCGGAAAGCCCGAATGTAAAACTACGGACAAAAACGGCAGCGACCATTTTTACTCTCACCCTGCAGTCGGTGCAGAGCTTGCAAAGGGGGCTCTCAAACGCCTCAGGGTAAGCAATAAAGTTATGAATAAAACGCTGTCGCTAATAAAATACCACGATTGCAAATTCAGCCAAAAGCCCGCGGGCATAAAAAAACAGCTCAGAAAGTTCGGCGAGGAGCTTACCTTTGAGCTGATAGAGCTTAAAACCGCGGATTTAAAAGCGCATAATCCCGTCCTTGCCGAGCCTGAAATTCAGGCTCTTGCCGAGGTTAAACGAAAGGCGCAGACTATTATTGATAATAAAGAGCCCTACCGTATATCGGATTTAAAAATTAACGGAAGTGACCTTAAAAAAATCGGCTTTGAGGGTAAGGAAATAAATACAGAGCTTGAAAGGCTTATTCAGTTGGTTTCTGGTTCACCCGAGCTTAATGAAAAAGAAAAGCTTCTGCAGATAGTGCAAAATGAATATAAAAAATAGGGGACGGCTCTCTCGATGCTCCGCCAAATCCCGTAAGGAGCGGCGCCCCGAAGGCTCGTATCTGTTTTTAATCTATATTTTTAAAAAACTTTTCAAAAAGGTGTTGACAATTTATGCCTGATTTGATATAATTCCTACTGTTGACGCGAGAGTGGCGGAATCGGCAGACGCGCACGTTTGAGGGGCGTGTGGGGCGACTCGTACGGGTTCAAGTCCCGTCTCTCGCACCAAAAATCCTAAGTATCCATTTGGATACTTAGGATTTTTCTTTTATGACGGGACTTGAAACGAAACACCGATTAGCCAGCCCGCAGGGCGCAGCTCATCGGGAGCAACAGTCCGGTGGACTGTTTCGTTGTTGAGAAGAAAGTCCCAAGCAAGTCGGGATTCGATGTCCCGACTTGCTTAATATTTGTAAACAACATCGTTCGGTCGTGCAATGTACGGGTTTTATACCCGTCTCTCAACAGTAGGTCACATTTATGGACACAGACTAATAACGCTTTGATAATTATTGTAAAAATATTATACTTGTGTTAAAATTAAATTATATGAATATTTTAATGAGGAATTGATATGGATAAAATAAAATATGATTCTGAATACATCAGTTATATTGAAAGTGGTGAATCAGCTGCTGTTTTTATTACTCGTGATATAGTTAAAAGTATTAACACACAAGGTAAATGGATTGATATTGTTATTATTGATGCATTTGATTATTGGGATGATTATGAGGATTATCCAAGAAAAGATTTCAATTATTTTATTGTTGAATTGTTTCCACGTAAAACCAAACCTGTCTACCCTAAAGGAATTAGCGATAATGATAAAAAGTATATCACTTGGAAAACAGCTAACGATGATATATCAAAGCAAAGAAAAGATGGATATATAGGCGAAAGATATTTAATCTTTGCTAAATTATATAAAAAAAGAATCTATAAAGGGACAACGATGGCATTATACAATACAAGATTTCAGCGTTTTGTTCCTGATAAATGGAAGACTTCTTCAACTGAATATAGAAAGAAAAAAATATTTGAAACGAAGTGGGATTATTCCATTAAAACTGTAAAGAGAATTAATTCTAAACAGTTTAAATATATTTATAATAATCTTAGCAGAATAGACGATTTGATTGAAAGTGAAAATTGTGTAAAATTATCTTATTTTAGATTGTAATAATAAAGTTTCAAAGTTATTTTGAGGCCCAACCTCGTCACTGGAAAAAACTACCAATTATTATAAAGCTCTCCTTCGAGGGCTTTATTTTTTGTAAAGCAGAGAAAAATTACTTATATATACATATTGAAAGAAAATGTAAAATTGTTTAGAATAAAAGTGTAATATTTTCAAAATTTTTCTGACTAATAGGTGAAAACGTTTTTAAAAGAGTTGTTTTTCAGCTCTTAAAGGCAGGTGAGTCTGTGAAAAGTGATGAAAAGAGAATAGCGCAAAATACCTTCAATGAAGCCTACGAGCTCTATTATGAAAGTATTTATAAATTCTGCTTAAGCAGGCTTAACGGCGGCTCAGAATATGCCGAGGACTGCACGCAGGAGGTATTCCTTGTATTTTATAACAGACTCACTAAAGGAGATACCTTTGAATACCCCCGTGCATTCCTGTATAAAACGGCTGTGAATATTATCAGACAATATAATGATAAAAATATTAAAATAAACAGTAACGAAACTGAATTTGACGAATACATACCGTCTGACGAAATAAACGGCGCTATTGAAAAAATAAGCTTTGAAAGTCTTAAAAAGCGGATTGAGGAAAGCTTAAGAGACGACGATTTAATCCTTTTCCGTGAATTCTTTATAGAAGAAAAACGGGTTAAGGACATAGCCCGGGAGCTCGGCATAACGCCGACAACCTGCGCAACACGGCTTCACAGACTGCGAAGCAGATTAAAAGCGATTATTAACGATTTTATATGAAAGGAGAGATTATGGCAGAGTTAAACAGCAAAACCGTTTACAAGGTTTTAGATGATAACAGCTTTATTTCTGAAATAAGAACGCTGCTTATAGAGCTTGGCGATGAAGAGCTGAGTAAGCCCGACAGTGAAATCAACTTTGATTTTATTGAAGAATGTACTAACGCTCTGCTAATGCTCGATGAAGAAAAGGATAATAAAGCGGGAGTAATAATCCCGTTTGTTACGGGCGATGAATTTATTTCCCGCTTTGCAAATAAGAAAAACAGATATAAAAAGGTAAATTCCTTCTTTAAGATTGCGGCTGTCGCTGCGCTTATTGCAACGGGTACTATTACCGTTAACGCCGCTGTTGCAAATACAACGGGCTATAATTTCCTCAAAGAAGCGGGTAACAGAATTCAGTCGGTTATTGAATACTTTACCTCCGATAAAACAGATGAGGATACTCAGGAGGAGGCGTATGAACCGCCTATGCAGTACGCTGTCGGTAACGATAACGGGGAGGAAACCGAAAATCAGGCGGAAGAGCCTGCCGAGAGAACGGAAACTAATAAAAAATCTGACAGAGCTTACACCTATTATAAACCTAATATTGACGATATAAGCGATGAGGACGGGCCCGACGACGGCGGGGATACCACCTCGGAAAACAACAACGGTAACAACAATCAGAATAATCAGGGCAGCGATAACTCAGGCAATAATTCTTCCGATAATGAAGGCGCAGTGCCGCAAAACGAAAATGAAAAGGATTATGCTGCCGATACCGTTCCCGTTATTGACGATAAAACGGAGCAAAAGGTGTATAAAGGACTTCGCGTTAATCTTGACAGCTTTAAGAGAAATTATATTTACGGCGAAGAAATTGATTACGAAAGCATTAAGCTCAAAAAGCTGTACAGCGACGGAAGCACGGAGCCTCTTTCAATCTCCGATACGCGTTATACAACGGGAATTGATATGAACAAAACCCAAAACGTCACGATTAAAATCATTTATCAGAAAACTACGGCAACAGTTGATATTACGGTAAGACCCGATGAGGAAACGAGAAAGAGTGAAATCTGTGAAAATGAGGATTTTACCTATCTTCTTACCGATAAAGGCGCCTATATAACCTCATACACGGGCGATTCAAAAAATCTTGATATTGCAAGCCTTGACGGTAATAAGGTGTATGCCGTTTCAAACGGAGTGTTTAAAAACAGTAATATCAGAACGGTAAACGCTCCTAACGTTGAAAAAGTATTTGCCGGTGCGTTTGAGGATTGTAATTATCTTACGGATATTACGCTCAGCGGCAATATCAGTTATTTAGGCGAAAAAGCCTTTAAGAATACCGGACTGACAGAACTGACGCTTTCAGGCTCATATACTGAAATACCTCAGTCGCTCTTTGAAGGCTGTAAGAGCCTTGAAGAAGTAACGATAAGCCCGAACGTAACCAAAATCAAAAAGAGCGCGTTTGAAGATTGCGAAAGTCTTACCGAGCTCAACGGTACCGAAAATATAACCGAGGTTGAAGGATATGCTTTCAGCAACGACGAAAAGGTTGAGTTTGCATTCCCGAAACGGCTTAAATCCGCGGGCGACGGCGCGTTTTATAACTGCAAGGCGCTTTCTGTGGGAGATATTGACGAAACCCTTGAAAGCGTAGGCAGGGAAGCGTTTGCCTATTGCTACGGAGTTACGAAAATAACGCTTAACAATAAAATAACCTCCGTGCCCGAGGGTGCCTTTAAGGGAACGGGCGCTAAATCGGTAACTGTTCCCGAAGGGGTAACGTCAATCGGCGATTACGCCTTTAACGGAATTAAAGCAAAATCGCTTACGCTTCCGGACTCACTTAAAACTCTCGGTACTTACTCCGTAAATTCACTCTATCTTACAGAAATAACCTTCGGCAGCAAGATAGAAAAAATGGGAGAAAACGCAGTTTACGGCGGACGCCGTGTAACGCTTTATGTCTATGAAAACAGCGTACCGTATCAGTATGCTGAGGATAACGGCATAAAATACGAATTAATATAAAAGAAAGGAGTACGTTATGAAAAAGACCAAAAGGTTATTATGCCTGTTTATGTCGCTTATTATAATGCTTGCCACCGTACCGTTTGAAGCGTTAGCGGATACGGTACCTAACGTTGACACAAGCGCAGTTAATAAGTGGTGCGAATGGCAGTATACCGCCTCTACAGGCACGCTCTACATAAACACCGACGGCGTTCTCACCTCTGCGTTAAATCAGGCATATGAGGATTTTAAAGCAGAGATAGAAAACGGCGAAAGACCTTCAACGGATAAATTCACAAACAGCGAGCATTATTTATGCTATATCCCGCTTTATCTCAGCGACAGCGCTGATTCATACTGGGGCGGCATAAACTATATTCAGCACATTGTTTTCGGTAAGGATATAACCAAAATTGAAAACGGAAGATATGCTGAATTCGTTTCGCCTTTTGAAAATTTAAGGAGCATTTCGTTTGAAGAGGGCTCAAAATGTAAAGAGCTCGGAACCTATGCTTTTAATTCCGCCTTGGCGCATACAATTAACCTTCCCGACGGGCTTGAAATTATCGGAGAAAGCGCCGTCAGCGATACTCTTGTTGAATCAATGACCGTACCCGACAGCGTTTATCATATAGGAGCGGGTGCGTTTGAAGGCACTGATTTTGAATACTTCAAGCTTCCCGATTATCAGGGCGAAAATGAAGCGGTTATTGAAGCTTCCGCGTTTCAGGCATGCTCCTTTGAGGAGTTTGAATGGGGCAGCGGCTTTACCGAAATCGCCAATCAGGCGTTTTATGCCTCTACCTTCTTTAACGGCGCTACGGCGGACGACCTCGTAATACCCGAAGGAATTACAAAAATCGGGGAAAAGGCGTTTTATAAAGTGAATAACGTCAGCGGCGTCGTTCTTCCGCAAAGTATTGAAGAAATCGGCTTAAACGCTTTCAGCTACGGCAATATTAATTCTGTTACGTTTAAGGCAACGGGCGGCGCTGTCAGCGTTGGCAATTACGCTTTTTATAACAGCAAAATTAATAAAATAGTTTTTCCTGCTGACAGAAGCACGTCAATTACCCTCGGTGATTATTCATTCGGATATAACAATATGAAAAACGTAACGTTTACCGCGTCGGTAAGAACGGTAGGGGACTACGCGTTTTCAGACTGTTTTCAGTTAAGCACGCTTAAGTTCAATACCCTGCAGGGCGAAAACGGCGCCGTAGGTACAACCTCGGTAGGTAAGTACTTCGTCAAGGGCTCTCCCGTATCTTCCGTAACCCTTCCGAGCACGCTGAAAAGTATAGGTAAGTATATGTTTGCCGAGTCCGAAGTAGGTCCCGTTCTTGACCTTACCTCCTCAGGTATAGAAACGATTGAAGCCGCTGCTTTTCAGGACTGCAGTAATTTGCAGGAAATCAGGCTCCCCGATACCGTTACAAAGATTGAAAATAACGCTTTCAGCCGTTCAGGGCTTGTAAGCTTTACAGCTCCTTCAATAGACTCCGACAGCCTTTACGGCTCGGGTATATTCAGCGGTTGTGCTCATCTTGAAACCGTAGATTTATCGGCTCTGAATTATGAAATTAAGGAATATGACGATGAAACAGGAGAAGAAGATTCATATTATCTGGGGTACCATATACCGGATAATACCTTTTCATACGATACAAATCTGAAAAATGTTATATATAACCCCGTGCTTGATAATTATAAAAACGAGCCGTCGGTTGATTATGCAAGCGGTCATATCGGAGAAAGCGCGTTTGAATACTGTACCTCCTTAACGAGTGATTTCCATATCCCCGATAACGTTTTCAGTATCGGCGAGTCGGCCTTTTACGGCAGCAATTTGTCATACTTTCATTTTCCCTCTGAGCTTAGGTCAATATATAAATCTGCTTTTGGCGAGAGCTCGCTCAGAATTGCAGACCTTTCTGCGTGCACTAAACTGAAAACTATTGGTAAAGATGCCTTTGAACGCAATGAAAGGCTGAAAACCGTAAAACTCCCGAATTCACTTGAAACTATTATGGGGTACGCGTTTGCCGAAAGTCCTGTTGAAAATCTTTCAATGCCTTCGGTTGTTGAAATAGACTCGTACGCTTTTGAGGAGTGTAAAATAAAGCAGCTCGTTATTCCGAATAACTGCCAGAGAATTTACAGCGATGCTTTTTATAATAATGCTGATTTGAATTCCGTAACTCTGCCTCAGTCTATAACGTATTTAGAAGCATCAGCCTTCAGGGGCGCTGAGAATATAAAAACC
Organism: Ruminococcaceae bacterium UBA3751; assembly: GCA_002371215.1. Classification (GTDB taxonomy): domain Bacteria; phylum Bacillota; class Clostridia; order Oscillospirales; family Acutalibacteraceae; genus Eubacterium_R. Next base: position 7,979 of record DFGL01000007.1, on the reverse strand, counting down.
GTTAAGGATTACGGCAATCTGAGTTCGGCAAATCTGAAAAGCAGTTTTAACAGCCTTGGCGAAAACGTAACCGTTTACGGCTATGAAAACAGCGGCGCTCAGGCGTTTGCTCAGGAAAAAGGCTATACGTTCGTTCAGCTTTCGGGTACTCCCGCTGAGCCTACCGAGGAGGAGCTTTCCGGCAGAGGAACCTGCTCCGGCGGAACGTGGGAGATTAACAGCGGTAATTCCGAAATAACGCTCAGCATTAATGCAAGCGGAGCAATCGGTAATAACGTATTCACTGACGGTAACGGCAATTCTTACAGCCTACCCGAGTTAATAGTTAATAACGGCGTTAACTCTGTCGTTTTCAGCGATGACGTCACCGAGATTCCCGATAATTACCTTTATTCGGAGAATAACGGATTACCGACCTTGCACAGCATTACTCTTCCCGAATTCCTTGAAAAAATAGGGAACAGCTCATTCAGAGGTCTTACCGGAGTTACTTCAATTGAAGTTCCCGCGTTTGTTAACGATATAGGCGAATACGCCTTTGCAGAGAGTGAGAATCTAAACGTAAATATCAATAAATGTTCGCTTTTAAAAGAGATAAAAGAAGGCGCGTTTTATAAAACAAGTACGGCTGACGTTACCGTACCTATTAACGTAAAGAAGCTGTCAAAAAAAGCCTTCGGCGCTTATCAGGGAAGCCGTAATTCATCTATTGTTATTCCGAGTAGCTGTACAAATATATATTATAACGCTGAAAACCCTGCCGCTTCCGCGCTCGGCTTTACTGAAAACGGAACGCTTGACAGCAGCATTACAGTCAGCACGCCTTATCAGACTGCCGCTTATGATTTAGCGGGAGAGCTCGGGATTAACAGAAATTTCGGCGGCGAAAATATAAACGGTTACTACGTTAACGAGAATAAAGAAAGCTATTCCTGGTACTACGACGCCGAGCTTAACAGAGTGTTTATAAACGGTGAAACTGTTATTTCCGGAAAGATGTATTATTTTAACGGCGAGGAGGTATTGAATAACCAAATAACAGCAAAAAGCGTTGTTATTAACGAAGGCGTAAAGGGAATATACGGCTCAGGAACGAGCAGTACGCTCGCTGTATTTAATCCCGAGTATATTTACCTTCCGAACACTTTAACTACTATCTACAGCGGAGCTTTAAGAAACTGTACCTCGCTTAAAGCCTTTGAAATCCCCGATACCGTTACGAGAATTGAAAGCTATCCCTCGCCGTTTGCAGGCTGTAATTCTCTTTCAAGCGTTGTTATCGGTAACGGTATTACCAAGCTGCCCGATAACTTATTTAAGGGATTAAAGTCTCTGTGCTTTGTTGAAATAGGTAATAATATAACCGAAATCGGCGTAAGCGCATTTCAGAATTGCGTTATGCTTCAGGAAATTATCATTCCCGACAGCGTCAAAACGATAAAGCAAAACGCTTTTTACGGCTGTACTACGGTTGAAAAGCTTGTTATAGGCAGCGGGTTAACGAGCCTTGGCTCTAATGCGATGTCCAATCTCGCGCTTTGTAACGACGTAGAGGTTAAGTGTGATATAAACACGGTTATTTCATCGCTGGGAGTTGGCTCAGGCACTACGGGAGTTACGCTTCGCTTAACCAAAACTGCCGGCGAGTATATGAACCTTAATTGCTCACAGCTTAAATTTGCAGGTAAGGTGAAGAAGATATATCTCGGCGAATGTGTTTATAAAGTATATTATAGTCATTATCTTGTTAACGACGCTGTATGGGAGGTTGATGAGGCAAATGAGAATTATTCCTCATATAACGGCTGCCTTTACAGTAAGGACGGTAAAACCCTGTACAGACACCCTGCTCAGAAAACGGCAGTAGATATTAAGGACGGCACGAAGACCATAGGCGAATATGCATTTTATAATACAAATATAAAGATTATTGATATTCCCGAAGGTATTGAAACAATCGCTGACCACGCCTTTGCAGAATGTAAAGGTATAAAAAAGGTTTATCTTCCCGACTCTCTTCAGGCAATCGGAAGATACGCTTTCTGCGAATGTGATAACCTTAAAACGATAACCCTGCCGGGCTCGCTTAATTTTATTGACGAAGGCGCGTTTTATAACTGCGATAATTTAGCGTCCGTAATATTTAACGAGGGGCTTCAGCTTATCTGCGATGAAGCGTTCTCCTTCTGCAAGGCGCTGAAGTGCGTTGTAATTCCGCAAAGCGTTACCAACATCGGCAAAGAGGCGTTTGCGTTTTGCAGGGAACTTGAGGACGCATATATCTGGGAGTCTGAAATCGGCGAGAACGCGTTTTTCCAGACAAACGTAACAATTCACACTCTTGCAAGCCCTGAAGCAGGCGTAACAAATGCGTACGTTTATGCAAACGCTTACAGATTTAATCTTGAGGCGTATACAGATGAGGACGCGTTTTATGACGCGTGTGAAATGGCTCGCGATATAAACCTCGGCTACCTCGGCTTCTGTACGGACGGCCACGGCGATATTCAGTGGCTAACGGTTTATGAGGCGGATTGCGAACACGACGGATATATTATCGGAGTTTGCGAATACTGCAGCGAAATCCTTGAGGAAAGGCATATAGACGCCTGCGGCCACGAGTACGTTGAAACGCTTCACGTTCCCAGCACTGCAACAACGAGGGGCGTAAACGTTTATACCTGTACTAACTGCGGTGAAAAGTACTGCGAGTATACCGATATAGATAATAACAATCAGCAGTACACAACCCAGACGCTGAGCGGCAGAATTATGATAGCCGATTCAAAAGAGATTGAAAGCGGCAAAAACCCCGCTCAGGGCGCTTCAATAATGATTGACGGCACCGTAATAGCTAAAACCGACAGCGACGGTTACTTCTCAGTAGCCCTTGAAACGGGACTTTATGAGCTTGTTATTCACTATTCCTTCGGTTTTGACAGAACGGTATTTGCAAGAGTTGAGGATGAAAACCTGAACGCGGGTACGGTATTTATTATCGGCTGCGATTTTAACCGCGACGGCAAGATAGATAAGCTTGACGATAATCTGTTTAAAATGTCAATGTCGTCTATGCCTGACGACCCTTCGTATCTGTCTTACGTTGATATGAATAACGACGGCTTTATAAATATTAAAGACTATGCAATCCTGAAGGACTGTATGGGTATTACCAACTCAGGAAGCATCTATGAGGATTTAATTATTGAAAAATAATCATTAAAAATGATTATGTAGATAAAGAACAGAAAGAAACGGAAAGCCCTGCAAAAGCGGGGCTTTTCGTTTTCCTTTTTCGGATAAAAGAATAATTCTCTTTATATTCTTCTTATAATATGCTATAATCGGCTTGAGGAGTGATATTATGAAAAAGAAAGTTATTATTACTATTGTTATTATTCTTGCCGTTCTCGGTATTTGCGCTTTTGCGGGCGTTATGATTTATCATCATATCAGCGCGCCCTCCAGCGAGTATACCGTTGAAAGCGACGCTGAAATCAAGGAAGAGGATTTTGAAACCACAATCAATAACCTTGATGTGATGGAAAACAGCTGGGAAAACGCGCTTCCGCAGACAGAGGTTTATAATATTATCAAAAACCATTTTTCGTCGCCGCTTCCCGAGGGCAAAACCGTTAAAAAGGCAATCGTTATCGGTTACGACGGCTGCCGCGTTGATAATTTCCGTATGCTTGAAACCTCAAAGAAAAGCGCGATTAACCACCTTCTTGAAAACGGAGGCCATTCAGTATTTACCTATGCGGGCGGCGTTAATTATCCCGAAAAGAATATTCAGGATACCTCAACCGCTCCCGGCTGGTGCTCAATGCTTACGGGCGTGCTCTCCGATGTGCACGGCGTTACGGAAAACGGTATTACCAAAAAGGTAGAGCCTAAAACTCTGCTTATCTCATTAGTAGAGGATAAAACGGTTGACAGCAGCGCGTTTTACGTTTCCTGGGACGGACATTTTTCACGCAAGGGCGCAACCTATAATGCGGAAAAGGAATATATAGAAAAGAACGGAATTAACTCCGTTTTCCTTGACGCTAAAAACGATGAGGGAACAAAGAATAATATTATTAACGACCTTAATCGGAGCGATTGTTCGGACTTTATTTTTTCAACCCTTGAATATACAGACCACGCAGGCCACGCAACGGGCTTTACCCTCGATAATCCAAAATACAAGGCGGGCTTCAGAAACGCAGACGCAGCGGGTATGGATATAATTGAAGCGATTGAAAACAGGGGAACGTACAATACAGAGGACTGGCTTATCCTTATTACAACCGACCACGGCGGAATTAAAAAAGACCACGGCGGACCGTCCTTTGAAGAGCGTATGACCTTCATCGTTTCCAACAAAGAAATACTTTAATAATAACATAATAATAGACCGTCTGAATTTAGAATCAGGCGGTTTTATCTTTTTGGTTATTGCATTGACACAGTGTTACAAAGCGGTTATAATGTAAAAAAGAATATATATCATATTTATGTATATTTAAGGTTAAGATTATGGAAATTAAACTTGATGACAATAAAAGGTATCAGAAATTTGAAGGCTTCGGGGCGAGCGGAGCGTGGTGGGCGCAGCTTGTCGGCGGATGGGAAAACAAAGACGAAATCTCCCGCCTTCTTTTCAGCGACGAAAACGGTATTGCGCTGCGTACCTACCGCTATAATATCGGAGCGGGCTCAAAGGATTCGGGCAGGGGCGATATTGACAATCCCCTGAGAAGAACAGAGTCTTTTTTAACCGATAATAAAGGCTACGATTTCAGTAAGGATGAAAACGCCGTTTATATGATGAAGCAGGCTGTAAAGGACGGCGCAAAGGAGGTTATTCTCTTTGTTAATTCACCGCCCGAAAGCCTTACAAAAAACAATAAATCGCACCTTGATAAAACGAGCCTTTTCAGAACGAATCTCAGCGCGGAAAACTATAAGCCTTTTGTAAAATACTGCCTTGATATTACGGAGCATTTTATCAATGAAGGCGTTCCCGTTAAGTACATTTCGCCGGTTAATGAGCCTTTCTGGATTTGGACGGGCGGTCAGGAGGGCTGCCATTATTCTCCGCGGCAGGCGGGAAGGCTTATGAAGCTTTTTGCCGAAGAGATGGAAAAGCGCCCGAGTCTTGACTGCGTAAAGCTTTCGGGCGTTGAATCGGGGGATATACGGTGGTTTAATAAATCCTATACCCGAGAGCTCCTCCGCTATCCGCAAACGGTAAAACGGCTTGACGGAGTTGACGTTCACTCCTATTTTCTTCATTTTCCGCTCCCGTTCATCAATAACAGAATCGCGTACTTAAAGCGTTTCAGAAAGTATCTTGACAGTAAGTATCCCGATATGCCCGTTAAAATGAGCGAATGGTGCCATATGCAGGGCGGGCGCGACAGTACGATGAACTCTGCGCTCGTTACGGCAAGGGTTATGTACGAGGATATCAGCATTCTCAACGTAACCTCGTGGCAGCACTGGATAGCTGTTTCCGAGGTTGATTACTGCGACGGACTTATTTATATCAACCCCGAAAATAAAACCTATGAGCTTACAAAGCGCTACTATGTAACGGGGAATTTTTCAAAATACATCCCGTACGGCGCAAGGCGAATTTTTGCTGATTGCGGCGACGGCGAGCTTATGCTCCTTGCGTTTTATGATGGCGAAAAGACAGTTTTAATCGTTATTAATGAAAAAGATAAAGCAAAGGAAATAACCCTTCCGAAAGCGGCGCGCCACATTGTAACCGATGAGAGCAGAAGCCTTGAGGAATACGAAAACATTAAGAGCGTAAAGCTTACGCCGAAATCCGTAAACACCTTCATTTTTTAAGGAGCTTTAATATGAAAACAAAAGTAAAAACTCTCCTCGGCGACTTAAAAAAATACTGGAGCGTTCCGCCTAAGGGCAGGTATATGACCTTTAAGGAAATTGCCTCGCTTTCCTTTGGCGGAATAGGCGTTAAGTTTATAGTTTACTGCATTAATCAGATGATGATTGTTGTGGGCAATACGCTAATCGGCAATACAATCGGCATTGACCCCTCCGCGCTCTATATTATTTATATTCTGAGCGTGCTTTCGGGCTTTCCGCTTACCGCTCTCAGGGCAAAGATGATTGATAACACGCGCTCAATGAAGGGTAAGTACAGACCGTATCTTATCTCTATGGGAATACCGACGGTAATCCTTGGCGCTGCGTTTATCTGGATGCCGTACGAAAGGATGACTCTGTTCTGGAAATGCGCCGTAGTTCTTGCGTTTAATATAGGCTTTCAGTTCTTCTTTAAGTTTTATAACGACGCATACGACAGCCTGATTAACGTTCTTTCGCCGAACAGTATAGAGCGCTCCGACGTGCTTTCCGTAAGGAGCGTTGTTGAAAACTTTTCGCCCTCTATTGCGAATATTTTTCTTCCGCTCGTTGCCAAAATGATAACGGGGGATAACACGCTTTACAATCTGAAGATTTACCGCGTTCTCTTTCCGCCGATGCTTCTTGCAGGCTTTGCAATTTCCGTACTCGTTTATGTAAACACCGAGGAAAAGATTGTTCAGGCGAAAACCCATGTTATCGGAATGAAGTTTACGGACGCTTTCCGTGCTATCGCAAGGAATAAGTATTTCTGGATTATCTCGCTTGCGGGGTGGCTCGGCTTTCTTGAAAACTCGTTTAACGGAATACTCGGCTGGCTCTATAACTATCAGCACGCCGCAACGCCCGCTCAGTATTCCATAATTGTCGCTATAGCCGGAAACGCCTCTTTCTGGCCTAATCTTGTTGCGCCGTTCTTTATAAGAAAATACGGCAAAAAGAAAATACTTATCTGTACTAATCTTCTCAATATAGTATTCATTCTTACAATGCTTCCCATTATTCGTATGACGGGCTCGGGGAGCATTATCTGGCTGCTTCTGGTTTTCACCTTTATAAATCAGTTCATAACCTCTCTCGGCCATCTTTTAACGCCGAGCGTAAATGCGGATATAAGGGATTATCAGCAGTACGTAACGGGCGAAAGAATTGACGGTATGTTCGCTGCCGTAGGGCTTATCGGCGAGGTGGTAACTCTTGTAACGGGCTTTGTTCTGCCTATGCTTTACGAGCGCTCGGGACTTAATCAGAGCGTTGCGGTTTCTCTCGGATACGACGGCTCAAACGTTTACGACGTACTGTACGATAAATCGTATTTTATCAGTATCAGCAGCGTGCTTATAATTGCCTCGGCGGTAGGCGCCGCGCTCAACGTTATTCCGTTTTTCTTCTATGACCTTTCGGAAACAAAGCAGAAGGCAATGGTACGCGTTCTTAAAATCAGAGCGCTGTTTGAGGATTACGGCAACAACGTCCTGAGTAACGACGCTCTTGTTGAAACCGTTGATATAATCAAGGAATCTGAAGAATACTGCGAAAAAGAGCCTAATGTAATTCAGAAAAAGGGCGCGGATAAGGCTGTAATCAAAGAACAGCTTGAGGAAAACGAAAAGATTGAAATTGCGTTGGTTGTTCAAAAAGAGCTTACAAGGTTTGAAACCGAATACGGCAATCTTCAGCTTGAAAATGCAAGACGAATGGTCAGCGCAGGTCTTGACGGCTTTATATCCGCTTCAACCGTAACAAAGGCTGCGGCAAAGGCTATGCCAAAAAATACCGAGCCTGAAAGGGAGAGAAGAAGAGAAGCGCTTATGCAGGCTTCTCAGATTAAAGCCTCCGAAAAGGCGATTAAAAAGTATTTTCCAAAGGGTATTGTTAAATTTGACAATTCTGTTTTTGATACGCTGTTTACCCGCGAGGATGATAACGAGCTAAAGCTCCACAATGCGCTTAATAAAATGAAAAAAGCCAAGGAAGCTAAGGACGGCGCTCAGGTTGCAATGCTTAAATCAACAGTAGAGCAGCTTCAGAAGGAGCGCAAAAAAATTGCCGCGGAGATTAAGGACGCAACGGAAAAGAACTCAGTCTATTAC
>DFGL01000018.1 GCA_002371215.1 Ruminococcaceae bacterium UBA3751 | reverse complement strand
CCGGTGAAGGTAAAACCCTTGTTGCAACCCTTCCCGCATATCTTAACGCTCTTACAGGCGAGGGCGTTCATATTGTAACAGTTAACGACTACCTTGCAAAGCGTGACTCCGAGTGGATGGGTAAGGTTTACCGTTTCCTCGGACTTTCCGTTGGTCTTATTATCCACGAAAAGAGCAACGCAGAGCGCCAGGAGGCTTATAACTGCGATATTACTTACGGCACAAATAACGAGATGGGCTTTGACTATCTCCGTGACAATATGGTTCAGTACAAGGAGCAGAAGGTACAGAGAGGCCACATCTTCGCAATCGTCGATGAGGTTGACTCGATCCTTATCGATGAGGCGCGTACTCCTCTTATCATCAGCGGTAAGGGCGACGCTTCAACAGACCTTTACCGTCAGGCTGACCAGTTTGCTCAGACTCTTACTATGGTTAAGGTTGCAAAGACTGACGACAAGCAGGATATTGAAGAGAATTACGACGGCGACTATATCGTTGACGAAAAGGCTAAAACGGCAACTCTTCTTGAATCAGGTATCAAAAAGGCTCAGGAATTTTTCAACGTTGAAAACATTACCGATATTGAGCATACAACCCTCCGTCATCATATTGACCAGGCTATCAAGGCTCACGGCGTTATGACAAGAGATATTGACTATGTTGTTAAGGATGGTCAGGTTAAAATCGTTGATGAATTTACGGGCCGTATTATGGAGGGCAGACGTTATAACGAAGGCCTCCACCAGGCTCTTGAGGCTAAAGAGGGCGTTAAGGTTGAGCACGAGAGCAAAACTCTTGCAACCATCACCTTCCAGAATTACTTCCGTCTTTATAAAAAGCTTTCCGGTATGACAGGTACCGCTGCTACCGAGGCTCGTGAATTTGACGAAATCTATAAGCTTGACGTTGTTGAAATCCCGACAAATAAGCCGCTTATCCGTGACGATAAACCGGACGTTATTTTCCAGACTGAAAAGGGCAAGTACCACAACGTTATTGAAAAGATTAAGGAGTGCCATGCAAAGGGTCAGCCCGTGCTCGTTGGTACTATCAGCATTGAAAAGTCAGAGCACCTTTCAAAGCTCCTTAAAAAAGAGGGTATCCCGCACAACGTACTTAACGCTAAGAACCACGAAAAAGAGGCTGAGATTGTTGCTCAGGCAGGTAAGTACGGCCAGGTAACTATTTCAACAAATATGGCAGGCCGTGGTACCGATATTATGCTCGGCGGTAACGCAGAGTTCCTCGCTAAGGCTCAGATGAAGAAGATGAAGTTTACTAACTATCAGATTCGTGAGGCAACGGGCTTCGGCGAAACAGACGATGAAGAAATCCTTGAGGCAAGAAGAACCTTTATTGAGCTTGAAAAGAAGTTCAAGGAGGAGATTGTTGACGAGGCTGATAAGGTACGCGAGGCAGGCGGTCTCTTCATTCTCGGTACTGAAAGACACGACGCACGCCGTATTGATAACCAGCTGCGCGGACGTTCGGGCCGTCAGGGCGACCCCGGCGCAAGCCAGTTCTTCCTCTCCTGTGAGGACGACCTTATGCGTCTCTTCGGCGGCGACAGAATGCAGCTTATGATGGCAAAACTCACCGAAGACGAGAATATGCCGATTGAAAGCAAATTCATCTCCAAGACCGTTGAATCCTCCCAGAAGAAGGTAGAGGGCAAGAACTTTGAAATCAGAAAGAATACTCTCCAGTACGACGACGTTATGAACCGTCAGAGAGAGCTTATCTACAAGCAGCGTGACCAGGTGCTTGACGGACTCGACCTTACCGAAACCATCGGCAAGATGATTGACCAGAATATCTCCGATACAGTTACCGCTTACTTTGCAGGCGACAATAAGGACGATTGGAACATTGAAGGCCTCCGCGAGAAGTACAAGGAGTGGAACATCGCTGACGATGACGACTTCAAGGACGTTGAGGAGCTTACGGTTGCTTCAACAACAGAGCTTCTTCAGCACAGAGCTGCCGAAATCGTTGAGGCTAAGCGCGAACAGCTCGGCGAGCCTATGTTCGGTGATTTCCAGAGAATGATTCTCTTAAGAAACGTTGATACCTACTGGATGGACCACATTGACGCAATGGATGACTTAAAGAAGGGTATCCACCTTCGTTCCTATGCTCAGCGTGACCCGGTAGTTGCTTACCGTATGGAATCAGGCGAAATGTTTGAAGAGATGACGGACGCTATCCGCGAGGATACAGCTAAGATGATGTTAACCCTTATGCCCCGCCACAGAGCTGACGTTCAGAGAAGAGCGGTTGCAAGAGTTACCTCAACCTCCTCAAGCGAAACCGAGAGCAACGCAAAGCAGGTTACAATCCGTAAGGAAAAGAAAATCGGACCTAACGATCCGTGTCCCTGCGGCAGCGGCAAGAAGTATAAGAAGTGCCACGGCGCTCCCGGCAGAAGCCTTGATGAGCTTAAAAAATAATAAATCATTAAACGGGCAGGATATCCTGCCCGTTTTTAATTAAGAATTAAGAATTAAGAATTGTTGGCAGCAATAACGCTGCTGACCGCTAATCGCTGAAAAGAAAAGACCGCCCAAGGGGTCAGGCGGTCTTTCCTTTGACGCTAAGCGTCATTGTAAGGAGAGTATATATGAAAAGTGTCATGACAAAGTTTGGGTTTTTTGTTTCCCTCCCTTTGTTGAGTACAATTTAACCCCCGAATATTAAACGAACATTAAAAAATTTAATTTTTCCAAAAATATTTTTTAAAAAGCGTTTTTTTCTGCATACAACAGGAATAACAGCGGATATTTTTATATACAAGGGGTAGTATGTAATTATGAATAAATTGTAAATCTCAGCGCCTCTTAACCCCAACATATTGAAAAAATCCGCAAAATATGGTATAATATGGTCAACATATGGAAAAGGAAAAGAGATTGAAGAACAATAAATATGTAATAAATATTTATTAATAATTCTATTCCGATTTTATATGAATTTTAAAGAAAGGAGCGCAGTGTATGACAAAAATGTATATCTTTTGGGCGGTTGCAATAGTTGCTTTCGGTTTTCTTGAGGGCATAACTGCTCAGCTTGTGTCAATATGGTTTGTTCTCGGGTCAATAGGCGCGCTGATTACAGCCTTCTGCGGCGGCGATATTAAGCTTCAGCTTATAGTTTTCGTTGCGGTAACGCTTGTAACGCTGATAGCCACAAGGCCGATTGTTAAGAAAAGGCTTAACAGCAAGGTGGAAAAAACCAACGCTGACCGCTGTATAGGGCAGGACGCCGTCGTAACAGAGGAAATAAACAATTTGCTTTCAACGGGGCTTGTCAAGGCGGACGGTAAAACCTGGTCTGCTCGCTCCTCGGATAAAAGCATAATCCCAAAGGACAGCATAGTAGTTGTTGAAAAAATTGACGGCGTAAAGCTGATTGTACACACTAAATAAAGTATTAATAGTAATTAATTTAAAGGAGAAAGATATGAATTCAACATTAATTATCATTTTGATTTTACTTTTCGTTGCAGTTGCAGCACTTATTTTAACAAACATCAGAATAGTTCCGCAGTCAAAGGCATTCGTTATTGAGCGCCTCGGAGCTTACAGCACAACGTGGGAAACGGGGCTCCACGTTAAAATCCCGTTCATTGAAAGAGTAGCAAAAACCGTATCCCTTAAGGAGCAGGTTGTAGATTTCAAGCCGCAGCCCGTTATCACAAAGGATAATGTAACAATGCAGATTGATACCGTTGTGTTCTTCCAGATTACGGACCCGAAGCTCTATTGCTACGGCGTTGAAAGCCCGATTTCCGCTATTGAAAACCTTTCGGCAACAACGCTTCGTAACATCATCGGCGACCTCGAGCTTGACTCAACCCTTACCTCGCGCGATACTATTAACGCAAAAATCCGCGTTATTCTTGACGAGGCAACGGACCCGTGGGGCATTAAGGTAAACCGTGTTGAGCTTAAAAACATTATTCCTCCGCGTGAAATTCAGGACGCGATGGAAAAGCAGATGAAGGCAGAACGCGAAAGACGCGCCCGTATTCTTGACGCCGAGGGTGAAAAGCGCAGTCAAATCCTCGTTGCCGAGGGCTTGAAGGAATCCGCTATTCTTAAGGCAGACGCCGTTAAGGAGCAGAAAATCCGCGAGGCGCAGGGTGAAGCCGAAGCGATTATGACTGTACAAAAGGCTAACGCCGACGCGCTTAAGATGCTCAACGAAGCCGCGCCTACCGATAAAATCATTCAGCTCAAAAGCCTTGAGGCGTTTGCAAAGGCTGCCGACGGACAGGCGACAAAGATTATCATTCCGTCCGACATTCAGGGACTTGCCGGCTCAGTTACTGCGATTAAAGAGATTTGGCAGGATAAAAAATAAATTTTAGGTGATTTTTTGTACTGGATACATTTACTCTGGTATTTCATTATAATTTCATTTCTCGGCTGGCTTTTCAGCAGTCTTTATCACTTTTTCAGCGAGAAAAAGTTTTACGATAATGGATTTTTAACACTCCCGTTCTGTCCTGCATACGGAGCGGGAGCGGTGATTTGCTATGTCGTTTTTAAGCCGTTAACGGATAATTTTTTGATTATCTTTATCGGCTCAGCTTTGCTGTTGTCATTTTTCACGGTTATCGCAGGCTTTATCGGTGAAAAAATTCTCGGCTGTAAGCCTTGGGATTACTCCAATTTAAAATTTAACATCGGCAGTTACCTGACATTTCCATTTGTTGTTATTATGGGATTAGGCGGAGTTTTCTGCGTAAAAATTCTAATACCGTTTATCAGATTGGGAATTGTCAAAATCCCCGATATAGTCAGCCTGGTTGTGTCTTTGTCAATTGCTCTGCTTATGCTTATTGACTATGTTTTATCTTTTGTCACCATTCACAGGCTNNTGAAGGCAGAGCGTGAGCGCCGTGAGGCTATCCTTCGTGCAGAGGGTGAAAAGCAGTCAAGAATCCTTGTTGCAGAGGGTCATAAGGAGAGTAAAATCCTTGAGGCTGAGGCTGAAAAGCAGAGCGCAATCCTCCGCGCAGAGGCTGTTAAAGAGGCTAAAATCCGCGAATCCGAGGGTGAGGCTCTCGCTATCGCAACCGTTCAGAAGGCTTCGGCTGACGCAATTAAAATGCTCAATGAAGCAAACGCAAACGACGCAGTTCTTAAGCTCAAGGCTATGGAGGCGTTCGCAAAGGCGGCTGACGGCCAGGCTACAAAGATTATTATTCCGAGCGAAATTGCATCGGTAGCAGGACTCGCTGAGGGAATAGTAGAATCGGTTAAAAAATAAAATAAATTAAAAACGGGAGGGTACGAAACCCTCCCTTAATTTATCCTAACCCCTAAATCCTAAATCCTAAACCCTTCACTCTTAATTCTTTATATTATTTCGTAATTATGGTTAACATAAGGTAAAAACTTTTCGGTTATATCCTTCGTTTTAACGCACATATAGCCCGTTGTCGTGCCGTCCGTACAGCCGTATTTTTCATCGGCTAAAACATCCTTGTCAAATACCGTACGGATTTCGTTTTCCTTATCAAGCAGCAGACCGAAAACCGTAGTCGCGCCGACCTCAACGCCCACCTTTTCAAGCAGAAGCTCGGGCGGGGCGAAGGACACCCTTGAAACGCCGAGAGCCGCGCCGAATTCCCTGGTTACGAAGGGCTTGCCGTCGGGCATAACGAAAAGATAAAACTTTGTTTTCTGGCGGTTGCAGAGAAACAGCGTTTTCACAACCGTGCAATCAAGTTTTTTATTGATTTCTACGCAGTCATCCATAGTAACCGCGGGGTCGTTATCAACTCTTTTGTATTCAATGTTCAGTGCCTCAAGCGTTTCGTAAACCTGCTTTTGCAGCTCCGTTTTAAATTCCGTCGGCGGCGTTTTATAAACTTCACTTACCTTAATCATTTTTATCCTTTCCGTTATCTTAAAAAGTAGTTTTATTGTAGCCGATAATTCTTAATTCTTAACTCTTAATTATTAATTTCTATATAAACCTGCATTTCGTTTTCACCTCTGTTGCCCCATTTATAATAGGGGATGAAGGTGATTTTTGTTTTTTCGGTTTTGGCAGGCTTGTATTCGCAGTACAGCTCGCTGTCGGGCTCTTCCCTGAAGCCTTCTGCGGTTATTATGCCGTTTTCGTATTTCAGAGCACTTTTCGGCGAAAGGCTGAGCAGCTGCAGATTTTCGCCGTTGTCCGCGCCTTCAATACAGTATACAAACGGTCCGCGCATTACCGCCGCCCTGCCGATATTTGCGCGCACAAGGTTTGAGCATTTAACGAGCCGCGGTTTAATTTCAAATTCAATAAGTATTTCGCTTTTTTCGGTTATGTCAATAAGAGCATAGCCGTCTTTTGTTTTATAAGGCGCTGAAATGCTGAAGTTATCGCACCAATCGGGTATTCTCAGCGCAAGGGTGAACGCTCTTTCGGGCGTAATCATAAAATTAACCCTGCCGCTTTCGGAGTAATCCGAGTTAATTATTACCGCGCCGTTTTCAATCTTATATTCGCCGCCGACGTACTGATGAATATAAACCGCGCTTTCGTTTTCAGTCAGCGCGTATTCGCCGAGCGAGGAAATAAGCCTTGCAAGGTTAGGCGGACAGCAGGCGCAGCCAAACCATTTTTGCCTTACGGGCTTTATATGCCTTTTTCTGCTGTCCTTATGCGAAGCATCCGGCAGCACCTCAAGCGGATTGACGTAGAAAAAACGGGTTCCGTCCTCGCTCATTCCCGAAAGCACGGTGTTGTAGAGAGCGCGTTCCGCCGCCGCGGCAATTTGGGCATTCGGTTCAATTTCAAGCATACGCCTTGCAAAAAAGATAAAGCCTATTGAGGCGCAGGTCTCAGCGTAAGCAAGGTCGTTCGGAAGGTCATAGTTAAAGCTGAACGCCTCGCCGTCAACCGTTGCGCCGATACCGCCCGTTATGTACATCTTCTTATTAATTATGTTTTCGGCGAGCGCTTTGCAGGCGGAATAAAGCTCCGCATCGTCCGTATGGCGTACAATATCCGCCATTCCGCTGTAAAGATAAACGCCTCTTACCGCGTGGCCGACAGCCTCCTTCTGATATTTAGGCTGAATATGCGCCTGGTTGTAATGGTAGTTATCGTCAACGGTCTTTCTGCCGAGAACTATATCGTAATAATACGGCTTTTTGCCGCGCTCCTCAATGAAAAATTCTGCGGTTTTGAGGTATCTTTTTTCGCCCGTCGCCTCGTAAAGCTTAACGAGGGCGAGCTCCGCAATTTCGTGCCCGGGGTAGCCCTTTACTCCGCTTTCGCCGAAGGTTTTACAGATTAAATCCGCAAAGCGCAGAGCGGCATTAAGAAGCTTATCCTTGCCCGTTGAGTTATAGTAGGCAACCGCCGCCTCGGCAAGATGACCGAAACAGTAAAGCTCGTGGAAATCCTTTAAATTAGTAAAGATTTCATCGCGGTTATTAATGATATAAAGCGTGTCAAGATAGCCGTTTTCAAGCTGAGCGGCGCAGACGAGGTCGATTATTCCGTCCGCTCTCTTTTCAAGCTCATAATCGGGCTTACAGCTAAGGGAATACGCCGCCGCCTCAAGCCATTTATAAACGTCGCTGTCCTGAAAAACCCAGCCGTGAAAAGCGTTTTTATCGGCGTTATTATCATCGTAAACCCATTTGTCAGCAGGGTAAACGGGAACGCTTTTACCTTCTCTGAGAGCCGCTGCAATTTTGCCCGCTTTAACGAAATTCTCAACGGAATAGCTCTTTTCAGCCCCCTCAATTCTGTCGTTAATCGCCTCGTACTGATAGGGTATAACGGAATTACGGACAAGCTCCTGAATACCGCTCCAGAAGCTGTCCGTAATCTTAGTGTTTTTTAATTCAGGATGCCTGCTTTTCATAGTTTTCACCCTCTTTTTGGCGCTCCAGTTTGTTAACCACAATGCGGAACATTATAAGGCTTGCAACGATACATACAAAGTCTGCAGCGGGCTGAGCCCAGATTATTCCCTCAAGCCCTATTAGTTTATCCATAATGAACAACAGAGGTATATAGATAAGCCCTTGCCTTCCTACCGCAAGCAGCAGCGACTGAAAGCCTTTTCCCATTCCCTGAAATGAGAAGTTAATTATGAACATTATGCCTATAAGCGCGCCTGAGCTCATAAGCGCCGTAAGCATTTTAACTCCGTAGTCAATAACGGCTGCGTTATCAATGAACATACTGATAACCTGCCTTCGTGCAAAGATGTAAACTGCCGTCATCGTTGCGCCGATTGCAATATTGCAGAGCATTGAAAAGCGCATTGTCTTTTTCATTCTTATATAATTCTTAGCTCCGTAGCAGTAGCCTACGAGCGGCTGAATTCCCTGAGCGAGCCCGAGCTGGAGCATAACGACGAGCATATTCGCCTTCATCGCAACGCCCATTGCGGCAACCGCTTCGTCTCCGTAGTGGGAGAGGAACATATTTATAACTATATTGGAAACGCTCATAAGAAGATTGTTGAGCGCGGCGGGCGCGCCAACGCTTACAACGCCCCTGAAAATGCCGTTTTTAGCCGAAAAGCGCTTCGGCGTGATTGAAAGGATTGATTTCCCGCGGAGGAAATATATAACGAAGTATAAAACGGAAACTATGTTTCCGAGCACGGTAGCTATCGCCGCTCCCGCAACGCCTAAGCCGAAGCCGAACGGAAGGTGAAAGCCGAAAAGCTTATCGCCCGCGCCGAGAATAAAAATCGGGTCAAGTATAATATTGGTAATCTGTCCTATAACCATACCGAACATTGACTGCTTTGCCGCACCCTCGCCCCTTATAAGGTTACCTATGCAAATTGCGCTTACAATAAACGGAGCGCCGAGCGCTATCCAGAAAAGGTAATCAACCGCAAAATCAATGCTTGAATCGGAGGCGCCTACAACGTAGAGAACGCGGCGCCTGAATATCATAAAAAGCACCGCAAAAGCAGCTCCCGCCATAATTCCCGCGTAAACGCAGAAGGAGGAAATAGTTTTGATTTTATCCCTTTTTCCCTCGCCGAGCGAACGGCTTATGAACGCGCAGCCGCCAACGCCGAAAAGATTTCCTATAGCGAGAAAAAGCAGAAACAGCGGCATTGCAACCGAAACTGCCGAAACCTGATTTGCGTCGCCCGTCTGACCGACAAAAAACGTATCCGCAAGATTGTAAACAATATTAATCAGCATACCGAGCATTGAGGGCAGCGCAAGCGTTGCCACCGCCTTAGGTATTTTGTAATCGCTGAAAACAACAGTATTATCCTTCATATTATCAGAACAGGCGCTTTGTTAAGCCTGCAAAGTCCTCCATAGTAAGTTTTTCCGCTCTTATATTTTCATCAAGAGAAAGCTCCCTGAGCGCTTCGGTAACTTTATCCTTTGGTATCCCGAGAGTAGCGGAAACCGAGTTCACCGCCGTTTTGCGCCTTTGCGAAAACGCAGCTTTAACGAGGGCGAAAAACGCCTTTTCGTTATCAATTCCGTAGCCTTTGTCGGCTATCGGAGTAATTCTGATAACCGCGCTGTCCACCTTTGGCGAGGGCATAAAACTTTCCCTGCCCACCTCAAAAAGTATTTCCGCATTGCCGTAGTACTGAATAGCGGCGCTTACCGCTCCGCATTCCTTCGTACCCGCCTCGGCACAGAGCCTCTGAGCCGCCTCGCGCTGTACCATAACAACGATTTCATCAATCGGCAGTCTGCTCTCAAGCAGAGTCATAATAACGGGGGAGGTGATGTAGTAGGGAAGATTGGCGCAGACCTTGATTTTGTCATATCCGCTGAATTCTTTCTCAATAAGCTCAGCGAGGTCAAGCTTCATAAAATCGCCCTCAACGAGCGTGAAATTGCCAAAGTCGCCGAGCGTTTCCTCCAAAACGGGGAAGAGCCTTTTATCAAGTTCAACGGAAACAACCTTTCCCGCAACGCGGCAGAGCTCTTTGGTAAGAACTCCTATTCCGGGGCCTATTTCAAGAACGGCAGTTTTTCTGTCTGCATTAAGCGCTTCGGCAATCGCGGGGCAGATTTCCTCATCAATAATGAAGTTCTGTCCGAGCGATTTGGAAAATTTGAAGCCGTGTCTTTTCAGCAGCGCCGTAACCGTATTTATATCGCAAAGATTATAATCCATACTATCACCTCAGTATTAATGACATATTTTACCATACAAGATAAATATAATCAATATATTTATTAATCCCTAAAAAGTTGTAATTAATATTTTTTTATGATATAATAACAAATCATTTGAGCAAATGCGGACAGGGAGTGATAATTTGCTTAAAAAACTTGCTAAATATATGCGCGGACTATGGCTTCTCTGCGGCGTTTCCGCAATGGGAATGATTGTTGAGGCAGCGTGCGAGCTTTCAATGCCTAAGCTTGCGGAATCTCTTCACAGCAGAGTTGAAAACGGCACTGCGGATAAAAACGCGATTATTCTTTTCGGCCTCGGTATGTTCCTGCTTGCGGTTATAGGGCTTGCCGGCGGTCTCGGTACAATGAAGGCGTCGTCAGAAGCAGCTCAGCGTTTTTCGTACAGAGTGAGAAAAGACGTGTACAAAAAAATCAGCGATTTTTCATTTAAAAACATTGATAAATTCTCCACTTCATCGCTTACAACGCGAATGACAAACGATATAACCGCACTTCAGAACACTTTGCTTTTCGGGCTGCGTATGCTGTTCAGAGCGCCCGCGCTGATGATAGTAGCGGCGATAATGGCGGTAAGGATAAATCCGCGTCTTTCGCTTATTCTCGTTGCGGTTTTTCCCGTTATCGTAGTCCTTGTAATTCTCGGGCTTCGTATAGGCTTTCCGCTGTTTGAAAAAATGCAGAAGAAAATAGACAACGTTAACCGCGTCGTTCAGGAGAACCTTATCGGAATCCGCGTAGTAAAGGCGTACGTCCGCGAGGACAGAGAGGAGAAAAAGTTCCATACAGCCAGCGACGAGCTTGCCGAAATGGGCGCAAAGGCGGCGGGAATTATAGTTTCCGTTATGCCTCTTCTTATGCTGATTCTCAACGGAATTATTATCTACGTTTATTATCGAGGCGCTAACGACGCGTATATAGGCAAAATGGACGTAGGCGAGATTTCCGTTTTTGCCAACTATATCGTTCAGGTGCTTATGAACATTATGATGGTTTCAATGATGTTTATAATGATTGCAAGGGCTAAAGCCTGCGGCGACAGAGTTGTTGAGGTTCTTGATGAGAAAATAGACATCGTTAACCCCGCCGAGCCCTTCTTCCCCGAAAGCCCGAAGGGTAAGGTTGAATTTGATAACGTTTCCTTCGGCTACGTTGAAAACGACAGGGTGCTTAAAAATATAAGCTTTACCGCCGAGGCGGGAGAGATTATAGGCATAATCGGCTCAACGGGCAGCGGTAAAACGAGCCTTGTAAATCTTATCCCCCGTCTTTATGACGTCAATGAGGGAAGAGTCCTCGTTGACGGCGTTGACGTAAGAGATTACGATATAGCCTCGCTGCGCGATATTATGGGTGTTGTGCTTCAGAAAAACGTTCTGTTTTCGGGCTCAATCAGGGATAATATCCGCTGGGGCAAGGCTGACGCGACGGATGAGGAAATCGAGGAGGCTTGTAAATCAGCCCAGGCTGACGGCTTCATCAAAGAGCAGCCCGACGGCTATGAAACCGACCTCTCTCAGGGCGGCGTAAATCTCTCGGGCGGTCAGAAGCAGAGGCTCTGTATCGCGCGCGCGATGATTAAAAATCCTAAAATACTTATTCTTGACGACAGCACCTCGGCGGTTGATACCGCAACGGAGGCAAAAATCCGCGAGAGCTTTTATAATGAGCTCAAGGATACAACCGTATTCATTATTGCTCAGCGAATTTCCTCGGTTCAGAATGCGGATAAAATCCTCGTCGTCGACGACGGTGAAATAAAGGGCTCGGGCAAGCATGACGAGCTTCTTGCAAACAACGCTATCTATCAGGAAATATATGAAACACAGCAGAAGGGGGTGCAGGAATAATGCCGGGTCCCCACGGAAGAAATCCGGGCGTAGTAAAGCCCAAAAACGCGGGCAAAACCGCTATGAGAATACTGCAGTATTTCGGAAGAAGAAAGCTGCTGCTTATAATTGTATTTATCTCGCTCGTTTTAACAACGGTGTGTTCAATAGGCGCGTCGTACTGGCTTAAGCCGATTCTTGACGACGTTGCAAGAACAATAGGCGAAGGAACCTTTAAAACTGTCGGGGTAAAGCTTCTCGGCAAAAATCTTGCCATAGTTGCTTCGCTCTATACGGGCGCAGCGCTTTTCAGCTTTATCCAGGCAAGGATAATGGTTAAAATCGCTTATTCAACAACTAATACAATAAGAAAAGACCTCTTTGACCATATGCAGACTCTGCCGCTGAGATTTTTTGACGGACGTACTCACGGCGAGGTTATGAGCCGATTTACCAACGACGTTGATAATATTCAGATGATGCTTGAGCAGACCGTCGTTCAGCTCGTTTCATCCGTATTTATGTTCATAGGCTATATAATTATGCTTATCCGCCTTGAGTGGAGGATGTTTATTGTTGCGTTCGTTTTTCTCGTTGTAATGCTGATTACCTCAACCTCAATCGCAAAGAAAACGCGAAAGTATTTCAAGCTTCAGCAGTCCTCTCTCGGTAAGATGAACGGCAATATTGAGGAGTCCGTTGAGGGCGTTAAGGTCGTTAAGGTGTTCAACCACGAGGAGGCGGCTAAGGAGGCTTTTGACGAATGTAACGAGCGGTACCGCCAAAACGCTGCCAAAGCAAGCTTTTATTCGGGTATTATGGGACCCTGCTCAACGGGTATCAATAACGCCTCTTATGCAACAAATACGCTTGTCGGCGCGTTTTTTGTGCTTCAGGGAACCGTAAGCATAGGAACGTTTTTTACCTTCCTCAGCTCGCTAAAGCAGTTCACTCAGCCGATAAACCAGATTATGAACCAGATGAATAATATTTTCTCCGCTCTCGCGGGTGCAGAGAGAGTATTTGAGGTTATGGATACCGAAAGCGAGATTGACGAGGGTACCGTAAGACTTGAAGAGGTTGCCGATGAAAACGGCAAGCGCTGGTACTGGGTTGACGGCGAGGAGAGAATCCGCGTTGAGGGCAAGGTTGTGTTTGACAACGTTTCGTTCTCATATGTTGAGGGCAAGCAGGTGCTCAATAACATCAGCCTTTACGCTAAGCCTGCTCAGAAAATAGCGTTCGTAGGCTCAACGGGTGCGGGAAAAACAACGATTACCAACCTGATTAACCGCTTTTATGATATTCAGGAGGGCAGTATTACCTACGACGGTATTGATATAAAACGAATTAAAAAGGCGGACCTCAGAAGGTCGCTTGCAATGGTGCTTCAGGATACCCACCTGTTTACGGGAACTATAATGGAAAATATCCGCTACGGCAGGCTTGACGCAACGGATGAGGAATGTATTGAGGCGGCAAAGCTCGCTTCCGCTCATTCGTTCATTAAGCACCTTGAAAAGGGCTATGATACCGAGATTACGGGCGACGGCGATAATCTTTCCCAGGGCCAGCGCCAGCTTCTTGCGATTGCCCGCGCTGCTGTTGCGGACCCGCCGGTTATGATTCTTGATGAGGCGACCTCCTCGGTTGATACAAGAACGGAGGCGCATATTGAGCACGGTATGGACCGTCTTATGGTAGGCAGAACGGTGTTCGTTATCGCTCACAGGCTCTCAACCGTCCGCAACTCAAACGCTATAATGGTGCTTGAAAACGGCAGCATTATTGAGAGGGGCGACCACGCTGACCTCCTTGAGCAAAAAGGAAGGTATTATGAACTCTGTACAGGCAAGGCGAAACTCGCCTGATTCAACATCTTGTAGTACGGACAATAGAAACATACAATTTGTTTTGTCTAAAAAAGCAAAATAAAAAAATTAAAAATTTATCTTTACAAATTAATTTATATATGCTATAATTTCATTGATTAATTATGTTGGAGAAATATCCATATCAAACAGAGGTGTATATTATGAAGAAGATTCTTTCAGTTGTACTTTCATTAGTAATGCTTTTCTCTGTAGGCGCTATCAGCGTTAACGCCTTTGCAGCAGTAGGAAGCGTTGAAGAAACAAAGGGCGCTATTGAGATTGTTACAGAGGTAAACGGTAAACCCTCTGACGAAATTACTCATGCAACTGACCCTGACGAGCCCAGAAAGATTACCTTTACCTACACAGGTGACGGCGAGCTTATCGGCTGGGAATTCCCCGGTATGTCAGAGGGAGTTGATTATACAATCGTTTCTGAAGACGGTAATTCAATAACTGTTCTGGTTGCTGACGCTTATGCCGGCGAGGTTATCGCTAACGCTATCGTTAATGAAGACGAAGAGGAAGAAGAAGAAACAACCGAGAAGGAAACAACTACTAAAGCAACAACTGTTAAGAGCGAAAGCACTAAGTCTCCTAAGACCGGAGCTGCAGCTTCTGCCGGTTTATTAGCTATGGGCGCTGGCGCAGCTATCCTTACTGCTCTTAAAAAGAAGGAAGACGCTGAATAATTATTATTTGAGCTAAAAGCCCGTAACTTTGTTATGGGCTTTTTTCTGTGAGAAATACTTATGGATAAAGAACAGAATAATAAAAAGAAAAAACGAATACTGTTAGTTATTATCGGAATAATCCTTATTATCTTCGGAGCAGTATACTGCGGTTACTACGCGTATCTTCATTATGAGGCGGTCAATCAGGAAACGCCTACTCAGTATGTAACCGAGGAGGCGTCGGGAGAGGACGGAGTTAAAAATCCCGTTAACTTTAAAAAGCTTCAGAAACAGAACAGCGACGTTTATGCGTGGCTCAAGGTACCGGGAACGAAGGTAAACCACCCGATTGTTCAAAGCCCTGTTGACGATAGTTTTTATCTTAAGCATTCCGCTGAAGATAAATCATGGGTTGCAAACGGAGCGGTTTATACCGAAAGGTGCAATACTAAAACCTTTAACGACCGCGTAACGGTTATTTACGGTCATAACGGATATTCCGATACAATGTTTACAACGCTTCACCGCTTTGAAGAGAAAAGCTTCTTCAATGAGCATAAGCGCTTTGTGATTTATACCCCCGATTCAAAGCTGACCTACAGAATTGTTTCCGCCTTTAAGTATGACGACAGGCATTTAATCAACAGCTTTGATTTTGAGGATTTAGGCGTGTATGCGGGCTTCCTCGGAATGATTGAAAATCCGCAGACCACCAACAAAAACGTTGCCGCCGATTTAGGAAGGCAGCTGACTATCGACGATAAGGTTGTAGTTCTTTCAACCTGTATTACCCACCAGCCAAGCAGCAGATATTTAGTATGCGGAGTTTTAGTTAAAAATGAGAAAACCTATTGACCCAAATCTTAACGGACGAAGCAATGATAATCTCTTTGAGGTTACGGGCGCCGAAACTGTAAAAGCAAACGAGCCCGAGTTTAAGGTGACCGAAAAAGAGGGCGTAGCAAAAACGGTGAATTCCCAAAACAATACGGGTGCAAAGCCGTCTGAAACGAGTGCCGAATCGGGAGAGCACAAATCCTCCTCCGGCAGCTCTCATCACCATCATTCATCTTCAGGCAGCTCGCACCACCGTTCATCGGGAAGCTCCCGTCATCATTCCTCGCACGGTTCATCCCACAGTCATCACAGCCATTCTTCAAGCAAGAAAAAGCTGCCGACCACGGCAAAAATTGCTATAGGAATTATCGCCGCAATACTTCTTGCGATTGCGGTTGCCGTAAGCGCATTCTTTGTTTTCAGGCATATGGGAAAAAAGGATATGATGCCCGAAACATCCGATACGGGATACCAGGAAACTATAGAATACAAAGGACATACCTATAAATATAATGCGGATATTATCTCAATGGGATTTATAGGTGTTGATAAAAGAACCTTTGAAACCGTTGACAATACGGATTTCGTAGGCGCTGCGGACGCGGATATAGTTGTGGCTATTGATACAAAAACGGGAAAGACCAAGGTTGTAGCCATTCCGCGTGACACTATGATAGATATTGATATATACAGCCCTGAAAGCGGAGTGCTCCTGAGAACGCAGAAGGCTCAGTTATGCCTTGCCTATTCCTACGGCGACGGCGCAACGAAGAGCTGCGAAAGCACTATTGACGCTATGAGCCGTATTCTCTATAACGTGCCAATCCGTAAATATTTTTCGCTCAATCTTGAAGGCATTGCGCCGCTTAACGACGCTATCGGCGGGGTAAAGCTCACCTCAATCAGCGATTTCCCCGACCAGGGCTTCAACAAGGGACAGGAGGTAACTCTCCTCGGCGATAAGGCGGAAGCGTATGTCAGAACCCGTAGTATGACGGACCTTGAGGCGTCTCTTGACAGAACAAAGCGCCAAGTACAGTACGTTAAGGCGTATTCGGCGCAGGTGCTTCCCGCGGTTGTTAAGGATTTTTCAACCGTAAACAAGCTGTACGGCACGGCAAGGGATTATTCACAAACGAATATATCCCTCGGCAATACAACCTATCTTGCCTCGCTTCTTTTACAGAAGGGCGTAACGGATTTTGAAACCTATACGATTGAGGGCAAGATGAAATCAAGAGCGGATACGCTTATGCCGGGCGTCGTTCACGCGGAGTTCTATCCCGACGAGGACAGCGTTATGCAAACCGTTCTTGACGTATTCTATACTAAAGTTAAATAATTTAAAGGAGTATATTTATGAATTCTGAGCTTAAAAAAGAGCTGCAGATATTTGCAACTCAGATAAGAATGGGAATTATTGAGGGCACTTATAATGCCAAGGCGGGCCACCCGGGCGGTTCGCTCTCTGCCGCAGAGGTTTTTGCTTACCTTTACGGCAAGGAGATGCGCTATAACCCGAAGGACCCCAAGTGGGAGGACAGAGACCGCTTCGTTCTTTCAAAGGGACATTGCGCTCCCGGCTTATACAGTGCGCTCGCGTATAAGGGCTTCTTCCCCGTTGAGGATATTAAAACACTGAGAAAAATCGATTCGTATCTTCAGGGACATCCGAATATGAACACCGTTCCGGGCGTTGATATGTCAACGGGCTCTCTCGGACAGGGCGTAAGTGCAGCCGCGGGTATGGCAAAAGGTGCAAAGTATCTCGGCAAGGATATTAACGTTTACACCCTCCTCGGCGACGGCGAAATTGAAGAGGGTCAGGTTTGGGAAGCATTTATGTTCGCTTCTCAGTACAAGCTGGATAACCTCTGCGTTATTATTGACAGCAACGGTCTTCAGATTGACGGCAAATGCGAGGACGTTATGAACGCTGAGCCGATAGATGAAAAAATGAAGGCTTTCGGCTTTGAGGTTGTTGTAATTAACGGTAATGACTTTGACGAGCTTGATTCAGCATTTGAAAAATTCCACTCCGTAAGCGGTAAGCCGTTCGCTATTATAATGAAAACCATTAAAGGCCTCGGCGTTTCATATATGGAAAACGAGGTTGGCTGGCACGGCAAGGCTCCTAATGATGAGGAGTATAAAATCGCTATGGAAGAATTAAATAATAAAATGAAAGAATTGGAGGCGTAAGGAATGGCAGAGGTTAAAAATATTGCAACCCGCGAAAGCTACGGTAACGCGCTTAAAGAACTTGCCGCAGAGGGAGCAGATAAGCTTGTAGTTCTTGACGCTGACCTTTCTGCAGCAACAAAAACGGGTATATTCAAAAAGGCGTATCCCGAGCGCCATATAAACTGCGGTATTGCAGAGGCAAATATGGTCTGCACCGCGGCAGGTCTTGCAACAATGGGGCTTGTTCCCTTCGCTTCAAGCTTTGCTATGTTTGCAGCCGGCAGAGCCTTTGAGCAGGTTAGAAATTCAATCGGTTATCCCCACCTCAACGTTAAAATCGGCGCAACTCACGCAGGTATCAGCGTTGGCGAGGACGGTGCGTCGCACCAGTGCTGCGAGGATTTCGCTCTTATGCGCTCCATTCCGGGAATGGTAGTTATCTGCCCCGCGGACGACGTTGAGGCAAAGCAGGCTGTTAAGGCGGCATATGCTTACGAAGGACCCGTATATCTTCGCTTCGGACGTCTTGCGGTTCCCGTATTCCACGATGAAAGCTATAAGTTTGAAATCGGTAAGGGCGAGGTTATCCGCGAGGGTAAGGACGTAACAATCATAGCTAACGGACTTATGGTTGCAGAGGCTGTTGAGGCGGGTAAGGCTCTCGCTGAAAAGGGCATTGACGCTGAGATTATCAATATTGCAACTATCAAGCCGCTCGATGAGGAGCTGGTTATCGCGTCTGCAAAGAAAACGGGCAAGGTTATTACCGTTGAGGAACACAGCATTATCGGCGGACTCGGCGAGGCTGTATGCGCTGCGCTGAGCGAAAAATGCCCGACTCCCGTTAAGCGTATCGGCGTAAACGACGAATTCGGTCACTCAGGTCCCGCTAAGGATTTGCTTAAGCAGTTCGGACTCAGCGCTGAAAATATCGTTAAGGTAACGGAAGACTTTATTGGATAATAAAACAAAAAGCACTGCGCGGGAGAACCTTCGTAAAGAAGGTTCTCCCAATTAAATTAATCCTTGCGGATTAATGAAATATTCCTTCGGAATATGAAATTGCTTCGCAATGAAATGCGCCTGTGGCGCATGTAGGATTAATTTAATTTCATATCAGACAGAGCGTGATATTTCACAATTTGCTTTAGCAA
>DFGL01000001.1:1833-20587 GCA_002371215.1 Ruminococcaceae bacterium UBA3751 | reverse complement strand
TTTATGCCTTGTTCTAACAAAAAATAGTCTGATTTTAGAGTGCGAAGCAGTTTTTGCAAAGTAATTTTAGGCAATAAAGAAATTATAAAATCGCCTGAATACGCGAGTATTCAGGCGATTTTTAGTTTATTTAGTGGCAAAAGGACAAAGCAAAAACCTGACCTTCTTTATGACGGGCGCCCCAAAGCAGTCTTTTTTTCTTTAATATTTAGACGTAGCCGTGTAATTAACACCGCCGTTGACGTGGCGCTTTAAGGTGTAGGTTTCACCGTTTTGTCCTACTTTTAACGTTACCTTGGGCGCTTTCTTCGGTCCGGTTGTAAATATTTTGCAGCTTAACTTGCCGTCGGAACAGTACATTCTGATTTTTACGGGATACTTGCTTGTGTTTCTGAACTTAACATCTTCGCTTCTCCAGTAAATCGCAGCGTCTCTGCCGAGCGGACAGTAGGTTACCTTCTGGGAATGCTGATGGCGCTCAACTATATCAAAATTACAGTAAAGTGCAGCATTATAGATTGTTGTTGCAACCTGACAGATACCTCCGCCGATACCGTCCTCCGTCTTATCAGCGCCGATAAATACGGGAGCGGGTTTATATCCGCGCTCTGCGGTTCTCGGCCCTACAGTATCGTTAAACGAGAATACCTGGCCCGGATAAACGATAGTTCCGTCCACCTTTTTGCTTGCGAGCTTAAGGTTTTTAGTTCTGTTAGGTTTATTGACATAGTATGAAGAATAGAATTCATAAAGCTTTTCAAAGTCCGAGGGATAAGCCTTGCTCCATTTTCCGAACTTTTTTGCTTTTCCTACCTTAGTATACGCTCTTATTCTTACATAGTAATTCTTATTGGCTTTTTTAACCTTGAACCTTTTAGAAGTGCTGTTTTTATTGGCGTAAACGTAGTTTACTTTTGATTTAAACTTCTTATCGGCTGAATAGGCAATCTGATAGCCCGAGCAGGAGGTTGCCTTCCAGCTGATGAGGATTTTCTTTTTGGCTACCCTTGCAACGTAATTGGAAACCGTTCTTCCCGGTTTCAGGGAAACGCTTACGGTGTTGCTGTAATCCCCTGATACTGTGCTTTTACCGTTAACAACAGCGCAAACTCTGAAATAGGTTACCTTACCCGATGAAATACTGACGGTTGCGGAATTAGAACTTACCTCAGCGAGTCTTTTAACGGTATATCCGTTATAATTCGTTTCGTAAACTCTGTATGCTGTTACTCCCTCTCGCTGAAGGCTGTTCCAGCTGAGTCTAACTGAATTACCCTTAACGGAATTAACCTTAAGTCCGCTTACTGCGTGCGGATAAACGCTTGTTTTCAGCGTCTTGGAACCGACAAAATTTCCTATTCCCTTAAAGGTTGCCTTAGCGGCTCTGTAGCCCGCCTTTGAATAGTTTTCAGCGCTGAAGGTATAGTCTGTACCCTCGGTAAGCTGCTGAGATTTATATTTAACGGAATAACTCGGCGCTGTGCCTGCGTAAGCCTTATTGAGTAAAGTAAAGGTTACGTCCTCAGATTTAATGCTGAGCGGTGTAATTTCAAAGGAGCCGTATGCTTTGCCCTTATAATCGTTAATACCTTTAACGGTAATTGTTGCCGTGCCTACGTTGATATTATCACTATACGTTACCTTATAATCCTCATCCTGAGTCAGCCTTTTTCTCTTTTCATTTACGGTTAAATACACCTTAACCTTAGGCTTTACCTCTTTAAAACGGTAAGAATAGCTTTCATAGCTTGTTACAACCTCCGCCGCAGCAAGGCTCGTTCTCGTTGTATCTGCCGCGTTTGCAGTTATCCCTGCAGAGCACATCACTGCAAAAATAACTGCGATAATGACTGAAACTGCTGTTTTTTTCATATTGTACCTCCCTGACCGTAATATGCGTTTTTGCCGTGTTTTCTCTGATAATGCTTATCAAGGAGATATTCTTCTATTCCTATGTCCGAATCTCTGCCGAGAGCGGCTACGCTTTCTGTCTGATATGCCATTTTTGATATTTCCTCAAGAATAAGAGCGTTTTCAACAGCCTTATCCTCATTTTTACCCCATGTAAACGGACCATGCCTATGGATAAGCACAGCGGGACACTCTGAGGGACTGAGCACCCTTTTTCTGAATTCCTCAACAATAACCTTGCCGGTATTGAGTTCGTACTCGCCGTAAACCTCGTCTTCTGTAAGTCCTCTCGTGCAGGGTACCGCGCAGTTGGCAAAGTCTGCATGAGTAGTACCGTAAGCGGGTACATCGCGTCCTGCCTGAGCCCATGAACAAGCCCACGGAGAATGGGTATGAACGATACCGCCGATATCCTTGAACTGTCTGTAAAGCTCAAGATGAGTAGGCGTATCCGACGAGGGATTGAGCTTGCCCTCAACCTTATTTCCGTCCAAATCCATAACAACCATATCGTCGGCAGTCATTGTTGAATAAGGAACGCCCGAGGGTTTAATTACTACGAGTCCGCTCTCTCTGTCTATTGCGGAGACGTTTCCCCACGTGAGAACCACGAGGTTATATTCTACAAGCCTTAAATTGGCTTTAAATACTCTTTCTTTTAATTCTTCCAACATAATTACATTCCTAACTTATAAGCAACATCGTTATAGAAAAGCTCTTTTCTGAGCTCGTCAATTTTCGTATCCTTATTAATATGGATAAACTCAATTCCCATAATCTCCGCAAAATCGCGCATATGCTCTGCGGTGAGAGAATATGAGAGAACGCTATGATGAGCGCCGCCCGAATAAATCCACGCCTCAGCAGAGGTCTGAAGATTCGGCAGAGGCTTCCAGAGTACGCCCGCTACGGGAAGTTTGGGCATATCGTTAACCTGCTTCTTACACTCAACGTCGTTAACTATCATACGGAGCCTGTCGCCCATATCAACGAGGGTAACAACGATGGCGCTGCCGGTCTGAGCTTTAAATACGAGGCGAGCTGGGTCCTCCCTGTCGCCGATACCGAGAGGATGTACCTGAATTTTTGGCTTTTCAGCAGATATAGTCGGGCATACCTCAAGCATATGAGAGCCGAGAAGCATTTCGTTTTCGGGCTCAAAATGGTAGGTATAGTCCTCCATAAACGCAGTTCCGCCGTCCATTCCCTCGCTCATCAGTTTCATAAGCCGAGTCATTGCGGCTACCTTCCAGTCGCCCTCAGCGCCGAAGCCGTATCCCTGACGCATTAAGTCCTGAGCTGCAAGTCCCGGAAGCTGACGTAACTGCTGTAAATCCTCAAAATTAGTGTGGAAAGCGCCGAAGCCCTCTTTATTAAGGAACTTTTTAAGCGCTACCTCTTCCCTTGCCTGATAGCGAACAGAATCAAGATTTTCCGTATCCATAATATAATGCTCAGAATATTCCTTCATCTGCGCGTCAATTTCGTCATCCGTTACGGCTTCAACCATACGGATTATATCGCCCACGCCGTAATGGTCTACCTGCCAGCCGAGCTTAATCTGCGCTTCAATCTTGTCGCCGTCTGTAACCGCAACGTTGCGCATATTGTCTGAAATACGGAGAACGCGAAGTTTTCTGCTCTCACACGCGCCGACTGCAGCCCTCATCCATACGCCGATTTTACGCTGAAATTCGCCGTCCTTCCAGTAACCCGCAACAACCTTGCGGTTAAGGCGCATACGCGCCGTGATATAGCCGTGCTCTCTGTCGCCGTGGGCTGACTGATTGAGATTCATAAAGTCCATATCAATCTCCTGCCACGGAATATCGCGGTTATACTGAGTATTTACGTGGAGGAAAGGCTTATTGAGCGCATTGAAGCCCGCAATCCACATCTTTGACGGCGAGAAGGTATGCATCCAGGTTATAACGCCCGCGCATTTTTCATCGTTATTTGCCGCCTGCATAATATCAAGAATACCCTTTGCAGTTCTTACGCAGGGCTTTGCAACAACCTTGCACGGAAGCTTTTCGCTCCACTCTGCCGCCATTTCAGCGGAATGGCTGTCAATTGTTTCAAAAATATCCTCACCGTAAAGAAACTGCGTTCCTACTACAAACCAAAATTCATAATTCTTAATGCTCATACTTACCTCCTATATACTCTCATACGCCGCTTTTTCTACCGCAAGCGCTTTTTCATACAGCTTCATATATTTTTCAAACCCTTCAACGTCCTTTGCATCGGGGTATTCGGTTGAACTTTCGCAGGAAGCGAAAACCTTATTTTCAAGATATTCCTCAAGTGAAACGCCGCTTTCAAGACTGTACCTTGCAAGAACAGCCATTCCCCACGCGCCACCTTCGCCCGCGGTTTTCATAACGGAAACCGGCGCGTTGACGGCTCCTGCCATAAGCCTCTGACCTACAACGGGAGTTTTGAAAAGACCGCCGTGACCGTAGAGCTTATCTATTTTTACGTTTTCTTTTTCTAAAATCTTCATTCCGATTTTCAGGGTTGACATCGTTGAATAAATCTGTGCCCTGAAGAAGTTTGCAAGGCTGAACTTTGCGCCCTGAGTTCTGAGAAACATCGGGCGTCCGTCGTCGGTATGGGATACGGGCTCGCCCGAGAAATAGTTGAAGTTAACAACCCCGCCGCAGTCTGAATCGCCGTCAAGAGCGGCGTTATAAAGCAAATCGTAAATCTGCGGTTTAGTAAGCTCGCCGCCCGAAAGCTTAGCAAATTCGGTAAATATTTTCGTCCAGTAATCAAGGTCCGTACAGCAGTTGTTACAGTGTACCATAGCTACGGGCTTACCTGTAGGCGTTGTTACCATATCAATTTCTTCATATACGTTTTTAAGCGCATTTTCAAGAACGACCATTGCAAAGATTGACGTTCCCGCGCTGACGTTACCCGTTCTTACGGTTACGCTGTTCGTAGCAGTCATTCCCGTTCCCGCGTCTCCCTCGGGAGGACAGAGCGGAATACCCGCTTTAAGGGAGTTTGTTTTATCAAGAAGCGATACTCCCTTTTCCGTAAGACGCCCTGCATTCGCTCCGGCAGGAAGCACCCGCGGGAGAATAGCTTTAATATCAATACCGTTTTCCTTAACCTTTGGAAGCGCGTTGAATTTTTCAAGCATTTCTGCGTCATAGTCGTTTATATTACTGTCTATCGGGAACATACCCGAAGCGTCGCCTATACCGAGAACCTTTTCGCCCGTAAGCATAAAGTGAACGTAGCCGGCAAGCGTAGTAAAGAATGCTACGTCCTTAACGTGCTCCTCACCATTGAGAATTGCCTGATAGAGATGAGCAATGCTCCAGCGCTGAGGGATGTTGAAGCCAAAAAGCTCCGTTAACTCGGCAGCGGCTTCGCCCGTTATTGTATTACGCCACGTTCTGAACGGAACGAGAAGCCTGTCCTCCTTATCAAAAGGAAGATAGCCGTGCATCATTGCAGAAAAGCCGATTGAGGCAAGCTCCTTTATGTATTCGCCCGTTTCAGCCTTAACCTTTTCGTTAAGCTCGCTGTAAGCGGTTTGTAAGCCGCTCCAGATTTCATCAGTATGATAAGTCCAGACTCCGTTTTCAAGCCGGTTCTCCCAGGTAAAACCGCCGCTTTCAAGAATACCGCAGTTTTCATCAACGAGCACAAGCTTTATTCTTGTAGAGCCGAATTCAATTCCGAGACACTCGTTTCCGCTTAATACGTATTTAGCCATAGCGTTTCTCCTTTATAATATCAGAAATCATAGTATACTATTTTAAATATACTACAATCACTGTAATAATTCAATATATAATTTAATTATTTTGTAATTTAATTAACAAATTTGTAATTCTTTTCATACCACAATATAAAAGGAGGGCAACCGCCCTCCTCTTAAATAACTATTTAACCTTTACCTTTTTAACCTTTGACCATTTACCGTATACCCTTTTGCCGTCAACAAGCTTGAAGGCTCTTATACGGTATTTAACCGTTGCTTTCTTTTTAAACTTAGCTGTTTTGAATTTTACTTTTTTCCCGTTTTTAATTGTTTTAACGGTTTTCCATTTTTTACCTTTATAGCGCTGAATCTGGTAACCGTCCGCTTTTTTAATCCTTTTCCAGCTTAGAATTACTCTCCTTTTTTTAACCTTCGCCTTAAGCTTAGGCTTAGCCGGCTTTGTTACTTTCTGAACGGGTTGAATATCACTGTGTTCATCGTCGCCCCAATCATAAGTCATCTCACGGACAACTGCCGTTACCTTGATTACCGGAGCAGAGGCTCTGACAGTTTTTTCTTCGGTTGCTTTAACTCCGTTAACGGCAAAGCTTACTACCTCATAATCTTCATCAGGAAAAACGCTGATAGTTACATTATTACCGTAAACGACGTTAAAGCTGTCTGCATTTACAAAAGCGTTTTTAACGGCAGAATCGTCAATCTTGACGTATGACGTAGTTAAATCAAGCTTATACGCCTGTACTTCGCCGTATATCCCGCCGCCGTTAATTACGGAAGAAATATCGCTGTTGCCCGTTGCGTGATATCTGTTTATGCTTTCATATGAAAAGTCGCTGTCCTCTTGCTCAACAGAAACCACCTCAAAGCCGATATAACAGCCCGGAATTGTTGTACCTATAAGTTCAACGCCGTTCTTATCTGCATTAACCGTATAGTCAGATTCAACAAGTGCGTTTTTAGTTACATCAAACTCATAGGTATCCCCCATTCCGTAAATATAAACGCCGCTGAGAAACAGACCGTTTTTACCGTATCCGAGGTTTCCTTTATATAGGTTTACAGTGCCGGAATCCGTACTGAATTCAACGTAGTCGTCAGTATCTGCATTAAGCTCAGTACTGCTCCACTTGTTTCCGTCAAAACAGAGAACGGACGGTAACTCTCCGCTTTCATCAGCACCGTAAAAACCGTAAAGCTTATCCTTGTACTGTATAAATTGAGAATATGCTCTTCCCTTAGGAAGCGACTTGTTAGTTTCGGTAAGCTTTTTACCCTTTGAATCATAAAAATATACCGTGTTTGAAAATTCGTCATCATAATATCCGCCAATAAGATAGATATTACCGTTCAGTGCGCCGAGCGATGAGCCAAACATAACCTTCTCAGGTACGTTACAGAGTTTTTCGCTCGTTCCGTTAACAAGGTCAAGGCTGGCGAACGCACATTCATAACCGATAACAACTCCCGTTGAAGCTGTGGTTACCTCCTGAATCAGAACGGCATATATCTTACCGTTACTGTAAGCCGCAGCAGAGGGATATACGCTGATTTCCTCATTTTCACTAACGCCGAAAATCTTATATAAATCAAACTGAGAAGCGCTTTCATCAAACATATATCCTGTTTTACTGTTACCGCTGAGCACTCCTACGGTAGCGTACGCGTCAATATAATACGCATTATCGCCGGCGGGAAGCATAAATCCGCCCGACGTATCCGAAGGCATTCCCATTACCTCGGTTGTAGTCTTAATACGCTTTTTCTTAGAAACCGTACCGATTAAGGTATCGCTTCCGTACTTATTAGTAACTTCAATGTTCAGCTTTCTTGTATTGTAATTATTATCAGCTACTGTTATCTCATGGATAGATGATGAAACGGGCGTTACTTCAGCACCGTTAATTTCAACCTTATCAATTTCCCTGAACGAACCGCTTATAACAACTTTACCGTCGCCGTTATAATCAACGCCGAAAATCATAGGCGGTGTTTTCTCAACGTTGTCAAGAGAGAGAACGCGCTTAGTTTCAACAAATCCTTCAAGCGGCTCGGAAATACGGCCTGTATTCTTAATCATATTGAGAATATCCCTTATATCGCTATCGGGATAAGCGTTCTTAAGGAGCGCAACGGCTCCGGCAACATACGGAGTTGCCATTGAAGTACCGCTGTAAAAATCGTATTTGCCGAATTTTGAGCTGTCAACACCCGGAGTACTTACAGCAAAATCGTCTATTGCCATAACGCCCTTTTCATTCTCCGGCTCAAGGAAGAAAACAAGCTTTCTCTTAGTGCCCGCAAGGTAAGAATCGGATACATCAATATTCAAAACGTTATGGTCCCAATCATTATCGGTATCGTAAACGTACATCTCGCTGACATAGTAATCGTCAATTTTGTTGTAATTAGCTGCAACATCGTAAGCGAAGGGAACGTCGTAAACATTACCGTAAAGAGCAGTATTACTGCTTGTTAAAAAGCTGATATTATAATCATTTGTATCGTCCGATACAGTATACGGCAGTTCAAAACAACAAGCCGGCATTTCTTCGCTTTCCGTATTCTCGGTGTTAAAAGAAATCCCGAGGCTTTTACCCGATAACCCGAAATATTTCTCATTATCGGAATTAATACTCATTTTAGCGCTCAAGGTTTCATCATTCTTATTCTTAATCTCTAAAAACTCAGGATAACCTATATCGCCCTCGCTT
The DNA here is from genome assembly GCA_002371215.1 of Ruminococcaceae bacterium UBA3751. Lineage (GTDB taxonomy): Bacteria > Bacillota > Clostridia > Oscillospirales > Acutalibacteraceae > Eubacterium_R. The sequence goes on along the minus strand of DFGL01000001.1, from coordinate 12,223 downwards.
ATGGAACCGTTATAATCCTGCATTACGTCAACAACCTCCGAACGCTTTTCGGGACTGTAAATTGTAGGATTAAAACAATCGTAAGAAACGGTTGAAAGAATATCCGTGCCGGGAGCAGCTATATCAACAAGCTTATCGGAGTAATTGGAGAAGCCGGCGAGCTCATCCTTTTCGTTAGTTGCGGCAACAGTAAGCTGATACTTACTGTTACAGCAAGCCGGCAACACATACGTATCCTCGTCAAAGAAGAAGAAAAAATCGTCCTCTTCTTTATTATCTTCGCTTAAATTAACTTTTTCGTTTCCTGCGGCAACAAGAGTTGCAACGCCTTTTTTACCGAAAATATCAAATATTTCCTCAAACGTTCTTACGGAATCCTCGTCTCCGCCGCCGCCCCAGGAATTGCTGATTGCAACAACATTGTCGCCAAGGTCAATGGCTCTGTTGATATACTCATAAGCAGCAAGTATATCGTCAAGCTCGCCCGAGCCCTCGCTGTCAAGCCATTTTACAGGCATAATTTTAACGTTTGATTTATTGATACCGCTGATGCCCGTACCGTTATCGGCAGCAGCAGTTATGATTCCCGCACAGTGTGTTCCGTGGCCGTTATCATCCTGAGGGTCAGTCGTACCGTCAACAAAATTAAAACCGTATTTGCCGCGAAGTCTTGTACCGTGCTTATTTTCCCAGATTTTACCCTTAAATTCGGGATTATTAAGGTCTAAGCCCGTATCAACAACTGCAACAATCTGTTCTTTTTCTGATGAGGCAGCCTTTTCCCAATGTGACTCTGCATTAACGTCAAGGTCAGGCAGTCCGCCGTTTTGTCCTGTATTTTCAAGAGCCCACTGATACTGCGCGTACTCATCATTTGTGAGCGACGTTATCTTCATTTTTGCGTTAGGAAACGCGTACTTTACGGCAGAGTTCTTCTTAAGCATTTTTGCAAGTTCAGCGCTGCTGTACTGAGCCGACCTTAAGACTGCAATGCTCATTTTATCATACTGATTTCTGCCGGTAAAAGAGTATGTTTCCTTCATTTTAATATTACGCCCGTAATTAGACGAAGCTCTGCTCGCTTTGAGGAAATTACCGCTTGCAGTGTTTTTCAGAACAACGATTGCCTCCCCTTCTGCACTTTTGGCTAAAGCCTCAAGGCTGAAACTGTTAACAACGCCCGTCATTAAAACAGCAAGCAAAACAGCAATTATTTTTTTCATAGATATTCACCCTTTACATTTTTTATTATTAAATTCATTTTATAATATTTTTAATTCGGTTTTCAAGTTTTTTTATATAAAAGTATAAAATAAACGGATACATTTTTACATAAATAACGAAAAGTATATTAAACAAAACAATAAAAAGCGGTATTCCCCATTTTCCGACATCATTATCAATCGGGACTCCGAGAACATAAATAATTATAAGCTGAGAAGCTAATATTCCGGCGTTAAAAATCAGGAGCTTAATTATAAACGAAACAGCATTCGGTTTAATACTGTCAAGCCTTTCTGCAATTAATGGGTAAAAGCCGAAAAAGAAGGCGTAAACAAGCCCGGGTTCTTTATCAGGAAGGAGCAGAATACTGAGCAGACTCGTTGAAATAAACAGAGAAAGCGCATATTTTTTGCCAAAGGTATGCTCAACGCTCATAACAAGAAAACCGCCGATAATCGGAGAAACGTATACAAATATCCATATTATCGAGCTCATATAAAGCAGTACAAATGACAGCGCGCACATAACTCCCGCATATGATATTTTGGTTGCTTTACTAATACTGACCGCCCTCCCAATTATAGTTTATAAATTGATTTTAACCCATTATGACCTACAAATTGTGTAAAATATATGAATTATCCGTTAATATTTTTTTATATTTACCAATATTCTATTTACATTTTATCTTAATACATTTATAATACAAAATGAATTAATTTGAAGAGGTGAATTGCTTTGAAGAAAAGTATCGCAATCTTACTTGCGCTGTCTGTTCTAATTACATCGGCATTCGTGGCTTGCAAAAAGCAGGATGACAGCGATGAAGATACTGCAATAAGCGAACAGGGCATTGAGGACGCTAACGACGAGTACGGATTTGAAGTTGTCCCCGCCACCGATAAAGACGGAAAAGAGGTAACCGATAAAAACGGAAAAACCGTTACTACAGAGGTTGCCGTTAAATATGAGGTTGATAAGAAGGGCAAAACCGTTGCTGTTGTTCTTAACTCCAAGGGCGACCCCGTTACAAAGAAAAACGGAAAGTCCGTAACGGTTAAGACCGACGTTAAGCTTACTACAAAGGCTAAAACGAAGAAGAGCAAAAAGAAGAAAACTACAACTAAGAAAGCCTCGAAATCGACAAAAGCAACAACTGTTCCCACTAAGAAGGGCGACAAGACAACGGAGCCTGAGATTACAACCAAGAAAAACACGGAGCGTCCACCCAAAACAAGTGATAAAGGCGAAAGAGTTGTATTCAGCGAAGAGGACCAGCAGATTGTCAAGAGCATGCTTGAGGTTCCCTATCTTTACAACACAAGCTATGAAAACGCTGACGGAGTTCCTATTGAAGCAGCTGCCCACGCAGCATTATGGATGCTTCAGAGGGAAGGAATTTCAACAAAGAATTACGCTGCCGGCACGGTAGTTATTGACCTTTTCAAGTATTTCGGACAAACTGTAATTAACTTTAAAACAAAGGTAAATGAAGAAGGAAAAACCGAAAACATCGTTTATAAGAGTCAGACGGATACCTTTTCAGTTTCAGATTACGAGCCTGAAACACATTCTGTAACAATTGACAATATTCAGTCAATGGGTTACGGAAATTACTACAAGGTTGAAGGCACTGCTAAGCTCGCTGAGGGCGGCAAAAAGAAAGTTATAGCGATAATTCAGCGCAACAGGCTTGATAACAGCCTCGGCTTCAGTATCAAGGCGCTCAACTGGAAGTAATAATAAAAGAAAAAGGAGGGTTATTACCCTCCTTTATTTATTTGCTTAAAATTTTTATTTTGTTTTAACGGTTTTTATATTGCTCCAATTTGAATAGTGCTTTTCGCCTTTAACAGTTTTATACGCTCTTATGCGAACGTAGTATTTTTTCTTTCTCTTAAGCTTTTTGAAAGCTTTTTTTGTTTTGGATTTTTTAATCCTATAGGTTTTCGTTTTGCTCTTTTTGAATTTCTTTGAAGTGCTGAACTGGATTTCAAAACCGCTTATGCCTTTAATCTTGCTCCAAAACGCCTTAACAACGCGTTTTTTGCCTTTCACACGCATTACCTTTTTAAGCTTAGGCTTTTTAACGGTAATTTTTTTTACGGCGCTTTCCGAGGGCTTTGTATCGTCTTTTGAAGCATCCTTTGAGTCCTCTTTTGAATCATCCTTTGAATCTTCTTTAGGGTCTTCTTTGGGGTCCTCTTTTTCGCCTTCTTCGCTGTCCTCAGGCGTATAATGAACGGTAACGGAATTTAAAATATCGTTTCCGCTTTCAACGGTAATTTTGTTCCATTCCTCCTCTGTTCCGAGAAAGTATATATCGGTAATTGAGTAATTGTATTCGGCATTGTCGTTTGAAAACGCCTTTGCTCCGATTTTTGTAACCGAAAGCGGAATTGTCAGTTCCTTCAAATACCTCATCTGAGTAAAAGCCGAAGCAGATATTTCGCTAACGGTATAGGGAATTTTATAGCTATCACCTTCCGCTGCCGAAGGATATTTAACAAGCTTTGTTTTATCCGCATTATACAGCGCCGTTGAGTCAGACGAAAAATACTTTCCGCCCTCGTTCACCGTTATTTTTGAAAGCATAACGTCGTCGGCAAAAACGTCGTTACCGAGCGTTTTCAAGGTTGACGGCAGGTTGATTTTTGTAAGAAGCTTACAGCTGTCAAATGCGTTATCGCCAATGCTTTCAAGCCCTTCGTTTAGTACAACGTTATTAAGGCTGTCCGCAAAATAGAATGCCGCCTCCCCTATTGATTTAAGACTTTTCGGGGTAATAACCTGGTTGTAATACTCAGTTGTATATCCGTTAAAAGCCGAAACACCTATTGAGGTTATCGGAATACCGTTATATGCTTCAGGGATATTGAGCCCTGCGTTATTGCCCGAATATCGCGTTACCTCATACGTACCGTCGCTTTTGAGGGAAAGCTCAAAATCATTAAAGGTAACGGCGTAAGCGCTCATTACGGGAAACGCACTAAACAGCATTATAAGCGAAAGTATAATACTTAGCGATTTTTTCATTTTTATCATCCTTTAGTATTCAATTATTTCAGTATCGGAATAAAGCACGGACTCTTTACCGTCCCCGGATACGACCATAAACGCCTTGGCTTTTATATCGCCGTCTTTGTTTTTTAGTCCATAGGAAAGCGAGGTTTCAAGAACGCCGTCGGTAAAGTTATTGTATCCTGCTTTAATTGTTCCTGCATTATCTCTGCTGCCTTTTGCACCGACCTTTTCGAGCGTAAGCTCGGCTTCGGTAAGGTTTTTACCGTAAACAAAGCCGACCTTTTCAACCTTATAACCTTCAGGTACAACTCGCGTTGCGATAAACTGATATTTATAGTCAGAGCCGGCGATAGGCTTAACGTTGACTATTGTAATTGCGGGTACCGTTTCAACGTCGCTGAAAACAGCGGTAACGGTAACGTCGGAACCTACGTAGAAGGTATATTCTTCCGAGGTGGATACAACGGTATCGCCGATTTTCCATCCCTTAACGCCCTTTGCGGAAACCGTCACCTTGGAATCGTACGGAATACCGCTCTTTTCGGTTGCTTTAGCGCCGTCAATTATAGAATTATCGGCGCCCTCAACGGTTACGGTATAGCCGTTTTCGGTATCGGGCTCATAAACTCCCGTTACCTCACTTACGCCTTTAATAGCTGAAATATCTTTATTCCACCCCTTGAACACAAAGCCGCTGCGCGCCATTTGAGAAGCTGTGGGCTCAACTATATCCGAAGCGCTGCCGACGAGCTGTTCGCTTACAATATTTTTATAAAGGTCATAGAACCTTACGGTGAAGGTATCAACGTCGTCCTTTGAATAGATAGCCTCAATAGTTATATCGGCATAAGCCTTTGAGGAATAGGTTGAATCAACTGAAGCCTGCTTGCCGCCGATTTTCCAGCCCTCAAACTTGTAGCCGGGCTTAGCCTCTGCGGTAAAGCTGTAGGGATTACCGAACTTATAGTTCTTTGTAACGTCTTCGCTGTCAACGGTAAAATCGCCCGTTACGGTTCCGTATTCAGAGCCCTTTACGGTGATGTTTATACCGAGCGCCTCAATAACCTCTGACTCATAATAATCACAGCGCGAGCAGGTTCTTCTTCTCTCGCCGTCGGCAGACTTAGTCGCCTCCCTAACGGTTTTCCACTCGCTTAAATCGTGGCCGAGAGCGGGAATTACCTGTGTTTCGGTTTTTCCGCAGACTGTACAGACAACGTCCTTTTCTCCGTCCTCAGTACAGCTTGCCTCCTTCTTAACCTCAACGTCCTTCCAGCTATGCTCTACGCAAGGCGTATAATGAACCGTTACCGAGCTGAGCATTGTATTGCCGCTGCCCTTAGTGATTTTATTCCATTCCTCCTCCGTTCCGAGGAAATATATATCGGTAATTGAGTAGGTGTATTCAGCATTGTCGTTTGAAAACGCTTTTGCTCCGATTTTTGTTACGCTGAGAGGGATTGTCAATGACTTTAAGTATCTTGTTTGTGTAAAAGCGGAATCTGATATTTCACTTACGGTATATGGAACTGTATAGCTGTTTCCCGACGCCGCAGAGGGATATTTAACGAGCTTTGTTTTATCTGCGTTATAAAGCACGGTTCCGTCGGAAGAAAAGTAAGCGCCGCCCTCGTTTACCGTTATTTTTGAAAGCATAACGTCATCGGCAAAGACGTCGTTACCGAGCGTTTTCAGGGTTGACGGAAGATTGATATTAGTAAGCAGCTTACAGCTTTCAAACGCGTTGTCGCCAATGCTTTCAAGCCCTTCGTTAAGAACGACGTTATTCAGACTGTCCGCAAAAAGAAACGCTGCAGAGCCTATTGTTTTTATGCTTTTAGGTACTACAACCTGGTTGTAATACGGCGTGCTGAAGCCGTTGAAAGCAGCTTCACCTATCGAAGTTATCAGTACGTCGTTATAAGCCTCGGGAATATTAAGCCCTGCGTTATCGCCTGAATAACCCGTTACCTCGTATGTACCGTCGCTTTTCTTTGAAAGCTCAAAGCCGTTGATTGAAACCGCAAAGGCGGTCATTGCCGGCATTACGCTTAGCGCCATTAAAACCGCGAGCAATATACTAATTGTTCTTTTCATAACAATCACCTCATAATAATCTAATTATATTCTAACATAAATAAATAATTTTTCAACTGTAAAATATTTAAAATAATATACTCATTATGTTGCATTATAAATTAAATTTTGCTATAATATTTGTCAACGATTTTCGGAGATATGAAAATGAACAAAAGACTTAAACAATTTTTCAGCCTATTTTTGAGCGCCGCGCTTATTGTTTCAATATTTTCAGGCTGCTCTAACAATGAAAAGTTAATAGATTTTATATATCCGTTTTCTGCAAACGTAAACAGCTATGACCCGCAGGTTGCTTCTACAGCCGACGAGTTTCTTATTATAGAAAACACCTTTGAAGGACTTGTAAGAACTCTTGACGACGGTACCGTTGTTAGGGGGTGCGCGGAAAGCTGGGATATAAGTAAAGACGGGCTTACTTATACCTTCCATATAAAACGCGGTTTAAAATGGAATATCGACCACGATAAGTACGAGGAGGGTGAAAACAAGGGTGAATTTAAGGATAAAAGGCTAAGAATGCTCGGCAGGGATTTTGACCCCGATATTACTGCAAACGACTTTGTTTTTGCGTTAAGACGGGCTGTCAGCCCTGAAACGAACTCCCCTCTTTTTGCCTCGGTTTCAGCTATTAAAAACGCCGTTAAAATCCATAACGGTAAGCTTTCCGCAGACAAGCTCGGAGTTACGGCAAAGGACGCTTACACCCTTACTATTTCCCTATCGAGCCCTGAAAGCGACTTTTTACAGACGCTTTCAAGCTCCGTTGCAATGCCCTGCAACGCGGAATTCTTTAATGCGACGGGCGGAAGATACGGCCTTGAAACAGAGTATACCCTGTTCAACGGTCAGTTCTATTTAAGCCAGATACTTGAGTCGTCATATCTTTTAAAGAAGAACAAGTTTTACAACGGTCCTGCTCCTGCTACTGCGGGAGAGCTTACGCTGAAAATACCCGACGAAAGCAGCAACACGGTTGAGCTTCTGCAAAAGGGATATTACGACGCAGCGTTCATTACGGGATACGAAAGCAGTAAACTCGCTAAGGCTAAGGGCATAAGCTATATTCCCTATGAAGACACGACCTGGGCGTTTCTTTTCAACACCGCAAACGAGGTTTTCCAGAGCAAAACTATGCGCAAAGCCTTCTGCACGGGACTTTCCGAATACAGCGGAGGTAAAAAATACCTGAGAGCCGCAAAAACGCTAACTCCGGGTTCCTGCAAAATCGGCGGAGTATCAAGCGCAGATAAAACCGGCTCTACCGTGCTTACCACTAATACCGAAGAGAGCATAAGGCTCTGGGAAAAAGGGCTTAAGGTAATTAACGAAACGGATATAACAATTACGATTATCACTCCGAAATCCATGCAGGATGAGGTTCGCGCTCTTCTTCAGGGAATTCAGAGCGGAATCGGAACCGTTGTTAAAAACAGCGACGGAGAACCGATGACCTTTACTGTTAAGGTTGAGCCTATTGATGACGCTGAGCTTGACAACAGAGTTTTAACAAGAAACTACGATATTGCATTTTATCCGCTTGTTTCTACCTCTGATTCCGCAGAAGCGTTTCTTGATAAATTCACTGAAAACAGTTATACAGGTTTTGATACAAATAAGCTTGCAAGCTCCATTTCCGCTGCTGAAAAGGCTTCGGATAAATCCGCTGAGGCGGCTTATATAAAGCAGGCGGAAAATGAAATAATAGGAACATACAGTATTTATCCCGCAATATACGAAACGAGTTATTACGCTGCAGCAAACGGCGTTAAGAACATTCAGTTCCACGCAGGTACGGGAAGGGTGAGCTTTGTTAATGCTACAAGAAAAGAATAAGAAAGCCGCCGCAGTATTCTGGGCGCTCAGCGCTGTATGTATGGCGGTTATATTCTACTTTTCATCGCGTACCGCTACGGTTTCAACAGGTCAGAGCAACGTTTTCGTTCAGTGGCTTATTAACCTTTTCGGCGAAAGTGAATTATGGGTGTTCATTGTCAGAAAAAGCGCTCACTGTCTTGAATTTACGGGACTTGCGTTTCTGTTAAGCTGGGCAGTTCTGTTTACAAAAGGAAAAGCGAATATCGTTATTCCGTTCATTATCGCCTCGCTTTACGGAGTAAGCGACGAGGTGCATCAGATTTTTGTTGAAGGACGTTCCTGCGAGCTCCGCGACTGGGCGATTGATTCCTTAGGCGCTGTGCTCGGAGTAATCGGATTTATAGTAATTTTAAAGATTGTTGATGAAATAATAAGGAGTAAGAGGAAAACATAATGAATGTGCTTGTTTTTGATACAGAGGAGCAAATCGGCATTGCTGCGGGCTATTATATGTGCGGTCAGGTACTGCAAAAGCCCGAAAGCGTTTTAGGGCTGGCAACGGGCTCCACTCCGCTAAAGGCGTATGAGCATATGGTAAGCCTTTACAGGCAGGGCGCTGTAAATTTTTCAAAAGTTACCACCTTTAACCTTGATGAATACTGCCGCCTTGACGTTAAGGATAAAAACTCTTACCATACCTTTATGTATGAAAACCTTTTCAATCATATAAACATTCCCGAGAAAAACATTAATTTCTTAAACGGAAACGCAGATGATTTGGAAGCGGAATGTAAAAACTATGAGAAAAGAATAAAAGACGCAGGCGGAATTGACATTCAACTCCTCGGCATCGGCTCAAACGGGCATATCGCTTTCAACGAGCCTGCAGACGCATTTCAGCGCTGGAGCCACGTCGTTTCGCTCAAAGAAAGTACTATCGCAGACAACAGCCGCTTTTTTGATTCTATTGACAAGGTGCCTACTCAGGCGGTAACTATGGGAATAGGTTCAATTATGCAGGCTAAAAGAATACTGATTATCGCCATTGGCGAGAAAAAGGCTAAAGCAATAAAGCAGGTTATAGACGGCAACGTTACGCCGGAATGCCCTGCGAGCATATTACAGTTTCACAAGGACGTTACGCTTATGCTGGACAAAGGTGCAGCAAGCTTATTATAAGGAGGTATAAACATGGCAGAAAAATTCTATATAACGACAGCCATTGCGTACACATCGCGTAAGCCGCATATCGGCAACAGCTATGAAATAGTTCTCACAGACGCCATTGCGCGTTATAAGAGGCTTCAGGGCTACGACGTATTTATGCTTACGGGAACTGACGAGCACGGTCAGAAAATCGAGGAGTACGCTAAGGCTGCGGGAGTTACGCCAAAGGAATACGTTGACAAGGTTGCGGGAGAAATCAGAGGTATCTGCGACCTTCTCAACACAAGCTACGATAAATTCATAAGAACAACTGACGGCTACCACGAGAGAGCCGTTCAGAAGATATTCAAAAAGCTTTACGACCAGGGCGATATTTATAAAGGCGAATACGAGGGTATGTACTGTACTCCGTGCGAAAGCTTCTGGACGGAAAGCCAGCTTGTAGACGGTAAATGCCCCGACTGCGGACGAGAGGTTAAGCCCGCAAAGGAGGAGGCGTATTTCCTTCGCCTTTCAAAGTATCAGAAGCAGCTTGAGGATTTCATTGAAAAGAATGAAAACTTTATTTATCCCGAAGCGCGCAAAAAGGAAATGCTCAATAACTTTATTAAGCCGGGACTTCAGGATTTATGCGTTTCCCGTACCTCGTTTAAGTGGGGTATCCCCGTTACCTTTGACGAGAAGCACGTTATTTACGTTTGGATTGACGCGCTTTCAAACTATATAACCGCTCTCGGTTACGACCCCGACGGCTCAGGCGAGCTCTACAAGAAATACTGGCCTGCTGACGTTCATATTATCGGCAAGGATATCGTACGCTTCCACACTATTTACTGGCCGATTATGCTTATGGCGCTCGGCGAGCCTCTGCCGAAGCAGGTATTCGGTCATCCGTGGCTGCTTTTCGGCGAGGATAAGATGAGCAAATCAAGGGGCAACGTTATTTATGCGGACGACTTGGTAAGCCTTCTCGGCGTTGACGCTGTAAGATATTACCTTCTTTCAGAAATGCCCTATGCAAGCGACGGCTCAATAACTTATGAAACAATTATTGAGCGCT
>DFGL01000001.1:0-1787 GCA_002371215.1 Ruminococcaceae bacterium UBA3751 | reverse complement strand
ATTGAGCGCTTTAATTCCGACCTTGCAAACACCTTCGGAAACCTTGTAAACAGAACGATTGCAATGCTCAACAAGTACTTTGACGGAGTAATTCAGCCGTCAGACTGTACTGAGGAGATTGACGGCGAGCTTAAAGCATATGCTCTTGATACCGTTAAGAAGGTTGATGAATGCTTTAAGACCTACAGAGTTGCCGACGCTATTGAGGCGGTTTTAAACCTTGCAAAGCGCTCCAACAAATACATTGATGAGACGATGCCGTGGGCTCTTGCTAAGGACGAGGACAAAAAGGCAAGGCTCGGCACGGTGCTTTATAATCTTCTTGAGTCTATCCGCTTTATCTCCGTATTGCTCTCCCCCTTTATGCCTGAGACGTCCGAGAAGATTTTCGCTCAGATGAACTGCGACATTAAGGACTATGCTTCCCTTTCGGAATTCGGAGCAATAAAAGAAGGAACGAAGGTTGGAACGGCAGTTCCGCTTTTCCAGAGAATTGATACGGAAAAAATGCTTAAGGAAATTGCCGAAAAGAACGAAAAAGCACAGGCTGAGGAAAAGGCTGAGGAAGAAAAAGAGGAAATTGCCGAAATTTCCATCGACGATTTCTTCAAGAGCGACCTCAGGGTTGCAAAAATCCTTGAATGCGAAAAGATTAAAAAATCCAACAAGCTTCTAAAAATGCAGCTTGACGACGGAAGCGGTACGCCGAGGCAGATTGTTTCAGGTATCGCAAAGTGGTACGCACCCGAGGATTTAATAGGCAAAAAGGCAATTATAGTAACCAATCTTAAACCCGTTAAGCTCTGCGGAGAACTCTCTCAGGGAATGCTCCTTTCGGGAGAAAAGGACGGCGAGGTTGCAGTTACCTTTGTTGATTTACCCGTTGGCGCTAAGATTTGCTAATAATAAATATTTACGGGCGGGCTTAATGCCCGCCCATATATAAAGGCTATGTATAAGAATATTTTTGATACCCACAGTCATTACGACGACGAAAAATTTGATATTGACAGAGACGCGCTTCTCTCCTCGTTGCAGGATAAAGGCGTTATTAACGTTATTTCCTGCGGATGTGATATTGCTACTTCAGAGGCTAACAAAACTCTGGCGCACAAGTATGATTTTATGTACTTTGCTTCGGGCTTTCATCCCGAAAATCTTGAGGGCTTTGAGCTTTCAGACCTTGGTAAAATAAGAGAGCTTGCAGAGGATGAAAAATGCCTTGCAATAGGTGAAATCGGGCTTGATTATCACTGGATGAGCTCAACGAAGGAAAAACAGAAGGAGTTCTTTGAAGCACAGCTTGAGCTCGCAAAAGAAATGAATCTCCCCGTTATTATTCACGATAGAGAGGCTCACGGCGATACGCTCGATATTATAAAAGCAGCAAAGCCCGAGGGCGTTTTGCACTGCTTTTCGGGCTCAAAGGAAATGGCAAAAGAGGTTATAAAGCTCGGTATGTACATCGGAATGAACGGCGTTGCAACCTTTAAAAACGCAAGAAAAAGCCTTGAGGTCATTAAGGAAATCCCGATTGAAAGGCTCGTTCTTGAAACGGATTGCCCCTACCTCTGCCCCGAGCCGCACAGAGGAAAGAGAAACGATTCCTCCTACATTCCCTTCATCGCTGCAAAAATCGGAGAGCTACTCAATATGAGCGCTCAGGAAATACTTGATATAACAAATGAAAACGCTAAAACGCTATATAAAATAAACCAAGGGGCGTCCATCATAAAGAATGTTAGCTCTAAAATCGCCTCTTTTTCGCTATAATTGCGTTAAAAAAC
>DFGL01000041.1 GCA_002371215.1 Ruminococcaceae bacterium UBA3751 | reverse complement strand
CTTCGTTACCGCACCTCGCCTAAAGATTTTTATTATCGGTCAGACGCCTCAAAACGCAGGGTTTTATCGGTTTTAGATTTTACGGAGAATACGGCAAAGCCGTTTTTGTTTTCAACAAAGTTAACGCCTTCAGTTTCAGAAAAGCTGTTGTTTTCATAAATAACTTTATCGCCGAATTTTATCCTTTGCCCATCGGAAAACGGAACGTAAATTACTGCTGCCGTATCCTTCGGAACGGCTGCGTCAATAACGAAGGCGCTCTCCGTTTTCTTTTCCGTTACTTTAATATAGCCTTTAACCGACGGAACTACGCAATTAACCGTATCGGGCTCGGTAAGCTGAGGCTTGATAATAAAACTTGAATATCCTGCTTCCAGCGGACGAACTCCCGCAAAATACTTGCTCATAATGACGAGCGGTCCGCCCGACCAGGCGTGATTTTTCGTACCCGTATGCTTTGACCATTTTTCCCAGAGGGTAGTACCGTCGTCCGCTATCATTTTAGCGTATCTTTTAAGCATTCTTTCCTTTGCCGCGGAGTATTCCTCCATTTTGCAAAGCGCTTCCAAAACGTAGTATTCCATATAAGGGCTCGCGTTTTCAGTATTTTTTAAGACGGAGGTAATAATGCCGTACTGACTTTTTTCCGCCAAGCCTGAAAGAACTGCGAGAGCGTTCGCCCTGTCATCGGGCTTTTTAACGTCGCCGCTTTTGTATCCGCTTTCCGTCCACAACGAGGCGTAGCCACGCTTTATTTTATCCATTTTGGCAAGTATTTCATCGCTGTTTTTACCGATAACCTTCGCCATTTCGCAAATGCTTGAAAGCGCGTAATAATACCAGGCGTTTTCTATTGCGGCAGTATCGGCGCGGTTGCCCCAGTCCATCCAGTCCCAGGAGCCCTCGCGGTGCTCAACGAGATTGTTTTTACCTATTTTCCACAGGTTTATATAATTTACGGAAGCATCGTATACCTTAGTGAGAAAATCGGTATCTCCCGTATAGATATAATATGTCCAAAAGCCGCATATCCCCGCAAGCTGCTGAACGGGAAGCTCAAAGCTTTCCTCCCCGATAGGAACAACGGTCTGCAATATATTGTCAGAGCTGTCAATATGACCGAGCATTGAGGCAACGCCCTTCTGATAAAGCAGGTGCGAATTTGAATCGAGCGCGTACATTGACATTGCCATTTCGTTAGTAACGTCGCCCCACCACTGGGCTCTCTCCCTGTCGGGGCAGTCCATAAAGTTATCGCGCATTGTTACGTACAGGGTACGAAGGGATTTTTGCCAGAGCGTATTCAGCTTTTCGTTTTCGCTTTCAAACGAGCCTGAAAATTCCGTATTATACCCCGTTTCCCTGTATTTCAGGGCGAGGATTTTTACTCCCGAAGGAATAACGTACGTAATATGCTCTCCGTTAAACCAGCCGAGCGCCTCAAATTCCTGCTCGCCATTTTTGGTTATATATGTATCGCTCACCGCTCCGAGCCAGGTGTTTTCGGTAAAAATTCTTATTTTCTTCCCCGCTTTTGCTTCAATTTTAAAATAAGGGGTGCACTGAGCGTTATAAGGTATATCAAGGGTTATGCGTTTTTTTACTTTTGTTTTAACGCCTGTATAATCGGATGAATTTTCATAATCCTTCAGCCCGTAATCCTTAAGAAGCGGTATCCCGCGAGGATATAATTCACCCCACGGTGCGCCGCCGCCCTTTCCGATTTCCGCTGCGTTTTCCCACGAACTGTCGTCAAAATCAGGAGAAAGCCAGTTGCCGATTTCCTCCCGTGCGTCATAATTAACGCTGAATTCGGGCAGTCTGTAATTCGGCTTGGTAAACAGCGTATCCTTTTTATAAGCATTGTTTTTACAAGCCCTCCAGCTTTTATCGGAAACTATGCTTCCCGCTTCAAAGAGAAAGCCCGCCCTTGAGCTGTCGGTATATGAAAAATTCTTATCCTTTCCCCAGTACCAGACGAGGGCGCAGATTATATTTTTACCCTTTTTAAGATACGGCGCAATATCAACGGTATCGTAGTAGCTGCCGTTTTCCGTAGGTCCTCTTTTGACCCCGCCCTCAAAAACTGCCGTTTTTCCGTTGATATAAAGCCAGTACTTTGAATCGGCGGAAATATAGGCATTAAGAGTTTCGGGTACCTCGGAAAGCTCGGCGGTTTTTCTCAGGCACATCCATACATTTTCCTCGCTGCCGTCTGAGGAGTCCCAGATATAATTTGCAGTCCAATCGGTTTTCAAAGCTGTATCAAGCTGAGTATATGAAACGGCTTTTTCGGGAATTGAATATTCATTTTTAAACGGCTGAGTCCCCACCCCGCCGAAAAGAGCGGAAAAGAAGGAAATAACAGCCATAAGAAAAGATATAATTTTATTCATTTTTTACCTCGTTATCGGCACAGTATTATTTTTGAATTTGTTTTTCCGTTAACGGTATAATCCGTTATTTTGCCGTTTTGCCACTCAATATCCACCGTAACGCCGCCGCGCGCGGCAAGCCCTTTTACGCTGCCGCTCTTCCATTTTTCAGGCAATGCTGGAAGAAGGTAAATATTTTCGCCGTCGGATTGCAGCAGCATTTCGCACATACCGCTTACAACGCCGAAATTACCGTCAATCTGAAACGGCGGGTGAGCGTCAAACAAATTGGAATAAACGCCGCCCTTTCGGTAATTAGCAGATTTAGGACTGACAAGAGTTAAAAGCTTATCTATCATCTTTAAGGCATGGTTTCCGTCAAGAAGCCTTGCCCAAAAGTTCACCTTCCAAGCGAGGCTCCAGCCCGTTCCGTCGTCCCCGCGGATTTCAAGGGTTTTTCTGCAGGCTTCAAACAGCTCCTTATCGTCCTTCGTTATCAATCCTGCAGGGTGAAGAGCGTATAAATGCGACACATGGCGGTGGTGAATATCCGTTTCAGTGAGCGGCTCATTCCATTCAAGAAGCGCGCCGTTTTCACCGACAGCAAGCGGCTTGATTTTCGGAATAGTACTGCATACCTTCTTATAGAATTCATCATTAATTTCAAGCGCTTCACAGCTTTTTTTGCAGTTTATAAACAAATCAAGCGCAATGCTGTTCATCATTGCCGCACTCTTTGCAAGCGCAGCTCTGCCTCCGTTATAAACGAAGCTGTTTTCGGGTGAGGTTGCGGGACAGATAATCAGCGAGCCGTCCGCATCCTCAATAAGTATATCAAGATAGAATTCCGCCGCCTTTTTCATTAAGGGATAGGCGGTATTTTTTAAATAGTTCTTATCGGCAGTATATTCGTAAAGTTCATACAAACTGCGGCACAGCCAGCCCGAAGCGCCCTGCCAGTATCCCCAGCTTGCACTACCTTGAACGGGAGCGGAAAAGCCCCATATATCAGCATTATGATGAACAACGAAGCCGCCTGCATTATAGAATTCCCTTGCGGTTGCTTCGCCCGTAACGGACAGCGTTTTAATCAGGCTGACAAGCGGCTGCATCAGTTCGGGAAGATTGCAGGGAAGCGCACACCAGTAATTCATTTCCGTATTAATATTTACCGTATAATTGGAATTCCACGGCGGTTTAACGCTGTTATTCCATATACCCTGAAGGTTGGTTGCAAGGCTTCCCTCTCTCGACGAGGCAATCAGCAGATACCGCCCGAAATTGAAAAGCAGCTCATAAAGTCCGTTATCGTCCTCCTTTTTGAAGCGCTTTATTCTTTCATCTGTAGGGAGAATTTCGGATTTATCCGACAGCTGCAAAGACACCCTGTTATATAATTCAGAATAATCCGCAGTATGCCGTTTCAGCAATTCGTCAAAGCCGTAGCTTTCCGCTGTTTTCAGAGCTTCAAGACAGGCGTTTTTATATTCTCTGCCCTCTGTTGCGGGGCGTTTATCAAAACCGTTGTAGCTCGTTTTTATTGTAAAAAGCAAAACGGCAAACGAGGCGTTTTCCACTATCAGCGAAGCGCCGTTTTCTTTTACCTCTCCGTCGGTTGTTATTTTAAGAGCGCCGCGAAAAAGAATTCCCTTTTCATCGGGGTTGTCTGAATAAATCAGCTTGTTGCAGGGATAGGAGGAGCTGTGGGTATCCGCGTCCGACGGACATTCGCCGTCAACAATCAGAATACCGTTTTCAACTTTCATATCGGATTTCAGCAAACAGGTCAATTCCGCGCTGAACGAAAACGGTTTTTCACCTTCAATTTTATACACAAGAACATCATCGGGATAAGATACAAAGGCGGTCTTTTTAAGCGATACTGACGGCGTATCAAAACCGCTTGAAAGAACGGCGTTATTCAGATTCAGCGTACGCTGATAGTTCTCCGCCTTACGAAGATTGAAGCGCAGAATCAAATCGCCGAAGGGCATATACGCCTGAGACCAGCAGGTGAGAAAATTCTTCTCAAGCTCCTTCTGTGCTTCGGGATAATTTCCGTTTAACGCAAGCTGCTGCGCATTTTTATAAGAATTCTGCGCCCCTGCTTTTTCTACCCTTTTCGGACGTCCCGTCCAGAGAGTATCCTGATTGAGCGACAGCCTGTCCTCTTTTATTCCGCTAAAGCACATAGCGCCGAGCGAGCCGTTACCGAGCGGCAATGCCTCAAGCCAGTTTTTTGCAGGTGATTGATAAAATAATTTGTTATTCATACTATTCCTTTAATTAACAAGTCAGAAAATTTCATTTTCATTATAACACATTTAATAAGCAGATTACAACGAAGATTCGCCGCGGCAGTATTTTATTATATGGTAATATCGGTAAAAACCTGTTATAATAAAGAAAAACGCCCTCAGTAATTGCAAGGAGAAAACTATGATATACAAAAAGAACTCTGAACCGTCGCTTGACAGCAAACTGTTCAAAAATCCTACTTCCGAATACAGAGGAACTCCGTTCTGGGCATGGAACAGCTACCTTACTGCTGACGAGCTATGCCGCCAGATAGACGTTTTTAAAGAGATGGGGCTCGGCGGCTTTCATATGCACGTAAGAACGGGGCTTGAAAACGACTATTTAAGCGATGAATATATGGCGCTTATCAGAACCTGCGTTAATAAGGCAAAGGATGAAAAAATGCTCGCCTGGCTTTACGATGAGGACAGATGGCCCTCAGGCGCAGCGGGAGGAATAGTTACAAAGGATATAAAATACCGCGCAAGACACCTTGTATTTACTCCGTTCAACAAAGAGAATGAGAAGGGCGAGCTGCTCTCCTGCTACGATATTGAGCTTGATAACGACGGCTTTCTCGTCTCGTATAAATTGATTGATAAGGATGAGGAGGCAAAGGGCGACAAGTGGTTTGCTTTTCTCAGAATAAACGAGCCCACGAGCTGGTTCAACGACCTTACGTACGTTGACACTCTCAACAAGGAGGCGATTGAACGGTTTGTTGAGGTAACTCACGAGCGGTATAAGGAGACCGTAGGCGATGAATTCGACAAAACAATTCACGCAATTTTCTGCGATGAGCCGCAGTTTTCCCGCAAAGAGGTTCTCGACAATTCTTTTGATAAAATGGAGATAAGCCTTCCCTGGACGGGAAAGGTACCGCAGCTTTATGAAGAACTTTACGGCGAGGATATTTTCGCCGTACTTCCCGAGTTAATCTGGGATTTACCGAACGGAAAAATTTCCGTTTCACGCTATCATTACCACGATATGATAAGCGAGCTTTTCACCCGCGCCTTTGCGGATACAATCGGCAGCTGGTGTGAAAAAAACAAAATTGCCCTTACGGGACATATGATGGAGGAGCCTTCGCTCCACAGCCAGACCGCCGCGCTCGGTGAGGCAATGCGCTCTTACAGAGGCTTTCAGCTTCCGGGCATTGATATGCTTTGCAACAACCACGAATTCACAACTGCTAAGCAAGCGCAATCCGCAACTCATCAGTATGGGCGCGAGGGTGTTTTATCAGAGCTTTACGGCGTTACGGGCTGGGAATGTGATTTCAGAACATACAAGCATCAGGGCGACTGGCAAGCGGCGCTCGGCATAACCGTCAGAGTTCCTCACCTTTCCTGGTACTCAATGAAGGGAGAGGCAAAGCGGGATTATCCCGCTTCAATACACTATCAGTCCCCGTGGTACAGGGAATTCCCTGTTATTGAGAATCACTTTGCAAGGGTGAACACAGCCCTGACAAGAGGTACGCCGCTTGTTAAGGTAGGCGTTATTCATCCTGTTGAAAGCTACTGGTTGCATTGGGGACCTAACGATAAATCCGCTATTCTGCGCGACAGTCTCGACGAGCATTTTGATAATATTACAAAATGGCTTCTTTTAGGCAGCGTGGACTTTGATTTTATTTCAGAATCCCTGCTTCCCTCTCAGTGTAAATCCGGCTCTGCTCCGCTAAAAGTAGGCAAAATGGAATATGACGTTATTATCGTTCCCGGTTGCGAAACTCTGCGCACCTCAACCTACAAACTGCTGAACGGCTTTGCCAATGACGGCGGTAAACTTATAATTATGGGCAATGCCCCTACTCTTTGTGACGCCGTTTCTTCAGACGAAGGGAAAAAGCTTTCTGAAAAAGCAATAAACATTGATTTTTCAAGGGCTTCCCTTCTTAACTGCCTTGAGGAAAACAGAGTAATCACAATAAGGTATAGCGACGGCGGGCTTACAGACAATTATATTTATCAGATGCGCAGCGATAACGATTGCCGCTGGCTGTTTATCGCTAACGCCTACGAGCCCGACAATAAGGACTTAGACCACGGTGAAGAAATTCAGATTATCCTAAACGGCGAATACGCTCCTTATAAATACGACACCCAAAGCGGGGAAATCTATCCCGTTTTTGCTGAGTACAGAAACGGCAAAACAACAATCCGCGAAAAGATATACGGCTATGATTCCCTGCTGTTTAAACTGACCGACGGCAGAAGCGAAATTCCCGCTGAAAAGCAAAGTAAAAAAGAATTAAAACCGCTTTCAGAAAACCTGTTTGATTATGAGCTCACTGAGCCGAACGTTCTCCTGCTTGACCAGGCGGAATATAAGCTTGATACTGATTCAGAATTCAAGCCTGCCGAGGAAATCCTCCGTCTTGATAACGAATGCCGCAGAAGGCTCGGTATACCCGAGCGCGGCGGTCAGATTGTTCAGCCGTATATAACGGGCGACGTTCCCGCAGAAAGAACGCTTACGCTGAAATTCACATTTAAGAGCGGGATAAATATTAAGGGCGCAAAGCTTGCCCTTGAGGACGCGGATAAGGTAAAAATCGTTCTTAACGGAGAAAACGTTTTCGATATTGTTGAAGGCTGGTTTACCGACAGGGCAATCGGTACAATCAAGCTTCCCGAAATCATAAAAGGCGAAAACATACTTGAAGTAACTATTCCCTTCGGGCTTTCAACGTACACCGAAAATATGTTTATTCTCGGCAATTTCGGTGTAAGAGCAATCGGAAGAAAGGCAGAGATTATTCCGCTGCCCGAAAAGCTTGCCTTCGGGGATATAACTTGTCAGGGATTCCCGTTTTATGGCGGCAATATAAAATACAAATTCCGTGCTGCAAGCACAGGCGGAAGGCTTACCGTACGCTCCCCGTATTACAGAGGCGCTCTTATAGGCGTATTTGTTGACGGTAAGCGGGAAGGCAATATTATCTATCCTCCGTACGAGCTTGAAATCAACGGACTTTCAGACGGTGAGCATAAAATCGAGCTTGAGCTGTTTACTAACAGAGCAAACTGCTTTGGCCCCGTACATATGGCTAATGAAAAATATCACTGGAAAGGACCTAACTCCTGGCGCACAGAGGATGACGAATGGACTTATGAATATGTTCTTCAGAAAACGGGCATTCTCTCCGCTCCCTGCATAGGATAAAAAAACGCCCTCTTTTACCGGAAGGTAAAGGAGGGTTATTTTTGTATTAACTAAGCAGAGCGAGACGAATCCGAACCGCTAAAAACACTGTATTTAAGCGAACTTTGCCGTTTTCGTTCTTGCTTTGCGTCAGCAAAGCTTCAACCTCAAAAGCCAAATTTCATCCTAACTTCAAGCGTTTTTAGTGCTTTGCAGTTTAAAATGAGCAGATTTGGTTTAGGTCAAGGCAAAAAACGCAGGAATACTTAATGTATTCCGAGTATTTTTAACGCAGAGATAAGGCAAATCCGCCATTTTAAACCGTGTTCGGATTCGTTTCGCTCTGCTTAAGCATAAGCGTATCGCCGCAATCCTTCAGTTCAACAAAGCACGGGCGCTCATAATCAGTCTGATTAGGGGTATGGTAGGTAAGAAAAAGCCTGCCGTTTGCTTTAAACACCATTCCGTGACCGCCGTCGTTATCAATCAGCGGGGAGAGGTGGGTAAATTCATTTTTTATGCTGCCGCCGTCAAAACGGACAAGGCATTCCGCATACTGCCCGTTTATAAAGGTAGACCAGAGCATAAGAAGCGTTCCGCTTTCGGTTTTGTACATAAACGGTCCGTCGGTAACGTAGTGCTCACCCTGCGGCTTTGTTTCAATATAAAACGGAGACGAGGCGCTGAAGAGCGTTACAGCCTCCCCTTTAGCGCGGCTTAAATCATCGCTCAGTTCAACGTAACAAACCGTACCGTCGGTTATCTGGGTATGCTCATGGCAGAAAACGAGATAGGGAACGTCATTTTCAACGTAAAGAGTTCCGTCAAGGCATTCCCACCCCGTCGGGGTAACCGCGCCGTCGCTGTGCGGCTTAAACGGGCCTTTCGGATTATCTGCTTTAAGAATATAGGTTCCGCGCAGCCCGTTTTCCTTTGTAAAGGTTGCAAACATAAAGAACGCTCCGTTATAGCGATGCACCTCAGGCGCCCAGTTTACCTGACGGTTTAAGCCGTATTCATCCGAGTTGAAGCATTCAAAGGGACCGTTCCAGTTTTCCATATCATCGGATATGTAAACGTCAAATCCGCCTACGTTACAGCCGAAGGAAGCCGCCCTCGTTCCGTAAAGATAATACTTTCCGCCTTCAACAAGAACAAACGGGTCACGGATATTAATATCCTTTGCCGTAAGCATTTTGCTCATATTCCACCTCGCTTACCGTTAGTGTTTTATCTGTTCATTTTTGCCATTGAGGCAATGGTCGGTATATTCATAGGACAAACATCCATACAGGACAGCGACTTTGAACAGCCGCTCGCAAAATGTTCGCCATACTGCTTTTTGATTTCCCTTCTTTTTTCGGTATTTCTTGATGCAACGATATAGCAATCGTTTGCAAAAAGCGCGCCAAAGAAATTTTCGCCGTTAGTATAATTAGGGCACACCTCAAGACACAGCCCGCATTTCAGACATTTTGAGGCAGTATACTGATGTTCAAATTCCTTATTTTTATTATCGGAGGGATTATATTCCCCTATAAACATACTCGTTTTTTTGAGGTTTTCAAAAATAACCGACCTGTCTATAACCAAATCGTGAATAACGGGGAATTTTTGAAGCGGCTTAATGGTTATCGTTGCGTTTTCAGTATCCTTGATTACATCCCTGACGAAGGTTTCGCACGCAAGGGACGGCACACCGTTAATAACCATTGCGCAGGAGCCGCATATTCCCTGTAGGCAGGAGCACTCCCAGCCAATTCTCGTTGTAGGTTTTCCGTTTTCTTCAACTATATCGTCATTATAATTAAGGTAATCGATAAGCGCTGCGATAGAGGTATCGGCAGATACGTCGGCGCTGAAGGTTTCCCAATAGCTTTCCGAAAACGGGGTTACCTGTCTTAATATTTTAACTTTCATATTTATATTCCTTATCAAGATAAACGCGGTAATTTCCGTTATCGTACGAAATAAGAGTTGCATAAGCCGAGGCTTCATCTGAATTCGGATAATCCGCTCTGTAATGAGCGCCCCTGCTTTCACGGCGTTCAAGAGCGCAGGTTAAGGTTGCTCTTGCAAGCTGAAGAATTGCGCTGAGCGAATACAGCTCGTGCATAGCAACGCTGCTGTCATAATTAATATTTTCAGCAACGGAAATATAGTAGTCTATGCTCTCAATACCGTTTTTAAGCGCCGTCTCAGTTCTTGAAATACCAAGGTCATCGCGCATTGTTTCCGCAAGCATATCGCGTATATAGGTTGCGGGAAATTTACTTTTTTTGTTAGATCTCAACTTTTGAAGGCGTTCCTGTTCCTCCTTAAGTTCAGCTGAAAAGTCAGGAATTTCGCCGTCAGAAGTTCTTTTTACAATCTCCTTTGCAGCAACAATTCCGCTGTACTGAGCGGAGAGCAGCGAATTACCGCCGAGGCGGTTTGCACCGTGGTACATTGAAGCACACTCGCCTATTGCAAATAGGTTTTTAATGTTGGTTTCGTGGTTAAGATGCACTGCAAATCCGCCCATAAAAAAATGAACGCAGGGCGCAACGGGTATCGCCTCCTTTGAAATATCAAGGTTAATGTATTTAAGGCAGAGTTCACGCACCTCGGGAAGGCGCTTATCAATTTCCCTTTCTCCAAGAAAGGAAATATCAAGGAAAACCTCTTTTTTCAGAGCATCAATTTCCCTGCTGATAACGTCCCTTGTCATAAGATTTCCGCCGGAGCCGTATTTATCCTCCATAAAATAAACACGTTTTCCGTTTTCAAGGTAAAACAGTCTGCCGCCTTCGCCGCGTACAGCCTCGCTTATCAGCATTCGTTTCTGCTTGGTTTCTATCGTTGTGGGATGATACTGAATAAACTCAAGGTTTTTAAGCTCGGCGCCCTGAGTAAAAAGCTTACCCGCCGCATAACCGTCGCACTGAGTTGAGCCGGTGGTTTTTCCGAACATAGCATTCTGACCGCCTACCGCCATTACAACCGCGTCGGCTGTTTTTAAAACAAGATTTCCCTTAGTTTCGTCATACAAAATAACTCCGTAGCAGGTTCCGTCTTTAATAAGACCGGAATAGAAACAGGACCAGAGCTTTCTTTCAACAAGCCCCGCTGCCTCATATCTTCGCAATTCCATAACAAGCGCGGACACAATCTGTTTTCCCGTTGCGGAACCGCAATAATACGTTCTTCTGTAAGACTGACCGCCGAAAGTCCTTCGTATAAGCTTTGAGTTTTCATCAACCGAAAAAACCGTACCTATTTTCTCAAGGTGCTTTATTATATTCTCAGCGCCTTCACAAAGCCCCGTAACGGCGGTTTTTCCCGCAAGGTAGCTTCCGCCCCTCAGCGTATCCTCAATATGACAGGCAACGGAGTCGCCCTCCTCATGTTCCGTAAGCACGCCGTTAATTCCGCCCGCAGCCATAACGGATTGCGAACGCTCGGAGGGGAACGGAGACACAACTGTAACGCGAACTCCGCTTTTAGCAAGTGTTACGGCACAGGTCATTCCTGCAATTCCGCTGCCGATTACAATAGCATTTTTCATAAATTACCCCCGTAAATCAGCTAAGAAACATTATAACCTGACCCTTAACAACGGCAAAAGCCGAAAGAATAAATGCCGCCGCGCCGATAATATACATAATTCTGTCTATATTATTTTTGGTTTTCTCTGACGTAAGAAGCCCAAGCGTAATAAAGCCGCTTGAAAACGAAACTGCAACATGGGTTATTACAACGGCAAAAAACAAAAGCTCGGCAATAATCAAGAGAATAATAAACACAGTTTGTCCCTTTTCAGCGCTTGCCTTCATCAGCGAAAAGGTATTCAGATGAAGAATGAGCAAAGGGAAAATAAGAGCTGCGGAAACACGCTGAAGAATTGTTCTCATATTCTGCTTAGGATACAAATTGGCGCTGCTTCCGTCCTTATGCATAAACACAGTAAGCATACCGCAGACAGCGTGAAGGCAAACCAAAATAATAAACGGAAGAGAAAAAACCGTTTTTAACAGCGGGTTATAATACATTGTCAGGTATGCAAAGACGCTGTACGCAATATGCAGCAGCATACACAGAATAGACAACTCGCCGAGCGCAGCGTTAATCTTTTTTAATTTCATAGTTGTCCCTCTTTATTAAAGGTCTAAATAATCTGTTCTGTAGGTAAGCTCAAAACGCTTAGCAAGCGCCTTGAGTCCTTCGTCGGAAATAGTATTTACCTTTGGAAGATTGGCGGTGAGCATATACTGCTTTGCTGCTTTTTCAACTGTTTCTATTAAGCCGAAGGTTTCATCCATATCCTTGCCCGCGCCGTAAATACCGTGAAGAGTCCAGATTACAAGCCTGTACTGCTTCATTTTTTCAGCGGTTGCAATTCCTATTTCATTTGTACCGCAAACCATCCAGGGAAGCACGCCGATTCCGTCGGGGAAAACGACAATACTTTCAGTCATCTGTTTCCATAAAGTACGGGTAAGCACCCTTTCCTCCATCTCGTGTACCTGAGTCATAGCGAGCGTATAATCGGGATGGCAATGCATAATAATCCTGTTTTCAGGGTTAACTGAAAGCCTTGATATATGACTCATAAGATGGGCGGGAAGCTCAGAGGTAAATTTTCCTCCGTCCGAATAGCCCCACAGAAGCTCGGCTGTCTCTCCGTCTTTGGCAATACGGATTATTCCGAGGTTATTTTCAGGGTCAAATTCAACGTTTTTAAAATACTTACCCGTTCCCGTTACAATAAAGATTTTGCCGATTAATCCGTCAGCCTTAAAACCTGTAGGGATAGTTCTTATAACGTTATCAAGGTCAAGGTATTCGCCGACCTCTTTTTCATCAAGCAGGTAGCTTATATTCCCGCCGTTTCTCTCGTCCCAACCGAGACGGTACATATTCGCCGTCGTGGCGCACATTTCCTTAACAAAAGGAGCGTCTAAAATATTTTTCATCTTACGCTCAGCACCTCCTCTTCATAGCGTTTAACTTCTGAATAATACTCCGAAGGAGCGTTTTCTCTTTTAAGATATTCCTGCCAGACTTCGTAAAACGGTGCGGTTTTCAGTTCTTCCTGAATAACCATTAGCTGAGTAAAATCAGAAGAATCCTGTAATTCTTTTAACCTATCATTCGGCTGTAAAAGCGCAAACAACAGTGATTTCTGAACGTTTCTAACACCCGTTACCCATGCTGAAATACGGTTTATGCTCGCGTCAAAATAGTCAAGCGCAATGTTCACTTTTCCTTCAAGTCCGCCGCAGCGAACAATCTCGCGGCAGATTTCCTTTGTTTCATCGTCAAAGAGTACAACGTGGTCGCTGTCCCAGCGAATAGGTCTTGTTATATGCAAGGCAATCTCAGGGAAGAAAGCAAGCAATGCAGGAATTTTATCGCTTACAACCTCTGTGGGATGATAGTGGCCGTTATCCATAAGGGGAATACATTTATCCATATTCGCCGCCGCATAGGAAAGCGCAAATTCCGCAGAGCCTACTGTATAAGCCTCAACGCCGATACCGAAAACCTTGCTTTCAATACAGGGCTTAACGAGGTTGAAATCGTATGGCTCTGAAAGAATTTCGTCTATTGCTTCCTTATATCTTACTCGGGGTCCGATTCTGTCAGCAGGAATGTCCTTAAAGCCGTCTCCCGTCCAGATATTCATAACGCAGGGCTGACCGAGCTCCTCGGCAAGATACTGAGAAATGCGGATACAAGCCCTGCCGTGGTCAACCCAGAATTTACGGGTTTCCTCGTTCGGTGAAGCTAAGGTGAGCGGGTCGCACTTCGGGTGAGAAAAGAAGGTGGGGTTAAAGTCGCAGCCAAGCCCTCTTTCCTTACAGAAATCCACCCACTTTTTGAAGTGCTTCGGCGCTAATTTATCACGGTCAACCCACGGGTTTTCCTCATCAAAAATAGCATAGGAAGCGTGGAGATTGAGCTTGATTTTTCCGGGAACGAGCTTCAGCACCTCGTCAATATCAGCCATTAACTCCTCAGGGGTTCTCGCTCTGCCGGGGTAGTTGCCCGTTGTCTGAATACCGCCCGTAAGCGGTTTGCTCGGGTCCGTATCAAAGCCTCTGACGTCATCTCCCTGCCAGCAATGGAGGGAAACCGAAACGTTTTTAAGAACGTCAAGCGCCTTATCGGTATCAACACCGTATGAAGCATAAACGCTTTTTGCACCGTTATATGACATTAGTGTACCTCCTGTATTTCAAATGAACGTTTTACAAGTTCCCTTGCTTTTTCAAGCGTTAATTCCTTATTATCATACATCATCTGAGAGATGATATTTCCCGTTGCGGTGGCTTCAACCGGACCTGCAAGCACGCGCTTGCCCGTATATTCTGCTGTCAGCTTGTTGAGATAGCCGTCCTTGCTGCCTCCTCCGACAATATTAATCACCTCAACGGTTTTACCGCTGATTTTTTCAATTTCTTCAACTGCCTTTGCATAGGATTTTGCAAGGGAGTGGTAAATTGAATTGATTACAACGTCAAGCGCAAGGTCGCTTTTGCCGATATATGAGCGGATAGCCTCAATCATATTTTCGGGAGCAACAAAACTCTTATCGTTTGTATCTATTTCTTCGTGAGTTTTGCAATTCATCGCAAGGTGCATCATATCATCGTAGGAATAACGTTTATCAAGGTTTTTTCTAACGTTCTGAAACAGCCACATTCCCATAATGTTTTTAAGAAAACAGAAGCGGGAATTTATTCCGCCCTCATTTGCAAAGTTTGCGTTAAGCGCTGCTTCGCTGAGTACGGGCTCTTTGTTTTCAGTACCTATCAGGCTCCACGTGCCCGATGAAATATACACTCCGTTATCCCCTACCGAGCAAGCCGCAACAGCGCTTGCGGTATCGTGGGACGGGGCAAGGACAACCTTGCTGTCAAAATCAAACCCCTTTAAATCTCCGATTTCCGTACAGGGCATTGAGATTTTGCTGAAAAGCTCCTGCTTTATTCCGGTTTTATCAAGTATTTCCTTATCCCATTCCTTTGTTTCGGCATTAACAAGGTTGGTCGTCGTGGCGTTTGTATATTCGTTGACGATTTTACCCGTAAGCTTAAACGCAAGGTAATCGGGCATCATAAGGAAATATTCGGCACCTTCGAGCTTACCGCTCTTTTTATCGCAGTAAAGCTGATAGATTGAGTTGAAATCCGCCTTCTGAATTCCAGTTTTTGCGTACAGCTCCCTTTGGTTTATGATATTTGAAAATTCCTCCTGTATGAGCGCCGTTCTGCTGTCGCGGTAAGAGACGGCGGGAAGAATTTCTCTCTTGCTTTCATCAAGAAGAACGTAGTCCACTCCCCAGGTATCAATAGCGATTGTTGCAGGGATTTTTCCGAGCTCGCCGCATTTTGCAATGCCTGCCTTTACCTCTGTAACAAGCTTTTCAATATCCCAGATAAGCGCGCCGTTTTCATTTTTTAAGTAATCTTCAAAACGGTGTATTTCCTCAAGCCTCAGCCTGTCGTTTTCAAGGCATCCGAGAATATGCCGCCCGCTTGAAGCACCTATATCTATAGCTAAATAATATTTCATATTTTACACCTTATATAACTCAATAATCTCTTTTATCGCGTCGCTTGCAATCCTGGGAAGAGCTGCTTTTTTAAGCGCCTTTTCAATTCCTTCGGGCGTTGTTATATTTTCAAACGGCTTATAGGCAGCGCGCTTGAATTCCGTTCCCGCCTGCCAGCGCGAAAGCGCAACGATTACGTCCTCGCGGATATCTGACGGTGCGTTTCTCTTAACGTCCTGTGCAGTAAAAATATGCTTTTTATTAATATCCGCTCCGCTGAGTTCAAACACAAGCGGCTCGCCGTCAATATTAACGTCAATTACCTTAATAACGTAATTGCGCTTTTCAGGAAGAACGGACGTATCTCCCCCGGCAGCGTTAACGGTAAAGGTAAGCTTTTCGTTTTCATAACTGATTTCAAACCTTGTTTTTGCGGTGTGCTGCTCGCAGTCGGTTTTTCCGTTATCCTCAACAAGAGTGAAGCTTCCGTTACCTGAAACCGCCCATATTTCAAAGCTTTCCGGGTTATCGGTACGGTTGCCTTTATCGGAGGAAAGCGGAATAATTGCGCCGTCCTTAGCAAGAACGGGAATCGTTTCAAGCTCGCGGCACATTGTAATTTTTTTACTTCCGCGGTAGCTGTTGCCCGTAAATATATCGGTATATCTTCCCTCGGGAAGCCAAACCTCAACGCTGCCTAAATTCATTGCCTTATCCTGCGGAGACGTAATCGGGCAAACGATGAGCTCGCTGCCGAAAAGATACTGATTAGGTACCTCGTACGCCGCCTTTTCTTCGGGATAAGCATAGTACATAGGTTCACAGAGAGCCAAGCCCTCTTCGTGAGTTCGTCTGTCCATAGTATAGATATACGGAATCAGTCTGTGGCGCAGACGAAGCCAGTCTGCAGCGCATTTATGAACCTCTGCGCGATATTTCCACGGCTCTTTTCCGAGCAGCTCCATATTGGTTGAATGAAGGCGCATAATGGGCGAGAAAACGCCGAACTGGAGCCAGCGCATATATAAATCGTCGTCGCGGTAGCCGAAATGATGACCGCCTATATCGTGGCTCCACCAGCTGTATGCCGCGTTGTTTGCAGTTGCGGTAAAATACGGCTGGAATTTAAGAACTCGCCAGCTCATCTCCGTATCGCCCGAAAAGCCGAGCGGATAACGGTGAGCACCGAATCCTGCATAACGCGAAAGAATAAGCGGTATTCTGCCGTCCTCGGCGTTGTCAAGATAGTGGTAATGGTTGAGCGCGTTCAGCGGGTCAAGCCCTGCAACGTCCCATTCCTTTCCCTGCTGCCAGTCTATCCACCAGAAATCAACGCCGTCCCTTTCATAAGGTTTATGAAGAATGTCAAAATACGCGTTCCAGAAATCGTCGTTTCCGCATTGGAATTCTACTGCTTTTTTTGTTTTCGGGTCAACGCCTACAGCCTTCGCCATTTCCTCATACATATCCTCATAAAACTGAACGCCGTCCGCAGGGTGAAGATTGAGGGTGATATGAAGGTTATCCTCCTTCAGCGATTTGAACATTTTGCGGTAGTCGGGAAAAAGTTCCGTATTCCATGAATATCCCGTCCAGCCCCAGTAATCAGAGCCGAATTTTTCCTTCAGATTATGAACCCAGTGCCAGTCCATATCAATCGTTGCAACCGTGAGCGGAATGTTTTCCTTTTTAAAATGAGCAATTAAATCAAGGTATTCTTTTTGAGTATAAGCATGGTAACGGCTCCACCAAACTCCGAGCGCAAAGCGCGGAACTATCGGAACAAGCGAGCTTATTTTATAAAATGCGCGGATTGTTTCGCGGTAATCTTTACCGTAGGCAAAGGCATAGTAATCCACCGAGCCGCTGCTGCGATTAATAAAATGACCGTCGCCATCAAGCAGCATTGATTTACTGTCATCAAAAAGGCAAGCTCCGTCCTCGGTAATAAGCCCGTTGCCAAGCTTAACCCTTCCGTAACTCTCATCAAGCGTGCGAGTTGTACCCTTAAGGTTTTTCTGCTTTGAAAAAACGGCGATTTTGCCCGTATCTTTAAAGGTAGCGCTGTAAGGCTTTCCGCGGCGGATGCTGAAAATAACGTCCTCAGTTTCGGCAAGAATTTCGCCGCCCTCCCTGCTTACTTTAAGCGTTCCCGCAGGGGCGTTTCTGAACCACACCGCAAAGCTCGGCAAATCCGTATAATTATCTTCTTTTTCTACACGTATCAGCCTTGAGGTAAGATATGTAATTCTTACACCGTAGCCAATGAAAATCTGGCTTTTATCAGCTTTGCCGTCTGTCTTTGCAATTAAAGATTTTTTTAGCATACAGATAACCTCCGCTATCATTTTTATTTCATTATACCATTTTTCTCAGAATTATCAATATAACCGCATACTGAAATATTGCACAAAAAAGACAAATGTGGTATTATACAATAGTAATCAGAATTAATTTCACGTTGATTTATGAGGAGAAATTATGAAAAAGGTACTAAAAAAAGCAGGAAAAATCATAGGCATAGTTTTTGCAAGCATTATCGGTTTTCTTGCGATATTGTGCGTTATTACACTGATTTGGGGCGGTGCGCAGCGCGCAACGGGAAGCGTTACCAATATGCTGCCCGAAACGCCGAAGGATTTTGTGCCGACGGTCCGCTTAATAGTATTTACAGATACCCATAACGAAAACGAAAACGTTGCAGACGCTATAGATACGTCTTACAAGCTTTTTGATAACGATAAAACCTACAAGGGCGTTGACGGATTCTTCTGCCTCGGTGATATTTCAAGCATAGGCGGCGATAACGATTACGCTGCTTATAAGGAAACGCTTGACGCTCACGTCAGAAAAGAAACCCCCTGCATTACAATTCACGGTAATCACGAATTCAAACAGAAAAACGATTACTACGATTATTTTAAAAAGACTTTCGGCTATGAACCGAATGACGTCTATGATATAAACGGCTTTTCCTGCATTGCCTTTTCGGGCGAGCGCTCGCTGACTGAATGGACTTTTACTCCTAAAAGCTTAAAATGGCTTGATGATAAGATTGACGAGGCTGAGGCAAAGGCTGACGGCAAGCCCGTATTCGTTTTCCAGCATCCGCATCCCTGGGGTACGGTTTACGGAAGCACAGTTTGGGGCGACCCGCAGATTAACGTTGTATTAAACGGCCATACTAATATAGTTGATTTTTCAGGCCATTCACACTATCCGCTCAACGACCCGAGGAGCATCAACCAGGCTTCATACACGGCAGTGGGCGCAGGAGCTATGGCGCGTTTTGAGCTTGATAACAACTACATTGTAGGTCAGCATCCCGACGGATATGAAGACGCGGCGCAGATTTGTGTTGTTGAGGCTGATAATGACGGCAGCGTCAGAATAAGAGGCTACGACCTTCTTTCCGATACATATTTCTGCGATTACTATATTGACAACGTCAACAACAAAAAAGAATATCCTTACACCTTCAAGAATATGAAGGCGCACGACGCAGCGCCCAGATTCAAAGAGAATGCAAAAGCGAGTGCTTACAAAAATGAGGAAGGCGAATGGGTAATCTCCTTTGACGAGGCTCAGGCTGCCGAGGGATATATCGTTCACGATTACAAGGTTACTATTAAAGACGAAAACGGGAAAAAGATTTTCAGCAAAAACTTTATTGATGATTACTACGTTATTGACGATGATAATACCGCCGATTTCAGAATAGGAAGCGATACGCTTGAATCAGGAAAACAATATAAAGTAACATTACGCGCAGAAAGCGCATATCATCTCTATTCCGAGCCTGTAACACTCGATTTTACAGCAGAATAATAATAACAATAATAAAGCAAAGACTGTTTGGGACAATAACCTAAACAGTCTTTTGTTGTATATTTTTACTAAAAATATTGATTATTTAATAAAAATACTGTATACTTTAATTAAGTTCTTATTAAAAGAGGCACCCGGATATGAAAAACCCGTCAAAACAGTCATCCGTGCTGATAATAGTTTTATGCTGGCTTGCTTATACGGTAGCGTATATGGGCAGGCTGAATTTTAATGCATATATAGAGCCAATAAGAAATCAGCTCGGCGCCTCAAAAACCGAGCTCGGACTTGTCAGCTCTTTTTTCTTTTTTTCCTACGGAACAGGTCAGCTTTTCCACGGAATAATGTCAAAAAAATACAACACGCGTTATTCCGTTCCCGCTGCGCTTATCGGTTCGGCTGCAATTAACCTTTCTATGTCGTTTTGTTCAGAGGCGGCGGCGATGAAATACCTCTGGCTGCTAAACGGTTTTTTTCAGTCCATACTCTGGAGCTCGGTAATTAAGACCCTTGCCGACAGGCTCTCCGACGAAGCGCTGCCTAAGGCGATTGTTACTATGAGCACCCCGCCCGCGCTCGGTACGTTTCTCGCATACGGAATGGCGGCGCTGTTATCCTCTTCAGGCGCTTCATATAAAACCGTGTTTTATATTCCGGCAGTGTTACTTTCGGTAACGGGCGCAGCGTGGTTTATTCTTGTCGGAAAAGCGGACAAACTCAGTTCAAACAGCGAAGCGCTTCCCTACACAACTCCCGAAAAGAAAAGGCCTTCCCTCTCCCCTGCATTTATATTCTCGGCAGTTTTACTTTTAATAACTGCAGTTTCAAACGGCTTTATCAAGGACGGAGTTACAACCTGGACGCCCTCAATTCTCAAAGAGCGCTACGGGATGAAGGAATCGCTCTCAATAATAATAACAGTTATTCTTCCGCTTATTGCAATTGCGGGCTCGTGGTTTTCAACTCAGCTTCATAAGCGCTGGAAAAACACCTCCCTTCTCAACGCAGGGCTTTATACAGCCGAAGCGGCAACTCTGTTTTTCGTTATGCTCTCAGCAAGGAATAAATCCGTAAAAAGCCCTGTGTTAATGATTGTCCTTTTCAGCTTATCGGCTATGCTGATGAGCGCGGTTAACAATATTATTACAAGCATTATTCCGCTTTATATGCGCGATAAAATGGAATCGGGACTGCTTGCGGGAGTGCTCGATACGTTCTGTTATATAGGAAGCTCACTCAGTACGGGACTGCTCGGTTACATATCCGATAAGAGTTCCTGGAACGGAGTATTTCTCTGCCTTTTCATCTTCGGTGGGGCAGCGTGCATAATATGTACAATCTCATTTATAAACAGTAAAAGAGAGGTAAAAGCATGAAAAAATACCATTCTGAAATACCAAGCTTCAATATCGGAGATACATACGACCCGTCCTGCATAACGGTTGTAAGCGCTAACGTACGCTGTTATACTCAAGGCGATAAGGGAAAGCGCAACTGGTTTTACAGAGCGCCTTATATGGTACAAACACTGATTGATTCTAATGCTGATATTATCGGGCTTCAGGAGGCAATGAAAATTCATTACGACTGTATAAACACTGCGTTTAAGGGCTACGGAAGTTTTATTGACTACCGCGACAACGGAGAAACCCCCGAGGGATGCCCTATATTTTATAATCTTTCAAAATTTGAGCTTATTGACAAGGGTACATTCTGGCTAAGCGAAACGCCTGACAGGATTTCTATAGACTGGGGGGCTGCCTGCTACCGTATCTGCTCCTATGCAATTCTTAAGCAGAAAACCGACGGCAGTAAGTTTGCGGTTTTCAACACTCACCTTGACCACGTAAGCGAAGAGGCAAGAGTTAACGGAATACGCCTCATCCTGAAAAAGCTTACGGAATTCGGCGGTATGCCCTGCGTTATTATGGGCGATTTAAACGATTTTGAAAACAGCGTCACCTATAAATCCGCAACCGAGCTGTTTGACGACGCAAAGTATAAAACTGACGATACCGATTCGGGCGCAACATACCACGCCTGGGGCGAGGAACCTAACAACAATAACATAGATTATTTTTTAATTTCAAAAACGGGAATTGAGGTTTTGCAGTACAAGGTAATACGAACGACCTATAACGGAGTATACCCGAGCGACCACTATCCTATCAGGCTGAAATTTAATTTAAAGTGAGGTCTTTATGAGCAAAGGAACGTTTGACGGCAGTATGCCGAGAGAGGTGCTTGAATACTATCTTTCCCACGCCTCCTCGGCGCAGTGGATATATAACAGCAATACTCTTGACGACGATATTCGCGCCATAGTTAACGCAGGAGTTAAATTCCTCGGCAGAGCTGCGGGAATCTGGAAAGGCGATATGCCCGATGAGGAGCATTTTGAGCTGGCGCGCCGTTGTGCAGAAAAAATTCACGCGGCGGACCCCGAAATAATTCTTCAGGCGTGTATTTTTGAAGCACTTTACCGCGAGGACGTTGAGGGCGTTAAAATACCCGAATTCGTTTTTGAAGCTTTCGGTCTCCCGTTCGAAGACAGATATTTTAACTATGACGCCTGCGTTTTCGGTAAAGACGCGGGAACGTGGGATATTATGCCCGATATTTCTCAAACGGAAACACAGATGTGGTTTTATTACCGCGGTGTAAGATACATTAACTGCGGCTATGAAGCTTTTCATATGGGACAAATACATCTTTACACGGGTCACGACAGAGGCTATAAGGCAATCGGCAGGGTTATGGAAATGCTCCGCGAATACGGAAAAAAGAACGCGAGAAGGCACAAGGTGATTTTTGACGCGCATTCCCACTCGCTCGTTGTTAACGGAAAAAGCCTCCTTGATTATAACGCAATGCCGCTTACCCGTTATCCGCTTCTTGACAGAAAGGGCGAAAAGCTCGTTCTCGTGCGTGAAGGCAAATCGGGCGGCGGAATTTCGCCCGAAGGAGTATATGAAAAAGCGCTTCCGTTTTTATACGAATACGACAACTGGGGCGGCAGAGATTCCTGGGCTCAGGAGCACCTCAGTTACGAAGAACGCGCCTGGTCGCAATGGTGGGGCGGAGACCAGATTTCATGGTTTGCAAACCAGAGCGAGGAGGACAGAAATTCCTTCCTTGAATACACTATGAAATGGACTGCGATTAACAATCCGAACGCATTTTTTGCCTTTCCCGTAAGGCGTCCGCTTGACGGAATTCAACTTGTCGGAAAATATCCGAACTACCAGTTCAACACCCGTTCAGCCGCCTGTGATAACGGATATTCTCAGGAGGAAACGGTTAAAAAGCTGCTTTCAGAGGGATACGAAAAATACAGAAAATACGCCAACCCGAGCGATATTCTTGATTACGGCGCAAGGGACGTTGACGACCCTGAAACGGGAGTACGCTATCCCGAAAAGGTTGTCCTTTACGGAAGCTTTCAGCCGTTTGTCGGCGCTCAGAAAGACGATTCAAACAGCGAAATCACAAGAATGTATTACATAGGAAACGGAAAGTATTCGCTGAGTTTTATTATGCCGTACAAAGGCGAATACGATTTTGCCGTTTCCACCTGGGGAACACTTTCCGCCTGCGTTTCAACCTCCCATCCATTTCCCTTCAGCGGAACAGGCGATAAAGGAAAGCTGATTATTCCCAAGGACAACACAATAGTAAAAATAACCTTTACATATATGACTAACGAAATTGAAACTGAAATGATATAGGTGAAATTATGAACCTTACCAACGCTAAGGCAAAAGCCGAAAAAATAGTATCCGAAATGACCGCCGAGGAAAAGATGACTCAGCTTCTCTTTGAGTCCCCCGCTATACAAAGACTCGGCATTGCTTCATATAACTGGTGGAACGAAGCGTGCCACGGAGTTGCAAGAGCGGGAGTTGCAACGGTATTTCCGCAGTCAATAGGTCTTGCGGCGAGTTTTAACCCCGACCTTGTTAAAATAATAGGTCAGGCAGTTTCAAAAGAGGGCAGGGCTAAATACAACAAAAGCGTTGCCCACGGCGACAGGGGTATCTACAAAGGGCTTACCTTCTGGGCGCCAAACATCAATATTTTCCGCGACCCGAGATGGGGACGCGGTCAGGAGACCTGCGGCGAGGACCCGTTTTTAACCTCACAAATCGGCACGGCGTATATCAAAGGACTTCAGGGAGACGGAGAGTTCTTATCCGCTGCAGCCTGCGCCAAGCATTTTGCCGCTCATTCGGGTCCCGAGGGAAAGCGCCACAGCTTTAACGCTGAGGTGAGCAAAAAAGACCTTTACGAAACCTATCTGCCTGCCTTTGAAAAGGCTGTTGAAGCAGGCGTTATTGGAGTTATGGGCGCATATAACCGAACAAACGGCGAGCCCTGCTGCGCGAGCGATACTCTTATGGATATTCTCAGAAACGATTGGGGCTTTGAGGGTTACTTTGTATCGGATTGCGGAGCTATCTGCGATATATACGAGGGGCATAAATATACCGATACTCTTGAAGAAGCGGCGGCAACAGCGCTTAAAGCCGGGTGCGATTTAAACTGCGGAGACGCATATCTTGCTCTGAAAGACGCATTTAATCACGGACTTATCTCCGAAAAGGAAATCACGCAGGCAGCGATAAGGCTGTTTACAATAAGGGCGCTCCTCGGAGAGTTTGAAGATGAACAGCCATATTGCGATATCCCCTATTCCGCCGTCTCCTGCGCTGAACACAAGACGCTGAATTTAAAAGCGGCGGAGGAAACCCTCGTTCTTCTTGAAAACAAAAATTCCTTCCTTCCGCTGAATAAAAACAGCGATAAAAAAATCGCCGTCGTAGGACCTAACGCAATGAGCAGGCTTGCTCTTGAAGGCAATTACAACGGTCACGCAGACGAATATATTACAATAGCGGACGGAATAAGAAGGGTATTTAAAAACGCAAAAATAACCGTTGCGGACGGAGCTTCAATTAAGGGCGTAAATTCATCCCGCTGGAATGATTTTGAAGACCTGATGAGCGAAGGCATAGCCGTTTCCGAGGAGGCGGACGTTACCGTTTTATGCCTCGGACTGGACAGAACTATCGAGGGCGAGGACCTCGGAATAGGCAACGAATTCACTGATTGCGGAGACAGAGTTTCAATGGCGCTCCCGGAAAATCAGCAAAGACTTGCCGAGGCCGTATGCGAAGCGTGCGACAACGTTATAGTTATTGTTCTCTGCGGCAGCAGTACGGATTTGGGTGATAAGGTCAGGGCTAAGGCAAAGGCAATAATCCACGGGTGGTACCCCGGAGCGCTCGGAGGACTTGCGGCGGCAAAGCTCATTGCCGGGGAGTTTTCCCCGAGCGGAAGACTTCCGATTACCTTTTACCGCGCTGACGATGAACTTCCCGATATAGAGAATTACTCTATGAAAAACCGCACTTACAGGTTCTCATATAAAAAGCCGCTTTACCCCTTCGGCTACGGACTGAGCTACACGGAATTTGAATTTAATAATCCCGCTGTTATTAAAAATGACGGCGAAACGGTAATATGCACTGCCGAGGTTACTAACACAGGCGATTTTGACAGTGCAGTTAAAGTACAGTGCTATGCACACTATAGCGACAGCAAAACGGAAACGCCACGGCTTCAGCTCTGCGGTATAACGCCGCTTGAGTTGAAAAAGGGCGAAACAAAAACAGCAGAGATTTTAATAGATAGATACTGGCTGAAAGCCGTTACCGAAAACGGAGAGCGAATTACTCCAGACGGCGGCATAACGCTTTACATAGGCGACGGACAGCCTGACGAAACGAAAAGAGCATTAACCATTGAATTAAAGTGACGGAGCGAGAAGAATATGTATAATGAAAATCTTAAAAGCCGTGTTTTTTCAAAGCTTGAAAACGCTCTTAGCATTTATGAGAGATTAATCTATACCGAGGAAGCTGTTCTCGGCAACACAGCCGCGCTCTATACCGACGAGCATTTCAGAACCGTTCCCGAGGACGGGATGAAGCCGATTTCAAACGGCGAAAAATGGGGCGAGGAATGGGGCACGCTCTGGGTTAAGGGCTCATTTAAGGTTCCCGAAAAGCTCAGCGGCAAGCCGCTTTATGCACTGTCCCACTGCGGCGGAGCGGAGCAGCTGTTCTTTATTAACGGCGTTCCGAAGGGCATATATAACAGTAAAAACCGCGAATACATAGGCGGTATGCATACCGCTCAGTACATAGGCGCGTTCCCTTCGGGAGAGCGTTTTGAACTCGCGTTTGAATGTTACGCAGGGCATTTTGACCCTGACTGCGACCCGTACAATAATTACTACGAGCCGGACAGACCTGCTGATTATTCGCATACCTTCGGAGGCGTAAGCATATGTACAAGAAACGATGATATATTCACTCTCGTTTTTGACATAAAGGAGCTTCTTTCAGCAGCGCGAAAGCTCGGAAGCGACAGTTTTGTTGCCGCAAGCGCAAGAGAGGCGCTGCTGAAAATCAATGCGGTCCTTCCCCTTTCGCCCAAAGAAACGGAGCCTGAAGCTCTGAAAAAAGGAATAGCCGACGCGCTGAAGATTTCAAGGAAATTCTTCAACGGTAAAAATTCGCGCCTTTTCGGAAAAATCGGAGTTATAGGCCATTCGCATATGGATACGGCGTGGCTCTGGCCCGTTAAGGAAACGATAAGAAAATGTGCAAGAACTTATTCCAACGCTCTTCATCTTATGGAGCAGTACCCGAATTATAAATTCATTCAGTCCTCCGCTTTGCACAGTGAATGGATGAAAGAGTACTATCCCGCTATTTTTGAGGAGATGAAAAAGCGCGTTGCCGAGGGACGATATGAGCCTAACGGCGGCGTTTACGTTGAGTGTGACTGCAATATAACTTCGGGCGAGCTTATGGCGCGTCAATTCTTAAAGGGGCAGCAATTCACGAGGGATAATTTCGGCTACACCGCGGACTGTTTCTGGCTTCCCGATACCTTTGGCTACAACGGAAACATCCCCCAGATAATGCAGCAAAGCGGAATAAAATACTTTTATACGACAAAAATCAGCTGGAACGATAACAACCGCTTCCCCTTTGAAAGCTTTGTATGGCGAGGGATTGACAAAAGCGAGGTTATTACCCATTTCAACGTAAGCCACTGCTGGCCAAACGTTGAACACGCTACAGGCAACATAAGAGGGCTGCAGAACAAGGACTCCTGCGATATGCGCCTTCTCGCTTACGGCTACGGCGACGGAGGCGGCGGACCGACTCCCGCTATGATTGAAGCCGCTGAGAGAATATTACATATGGACGGAATGCCCGAGGTTGAAAGCATGACGGTTTCCGGCTTTATGAAGGAGCTTGAAACTCATAAGGACTCTCTCCCCGTTTACGACGACGAGCTTTACCTTGAGCTTCATCGCGGCACTCTAACCCAGATGCACGAGGTTAAGCGCAAAAACAGAAAGGCTGAATACGCGCTGAGGGATATGGAGTATTTCAACGTACTCAGCGGCAAAAAGAAAAATGAAAACAGCGATAAATGGCTTAAAACGCTGCTCAAAAATCAGTTCCACGATATTCTTCCGGGAACGTGCATTTCCCCCGTTTACGAAATCTTCCATAAGGAAATGGACGAGCTGATTGAAAACTATAAGACGGCGGCTGAAGAATATGCAATCAGCCTTACCAACGGCAGCGACAGCATAACCCTATTCAACACCCTGTCCTTTGACAGGAGCGACATAGCGGTAATTGACGCCGAAGGCTATGCAAAAGCATATCCGTCGCAGCGATATAAGGATATAAACGGCAGGGAGCGCCTTGCAATCGGAGGTCTGACGATACCCGCGTTTTCAAGCGCGGAAATTGAGCTTTGCGACGCTCCGCTTCCTTCAGATTCTCCATTCAGATATGACGGGAAAGCGCTTGAAACTCCGTTTGCAAAAATCATTTTTGATGAAAACGGATATATTGCATCTCTCACCGACAAAGAATCAGGCAGAGAATTGAGAAAGAAAAGCGGCGCTCCGCTCGGCGTATTTCTTTTCGGAGAGGACGTACCCGAATCCTTTGACAACTGGGACCTTGACTGGGACGTTTTTGAAAATCTCAAGCGCGAAAGCGGTTTTATAAAAAGGTTAGTTATTTCAAACGGAGCTGTTGAAATACGCCTCAGAAGCGAGTTCAACATTGGCGGCAACGGTATTATTCAGGATATGGTTTGCTACGCCGATTCGCCGAGGATTGATTTTGAAACGCAGATTGACTGGAAGACTCCGCACCGCTTCTTAAAAGTTGGTTTTGACCTTGATATTTCGGCAAAGAGAGCAAGAAGCGAGATACAGTTTGGCACTATTGAAAGACCCGTTACGGCGAACAACAGTCTTGAAATAGCAAAATTTGAGGTTTGCAACAGAAACTATACCGATATAAGCGAGCCCCGCTTCGGCGCCGCAATTCTTAACGACTGCAAGTACGGTATTTCCGTTCGCGACTGTAATTTATGCCTGTCGCTCCACAAGGGCGGAACTCATCCCGACGGCTCGGGCGATAAGGGCGTTCATAACGTCACTTATTCGCTTCTTATCCATAACAGCGGTTACTGCGCCGAAGCTGTTGTACACCCCGCGTACGAGCTCAACGTACCCGCGTTTGCAGTAGGCGGTAAAACAAACACGGCACCGTTTGCATCAATCAGCGCGCCGAATATTATTGCCGAAGCGGTTAAGCCCGCGGAGGACGGAAGCAATGCTTTCATTATGAGACTTTACGAATGCGAGGGCTCAAAAACGAAAACTGAAATTGCTTTTTCCGATGTTATATCAGATATAAAGCTTACCAATATACTTGAGGACGAAAAGGAGAGCCTCAGCTGTGCAAACAATTCAGTTTCTCTCGAATTTAAACCCTTCGAAATAAAAACGATTAAAGTTTACCGATAGTTCAGGAGGTAATCTATGGCAAAAAAATATGACATTAGAAAAATCGTAAGAAAAGCCGCGGCAGAGGGGGCAGTTCTTTTAAAGAATAACGGCGTGCTCCCCTTTGAAAGAGGAACGAAACTCTCTCTCTTTTCACGCGTCAGCGAGGCGTGGATTTTCAGAGGTCACGGCTCGGGCGGTTCTGTAAAGTGCGCCGATACAAGAAATCTTACAGCTGCTGTAAGAGACTGCGCCGAGTTTGAACTAAACGAAGAGCTTGCTGCGATTTACCACAGATACAATGAAGATAACCCCGTTGATGTTGAGGATTATCTCAACGCCTATGAGATGGAACTATCGGCAGAGGCGGTAAAAATAGCCGCAGAAAGCAGCGACGCCGCCGTTGTAACAATCGGTCGGCGCTGCGGCGAGGGGCACGAGGCAAAGGCTGCTGCAGGAAGCTATTATCTTACCGATACGGAAAAGGATATGCTCAAAAAGGTTTGCAGCGCTTTTGACAAGGTTGTTATACTTATCAACTCCTGTCTTACTATTGATATGAGCGAATTCGAAGCGCTCGGCGATAAAATCGGAGCTATACTTTACGTATGGCTCGGCGGTTCGGAGTGCGGCGATTCTGTTTGCGATATTCTGTCGGGTAAGGTAAGCCCCTGCGGTAAACTTGTTGATACTATCGCTAAGGATTATTCAGACTATCCCTCAAGCAAAAATTTCGGCGGCTACGGTTTTAATAACTACGAAGAGGATATTTACGTTGGCTACAGGTATTTTGAAACCTTCGCTAAAGATAAGGTAGCATATCCCTTCGGCTACGGACTTACATATACGGAATTTGAGTATTCAGATATAAAAGTTAAAAATACAGACGGAGGCTTTGATATTTCCGTTACGGTTAAAAACATCGGCAATTTTGCAGCTAAAGAAATCGTTCAGGTTTATCTTAAAAAGCCCTGCAAAAAACTTGGCAATCCGTCAAGAGCGCTTGTTGCCTTTTCAAAAACGGCAGAGCTGAAGCCCGATGAAAGTGCAACGCTAACGATGTTTGTTTCCGATTACGCGCTCACTTCATATGACGACAGTGGTGTAACAGGCTACCCCTTCGCTTACGTTACCGAAGGCGGCGAATACGTATTCTATGTCGGCAAAAACGTCAGAGACGCTGAAAAGGCGTTTACATATTATCAGGAAAAGACAGAGCTTTTCATACAACTGACGCAGGCGGGCGCACCGCAGAAGGAGTTTGATATAATCTGCGCCGAGGAGGGCGAAAACGGAATTGTAATGAACAAAAAGCCCGTTACAACCCGTAAATACAGCCTTCGCGACAGAATTTTAAATAACCTTCCCGAAGAAATCCCCTTTACAGGCGATAAGGGAATTAAGCTAAGGGACGTTAAGGATGGCAAAAATACTCTTGCTGAATTTGTTGCTCAGCTGACGGTTGACGAGCTCGATTTACTTACAAGGGGCGATTTTCACTGCAAAGAGGACCGCAAGCCCTACGGCGGCGCAGGCGGCTTCGGCGGAGTAACTGACGAGCTTTCCGAAAAAGGCGTTCCGCTGACAATCACCTGCGACGGACCTGCGGGCGTTACGCTTGATTACGATTCCACGTTGATTCCGATGGCAACGCTCCTTGCCTGCACATACAACACGGAGCTTGTTGAGGAGCTGTACCGTGCAGTTGCAGAGGAGCTTAAAGAGAGAAAAGCGGACGTATTTCTTGCTCCCGCGCTCAATATTCACCGAAACCCGATTTGCGGGCGCAATTTTGAATATTACAGCGAGGACCCGTT
Organism: Ruminococcaceae bacterium UBA3751; assembly: GCA_002371215.1. GTDB lineage: Bacteria > Bacillota > Clostridia > Oscillospirales > Acutalibacteraceae > Eubacterium_R. The sequence continues at coordinate 7,961 of DFGL01000041.1, read as the reverse complement.
TATCAGCGGTAAAATGGCGGCGGCAGCGGTAAGAGGCTCTCAGAGTCTCGGCGGCTCAGCCTGCATAAAGCACTTTGCCTGCAACAATCAGGAATACAACAGAACGAGAAACGATTCCCGCCTTTCCGAAAGAGCGCTTCGTGAAATCTACTTAAAGGGCTTTGAAATTGCAGTTAAGGAGAGCAATCCCAAAAACCTTATGACCTCCTACAATCTTATTAACGGAGTCTGGGGTCATTATAACTACGACCTTGTAACCGTTATTTTAAGGGAGGAATGGGGATATAAAAACAACGTTATGACGGACTGGTTTATTCAGCACTTTGAAAGCCCCGATTTTGAAAACATATGGAACAACGCTTACAGAATCAGGGCGCAGGTGGATTTATATATGCCCGGCTCGGAATGGAACGAAAGATACGAGCCCGACAAATCCATTGTTGAATCCTACAACAGCAAAAACGGAATTACTCTCGGCGAGCTTCAGAGAAGCGCTATGAATATTCTCAATATGATTTTAGATATAAAATACTGATATAACAAACAGAAAGGAGAAAAAAATGTTAAGCATTCTTAAAGCAAGCTGGATAAAATCGGAGATAAATAACGGCGATTCCGCAACAGATTTTTTCAAAGATTTTGAAATTAAGAAGAGCGTTAAAAAAGCGGAGCTTTTAATTACCGCTCACGGCGTTTTTGAAGCGTTTATAAACGGGAAAAGAATCGGAAACGACATACTTATGCCGGGCTGGACTTCGTACTACACCCGACTGAGATACTTAAACTACGACGTTACCGATATGCTTAAAGGCGGCGAAAACGAGCTTAAAGTCGGAATCGGCAAAGGGTGGTTTTTCCACGAGGTTGAATGTTGGGGATGCGACAGTCTTAAGCACGATGAGGTAGCTTTAATCTGCGCGCTAACTGTTACATACGAGGACGGTGAAACCGAAGAATTTCTTTCCGATAAAAGCTGGGAAACCGCTAAGAGCAATATTATTTACAACAATATTTATAACGGTGAAACCGTTGACCTGAGAATAAAAGAGCCGCAGCGCTCGCCCGCCGTTGAAATCTACTATTCAAGGAAGATGTTGATTCCCTACGAGGGCGTTCCTATTCGCGAACAGGAAAGACTCAGCGGAAAGGAGCTTATTATCACGCCGAACGGCGAAAGCGTTATTGACTTCGGTCAGGAAATTACGGGCTATGTTGAGTTTTCCGCCGAAGCTCCCGAGGGAACGGAGATTATAATTAAGCATTTTGAGGTGCTTGATAAAGACGGAAACGTCTACACCGAAAACCTCAGAGGAGCAAAGGCAACCTACACCGTTATATCTGACGGCAAGCCGTTTAAGATTAAGCCTAAATACACGTTTTACGGCTTCCGCTATATTCAGGTAATCGGTATTGAAAACGTTAAGCCGGAGGATTTTACGGCAATAGTTGTTCACTCTGAGATGAAGAGAACCGGCTATTTTTCCTGCGCAAACGAACTGCTTAATAAATTTGCCCGGAACGTTATATGGGGTCAGAAGGGTAATTTCCTCGACGTTCCTACAGACTGTCCGCAGCGTGATGAAAGGCTCGGGTGGACGGGCGATGCGGCAATGTTTTCCAGAACTGCGGCGATTAACTTTGACGTTAAGGAATTCTGCGAAAAATGGCTTAACGACCTTGAAGCAGACCAGCTTTCGGACGGCTCTGTTTCCCATGTTTCACCTTATACCAACATTTATTGGAACGGTCCCGACGGATATAACTCACCTGCATGGGGCGATGTCGCCGTAATAATGCCATGGGAGCTTTACGTTGCATACGGCGATAAAGGTATTCTCTCACGCCATTACAACCTGATGAAAAAATGGATAGACTTTATGCTCAATGAATGCAGGCATAACGGCGGCGGAGAATTGAAGTTTCCGTGGACTACGGGAGGCTTTGGCGACTGGCTCAGTCTTGAGGAGCTCAACAGTGAAGCCGCTCTCGGCGGTACGGACGGCGGCCTTATTGCAACGGCTTTCCTCGCTTACGACGTCAAAACTCTGATTAAGGTTAACGGAATTCTCGGGTATGACAGCGGAAATTATCCCGAAATTCTCGAAAAGATTGTTAAATTTTTCAGAAGCGAGTATATGGAAAACGGCAGAATGAAACAGGAAACTCAGACCGCCGCTATACTTGCAATCATTTTCGGACTGACTGACAGTCCCGAAACGACCTGCGCTCAGCTTGTTGAAAATGTCAGAAAGCACGGAAGAATAACAACCGGCTTTATCGGCTCAACGTATATTCTCAATGCGCTTACCGAAGCCGGTGAGGATAAGCTTGCACTTGACTTACTGCTGAGAACTCAATATCCCTCCTGGCTCTACCCCGTAACCAAGGGCGCAACGACAATATGGGAGCGCTGGAACGGAATATTCCCCGACGGACGATTTGCCGACGCGGGAATGAATTCCTTCAATCACTATGCTTACGGCAGCGTGCTCTCCTGGATGTTCCGCAGGCTTGCGGGCATCTGCCCCGATGAAGCAAAAACGGGCTACAGAAAAATCACGTTCTGCCCCGCTCCCGATGAGAGAATTCCGTGGGTGAAAGCTTCAATAGATACTGTTTGCGGAAAGGCCGCTTCGTGCTATAACAAAACTGATAACGGCTGGGATTTTGAATTCACGGTACCCGACGGTTCCGAGGCTGAAGCAATTATCTTCGGCAAAGAATACCCGCTGAATAAAGGCGAAAACAAAATTTCGCTTACTCTTTAACAGACTATAAGAATCGGAGGTGAAGCATATGAAAAGCACGTCGCTTTACCTGCTGACGGATTCCCACTACGTTTCAAAAAAGAACTGGGTAGAGGCAAAGCCCTTTACCTTCCGTGAGCGTTCGGACCAGATTGCCCTAAAAGCAACGCCCGAAATTCTTGACTCCTTTCTTGATAAGGTTATCGCTGATAAGGAAACGGACACGGTTCTTTTTACGGGAGACAACGTCAACAACTGCGATATGAATTCACACTATGAATTCAGGGAAAGGCTTGAAAAGCTCGTTGAGGCGGGCAAGAAAGTCTACGTAATCTACGCCACCCACGATTACAGCGGAGGCGGCGAGGATAACAACTGGTTTGAAAGCTGCCGCTATACCGAAACGGGAACGGAGCCGATTGAATCAATGAACAAGGGCGGTCTGTTTGATTTTTACTACGATTACGGACCTAAACAGGCGCTCTCAGTCCACCGTGAAAGCGGCTCGTACACCGTTCAGCTCGGAGAAGGCGTAAGGCTGATTGCCATCGTTGACAACGGAAACGGCGGCGGCTACTGCGGGCTGTTTGAGGACGGTGTTGAATGGCTGAAAAACGAGATTAAGGAAGCTGCTGAAAAGGGCGATTACGTTCTTCTGGCAACCCACCACCCCGTTCTTCCGCCCTGGGAGGTTTACCGCCACGTTGCGGAGAACGAGATGTACGGCGGCTACCGTGAGCTGTGGGATATAATGCTTGAAAACGGCGTACGGGTTATATTTACAGGCCACACCCATATTCAGAATATAAGAAAACACACCGACGATAAGGGCAGATGGTTCCTTGATATTTCAACAATTGCGCTTGCAAACGCGGCGGGAAAAATGAGAAAAATAACCGTTGATTCCGAAAACGGCAGCTGCGATGTTACGAGCATAGGGATTGAAAAGCTCGGCGGAATAGATACCGGCGGACTTTCCGCTTTTGAATATCTTTACCCGCTTAACTTCCCGGGTATATGGGAAAAGCTTATTCCCCTTTCGGCAAGCGATTTTGGCGCTTTCCTTGAGCTTGCGGAGGGCTATCTTCCCACTGAAAAGCTGAAAAAACTCAAGCCGTTGATTCAGTTTGCAGGAAGGAAAGCGCAGAAAATAAAGCTCTCAACCGCAGCAAAGCTCGGCAAAACGTGGAAAACGATGTCTGCATCGCAGAAAGCGGAGGTAAAAAGCAAGTCGCTTACCGATACCTCATACGTGGTTTTAAAGCATATCTTTACGGGTAACGCTCCTTTTACCCCTGACACCGCCGAATACAAGGCTATTAACGGAGTTATAAAACGGGCTGATAAAATTGTTAATCTTTTCAATATCAAAGCGGTTAAAAAAATCATTCCCGACGGCTCGTCGCTCTGGGAAATCGCTCAGGATTTCTTATATAACTGCCGTACGGGTAACGACGATGAAATTCATTTTAGTTTAAAATAAGAATTTTGAAGAAAGGAGAGTATGAAAATGAAATGTCCTAAATGCGGTGCCGAAATTCCGTTTTATGATTTAAAACCGAATTGCAGGCATTGCGGAGTTAATATTTTATATTACACTCAGGATTATGAGCTTGAACGCGACGCAAAAATGACAGAGCTTGACAACGCCTCGACGCGAATGGTTATCGCAAGAATTAAAGCGGTATTCGTAGGCAGTTTTCTTGCAATACTCAGAATGATATTGCTCGTTGGAGCAATATGCGCTATGATGATTCCCTTTGCCTCGATAACCTTCACGCTTCCGTTTTACGAAGAGAAACTGTCACTCGGCTTGATAGGCGTTATCCAGTCCTTCAGCAACGGTTTACTGATGGTGCTGCTTAATTTTTTCAAGAGCACGCTGTTTTCAAAGGCAATGCTCGCAACGCTGATAGTTTTTGCATTTTTTGCGCTGATTGCGGTTGTTGACGTTGCTATGCTTGTCATTTATCTGCTAAGCTTCCTCAGCCCCGAAAAAATGACAAAGTCTCTCAGGAACGGCTCAATCGTTGCGTGCGTTCTTTCGGCAGGCGCTCAGATTGCCGCCATCGTATGTAAGACGGGAATTGTACCCTCTTCGGAGTACGCTTCCTTTGCACTTGGATTTGGCGGAATTGCCTGCTTTGCGCTTCACCTTATTCTCGTAATAATCAACGTCAAAATGCTGAAGAAAGGCGTTGAACCCGTTTACAGAGAGTTTGACCCGAAGCGTAAAGAGCTCAAAAAGAAAATCAAAAAAGGCGAGGTAAACCTTGACGATTTACCCCTTCCTATCTTTGAGAGCGAGGAAGAGCACGAAGCTCGTATGAAGGAATTTCAACAGGCAATGGAAGAGGAGGCTGCAGCCGAACTTGAGGCTAAGTCTCAGGCTGAAGCAAGAGCAAGAGAAGAGGAGGCGAACGCAAAGTGAAAAAGTCAATGAAGATTTTTCTCGGAGTTGCAGGCTTTTTGGCTCTTTTCGGAATCTGCTTTGCCTGTCTCTCAATCTATGCTAAGAAAGAGATTAATAAGCCGAAATTTGAGCTTCCCGAAATGGTTGAAGAAGCTTTAAGTCCCCTTCCGGCAACTAAGGAAGAGGCGTTCGACTACGTATACAAGCTCTATGAAGGCTGCATTACTGCGGATGATATTGAGCTCAGTCAGCATACGGACGTTCACTTAACAGAGGGTGAGATTAAAACTCCGTTTTCAGATAGCGACAACGCAGTTCTTTCGAGAATACTCGAAAACGCTCAGGGCAATATCAGCGCGCTGTACCCCGTAACCGAAAACACCCTGATGACCAAGGTTGAGAATATTCCCAAGCTTGATTTCACTAAGGCTGACGTAAGTGAATTCACGGCTGAAAAGGGTTATACGGACGAATACGGCGAAACAATTGACGACGGTATTTATTACATAAGTCTTACGGTTAATCCGTCGCGTATCAATACAAAAGCAATGCTTGAAAGCGAAACGAGAAAGAGTATTGAAAAAGAGCTTTCTTCGGTAATGAGCATAGCTTCGCTTGATATTGTACCGAACTCATATACGGTAAGCTTCAGGATTGATTACAAAACCGATACGCTTACCTTCGTCGAAATCAAGCGCAACTCAACGCTTAAAGCAGCGGTTGATTTTACTGATACATACAAAGCGCTTTCAGACAAAACGGCGCAGCTTGAAATACCGTACGAAACGGTACAGAGCATTGACCTTTTCCACTACGGTCTTCGCTTTACCGAAAGGCAAATGGCTGTTCAGAAAAGCGATATGAAAGCGCTCCCGCTTGACGTACGGGTTAACGCAGAAACAACGAAGGATAATTATAAAATCAAATTTGACGTTTCACAGGACGGAATCCTTGAAATCGATAATGACGGCGTTATGACCGTTATCGGCACGCAAAAAGAACCCGTTACCGTTACAACCGTACTTGAATACGACGGACACACTTATACGGATAAACTTATTGTTTACGCAACAGAATTGGAGGTGAAAACAGATGAGCCCGAAAACAGCTGATAAAATTCATGCAAAATCGCCGCAACAGCTTAAAGCTCAGGCAAACGTATACCGAAGTTTCAACTACGTCGGCACAAAAGAAACCTTGGCTTATCTGTTTAACGACTGGTCCAATTCCTTTAACATCAATAATTTCAGAGAGCGTTTCATTTGGGACGTAGTTAAAATCGACTTTGGTATCTCCGCTATCGTAAACATCTTTACGGGAGCATGGGACGTTATTAACGATACGGTTATAGCAGCCCTTGTTGATAACACGAGAACAAGGCTCGGTAAGTTCAGACCGTACCTTATCTCCTTCCAGATACCGCTTACTCTGGTCGGTCTTCTATATTGGTTTATTCCGTTCTTCTTCCCGAACACAAGCGCAACCTTCGTTCCCAAGCTTATATTCTTCTTTGCGTTTAATATAATCACCGAGACAGCGGGAACGTTTACAAGCGTTGCTAAGAGCGGATATATGTCCACTATAACGCCCAACCCTAACGAGCGTATTAAACTGATTACGCTTGCCGAGCTGTTAACGGGCTGGATGGGCGAGGATATGCCCGGTTACATTATGGGCTTCCTTTACGATATGGTAAGCACGGGAAGACTGAAGGTTCCGATGAGAAATATTTTCGTCGGAATGGGCGGAACGACGGCAATTATCTCTTGCGCGTTTACGCTCTGGTTCTTCCTTATTTCCAAGGAACGCGTTCCGCAGACAATTGAACGCCCGAGCGTTAAAGAGGGCTTAAAGGCTATCTTTACAAACTATCCGGTACTGCTTATGTGCCTTTCCGATTTCCTCGGAGGCTTCGGCGTGGGCTCGGACGAGCGCAACTACTGGATTGACGTTCACGGCGGAAACTCAATGATTAACACAATCCTTGCGCTTGTAAGCGGAATTTCAGGTCCTGTCGGCAGCATCAGCTACGCGTTCGTTTCACCTGCCCGTAAGCGGTTCTCATCGCGCGCTATCTGGGTAGGTTCGGACGTATACGGAGATATGGTAACGCTGGGCTTCTTCCTCTTTGGAATGAAGAATAAAAATTATTTGAAGCTTAAACCGATGTTAGTCGCCTACGGTCTGAGGGAATTTCTGAGTAAACTCCTGTTCGGTGTTAACAAGGTAATTAACGCCGATTTGTGGAACGAGGCGATGGACTACTGCGAATGGAAGCACGGATACCGTATGGAAGCAACAACGGGCGTAGCCCGAGGGCTTGTGCTAAAACTGCAAGGCGTTGCAATGGGTACGGTACGAACTCTCATTATGAAGAAAATCGGTTACGTTCAGGGGCTTAAAATCGGTACTCAGGACGAAAAAACAAAGTTCTGGCTGTTTGCTCTTTGTACCGTAGTACCGCTTGTTACGAGCGCGCTCGGAATTATACCTAAATTCCTCTGGCCGATTAATAAGAAAACAAGAGAGAGAATGTACTACGAGCTTTCCGAAAGAAGAAAGAAGCAGGTAGACGATTATCTCGAAACAGTTGACAGCGACGATGTCGCTGTTCCCGAAGCCGTACCCGCAGAATAGAGAGGGAAAATGAGTTATAAAGAAAGAATAGAAAAAATAGAGTTTTTGGAAAACACCTGGCAGACGGCGCTTAATCAGACAGAAATTTACTCTCTGATTACAAAACATTTTTGCTCGCCTCTGCCATACGGCAAAAAAATAATAAATATCCACCCGCATAGCGG
>DFGL01000008.1 GCA_002371215.1 Ruminococcaceae bacterium UBA3751 | reverse complement strand
ACCTTCTTTATGACGGGCGCCCCAACGCTCTCCCCTTTTTTATTGTGTAATTATTAATCCTTAATCCAGTAGTTAACTGAAACGAGGTTTGTTTTCGGAGCGGCTATTTTTTCCTTTTCAGCAAGGGTTTTATAAAGCTCAGCGTAGTCCTTATTATAATCTGAATTCTCTACCTGATTGCCCTTCTTATCCTCGCTGTACTGTTCAAGGTTTTTGCCGGTAACGTATATTCCGTTTCTCTTACAGTTACAGCTTATGAAGGAGCCGCCCTGATACTCCTTAAGCGCTTCCTGAACGCCCTTTCCGTAATCGTTTACAACCGAGGCGAGACAGCTTCCCTTACTGCTCTCGTCATACCCCCAGCCGAAGGCGAAAACGGGATAATCAAAGTTTTCCGTTGCGGTAAAGAGCGAATCGCTGATACGGCTTCCGCCCGCAAAAACGACCTGAGTACCGTCGTCAAACATCTTCTCAACAACGGAAGCATAGCGGTCTACCATTTCAAATTCAGCGTGGTAGCAATATTCGTTATCCATTGCAATACCCGTTGAAAGCCCCTGCGGGTCAACGTTTTCCCACTTATAGAACATCTTGCCCTCTTCGGGTGCGTTGGCAACGACTTTAACGGTATCGCCAGTTACGTACGAGCCGCTGCCCGTTCCGTTTTCAACGGTGACATTAAAGGTCGGCTCGTCGGACTGAACGTATACCGCTGTAAGGTCAAGCGCCTTGTCCTTAACGGCAACGCTTGTTCCCTTTTCCTCAGGCTCTTTTACTGCCTCTTCGTCTGCGCACTCCCAGTGGTCAAAAATCATACCCTGAGCCGCTGCGGGAGCTTCAACCCAGTATTCGCTGTCCTTAGGAGCGTTATATATAACAGGCTCTGCGCCGCCGTTTACGGTAATCGGTACGGTTTCGGCGTCAGCCCAAACTGCGGTAATGGTACAGTCTAACTTTTCAATCTGAAGATTCATTGAGGAATCCTTTTTGGAGGAGATATTTACCTTTTTATCCTTAACGCCCTCAGTATCGCTCTTGGTTTCCCAGTGGTCAAACACCTTGCCCTCGGGAGCGGGATTAGCGGTAATAGTTACGTTTTCGCCGAGCGTGTAAACGCCTGAGCCGATTCCGTCTACTACCTTAACCTTATATGTATCCTCTTTAGCGTCCTTAACGTCAATATAAACGGGCTTTACGGTAAAGCTGTAATCGTAATCGAGCACGTCGGCATTGTACGCCGCATAATCAACCGTTACGGGAACGCCCTTTAAATCTGCGGCATAGGCAACGCCCTGAAGATAGCCGTCGGAATACGCCTTACTCTTATCGTTACCCGCTTCCGCGATGAAGCCGAGCTTTGTATTGGCTTCTCTGATTACCCTGTCGCCGTCCTTAAGCCCGTCGATAACCGAAACAAAGCCTGCGAGGAAGCCGCCCTGATAGTAATCGTAAGAAACGCACATAACGTTTGACTGAAGCCTTAAAGTCGGGTCGTCTTTGGAATGGGGCTGAGCGTCAAGAAGGATAAAGTTAACATCCTTATATGTCGGCGCTATCTCGTAAGCGGAAACGGCAAACGCTTCGCCCGGGAGGACGATATATTTTGCTCCGTTATTTACGGCAATATCAATGTACTTGGCGATTGTTTCCGAGGTTAATTCGCCCTTTTCATCAAGCACGGGCTGGTAATAACGGCAGGTTTTTCCGTTTTCCTCGGCATAAGCCTTAAGCCCGTTCCACGCGCTTTGATTATACGCTTTATCGCTGATGGTTGCACCGTCCGTAATAAGCGCAAGCTCAAAGCTTTCTGCGTTCTTTTTAGCGCAGCCCGAAAGCACGAGACTGACAGTAAGAACAAGTACAAGCGCTAAAGAAATAATTCTTTTCATAATTTCTTCCTCCGAAATGAAAAGTATATCACTAATTAATAATAACAAATTATTTATCATATTGCAATAGTGATTTTAGCCGCCGCACTTGATTTCTTCTTAATTATTATTTATAATACATTTGAGGTGATAACAATGCTTCACAAGGTTGCTGAATATATTAAAAGCCTTTACCCTGCAGTACCCGAAACTGCGGTTATTCTCGGCTCGGGGCTCGGCGCGCTTGCCGACAGGGCTGAAAACGCGGTAAGAATACCGTACGGCGAGCTTGAGGGTTTTCCCGTTTCAACCGCTCCGTCGCACAGGGGCGAACTTATTCTCGGAACTCTCGGCGGAAAAACCGTATTGCTTTTCAGCGGAAGATTTCATCTTTACGAGGGATATTCGGCTAAGGAGACCGTTCTTACAGTAAGGCTTGCAAAAGCGCTCGGCGCTGAAAAAATCATACTTACAAACGCGAGCGGAGGCATAAACAAAACGCTTAACTGCGGCGATTTTATGCTTATAAGCGACCACATTTCCGCCTTCGTTCCCTCCCCGCTAATCGGAAAGAACGACGAGTCTCTCGGAGTACGCTTTCCCGATATGAGCAACGTTTACGACAGAGAGATAAGAAAAGCCGTTAAGAAAATCGCCTGTGATAACGGAATTGAGCTTAAGGAAGGCGTTTACGCCCAGCTTACGGGGCCTCAGTTTGAAACGCCCGCCGAGATAAAAATGCTCGCGAATATCGGCGCTGACGCTGTCGGAATGAGCACGGTTATCGAGGCTATCGCCGCCGTTCACTGCGGGCTTAAGGTATGCGGAATTTCCGTTATAGCAAACCTCGCCTGCGGACTGCTTGATAAGCCGCTTACCTCCGAAGAGGTAACCGAAACCGCCAACGCAAAGGCTCCGCAGTTTGAAAAACTTGTTACTGAAATTATAAGGAACATATAATGAAAAATATCAAATACGAAAACGGGGTGCTTACCGTCCTTGACCAGAGCAGACTGCCCGGCGAGGAGATATACTTTACCCCGAAAACGAAAGAGGATTATTATTCCGCAATAAAAACGCTTAAGGTACGCGGCGCGCCCGCTATAGGAATATTCGCCGCCTTCGCTATGGCGCTCATAGACGAGGACAAGACCGAACTTAAGACGTACCTTGATTCCGTAAGACCTACGGCGGTTAATCTCTCCTGGGCGACTGCAAGAATGCTCGACGCATATAACGAAGGAAAATCCCTTATTGACGAAGCAATCGCCATACAGAACGAGGATATAGCGATGTGCCGTAAAATCAGCGAATACGGACTTTCGCTATTAAAGGACGGCGACGGAATACTCACCCACTGCAACGCCGGAGCGCTCGCAACGAGCGAATACGGAACGGGGCTCGGACCTCTCCTTCTCGGCAAGGAAAAGGGTTATAATTTCCGCGTTTATTCAGACGAGACGAGACCGCTTCTTCAGGGTGCAAGGTTAACCTCGTACGAGCTCGAAAAGGCGGGGATTGACGTAACGCTGATTTGCGACAATATGGCGAGCCTCGTTATGAAGGAAGGCAGAATTAACGCCGTTCTCGTCGGAGCAGACAGAATTGCAAACAACGGCGACACGGCGAATAAAATCGGCACGAGCGGCGTTGCAATCCTCGCAAAGCATTACAAAATTCCGTTTTACGTTCTCGCTCCGTACTCTACTATCGATACAGCCTGCGAAAACGGAAGCGGAATAATTATAGAAGAAAGAGATGCTGACGAAATAAAGAGCTTTTATTTTGAAAAGCCCTCTGCCCTGCCCGAAACGAAATGCTACAACCCCGCTTTTGACGTTACGGACAGCGGACTGATTACGGCAATAATTACGGACAAGGGTATTCACTACCCTCCGTTTAACTTTAAGGAGCAATTATGATAAAATTTACTAACGGTTATATTTTAGACAAGGATTTTAACATTTCAAAAATGGACGTTTACGTTGACAAAAACAGAATAGTTTCCGTCGGCGGAGAGCTTGCGGCGGATAGCGTATATGACCTTAAGGGCAACCTTTTAATGCCCGCATTCAAGAACGCCCACACCCACTCTGCAATGACCTTCGCGCGCTCGTACGCTGACGGTTTGCCGCTTCACGAATGGCTTAATACCAAGATATTTCCGCTTGAGGCAAAGCTTACTGCGCAGGACGTTTACGACCTTTCAATGCTTGCATTTTTAGAGTATCTTACAAGCGGTACGTCGGCTTGCTTTGATATGTACTACTTCCCCGAGGCTATGGCAAAGGCGAGCGTGGATTTGGGCTTCAGAACGGTTATGTGCTGCGCGGTAAACAACTTTAAGGAGAGCGTTGAAAAACTCGAGGAATATTACAATACGTATAATAATTACGATGAACTTGTTTCATATAAGCTCGGCTTCCACGCGGAATACACTACCTCCAGAGAAATAATGGAGGACATTGCCCGCCTTGTTGAAAAATACAAAGCCCCGCTTTTCGTACATTCCTGCGAAACGAAGAGCGAGGTTGAGGGCTGTATTGAAAGATACAAAAAAACACCGACTGAGCTTTTCAACGAGCTTGGGCTGTTTAACTACGGCGGTGCGGGCTTCCACAGCGTATGGGTTACGGACAGCGACCTTGATATTTATAAGGAAAAAGGCATTTGGGCGGTTATTAACGCAGGCTCTAACTGCAAGCTTGCTTCAGGCATTGCTCCCGTTACGAAAATGATGAAAAAAGGCGTTAACCTCGCGGTAGGAACAGACGGTCCTTCAAGCAACAACGCGCTTGATATGTTCAGGGAGATGTACCTTATTACCGCAACCCAGAAGCTTAACGACAACGACGCTGCAGCCTGTGACGCTGACGAGGTGCTTAAGGCGGCTACAATCGGCTCGGCGCACTGTATGGGGCTTTATGACTGCGACGTTATTGACGAGGGCAAGCTCGCGGATTTAACCGTTATTGACCTTCACCGCCCGAATATGCAGCCTATCGTTAACATTACTAAGAATCTTGTTTATTCAGGCTCAAAGGATAACGTTTTAATGACTATGGTCAACGGCAAAATCCTTTATGATAACCGCGAATTTGTAGGAATTGACGCGGAGGCGATTTACGCAAGGGCTCAGGCGGTTTATGAAAGAATTAAGGATTAATAAGTTTAATTGATAATTGAGGATACAAATAACGGGCTGCCGAGGTCGTCAGCCCCTACGGTAGTCTTGTTGCAACCGGTATTTCTTAATTCTAATTAACGGGCTGCCGAGGTTCTCTCCCGTGGGAGAGGTGTCACGAAGTGACAGAGAGGGCGTCCGCGCAGCGAGCCGACCCCTACAAACAAAAGGCAGGCGTGAGCCTGCCTTTTGTTTTGTTTAATTATGCGTCCTGCTTTTTGCCGAGTACGAGCTTGAGAACGAAGAGCGTACAAATCATAAGAACTATTGCTATCGGGAGCGCAATCCATGCGGACTGAACGAAGCCTGCGATAATATAGCTTACGAACGATACGCCCGCTACTGTAAGCGCGTACGGAAGCTGGGTTGAAACGTGGTTAATATGGTTACACTGAGCACCGGCGGAAGCCATAATCGTTGTATCCGAAATCGGTGAGCAGTGGTCTCCGCAAACGGCGCCTGCCATACAAGCGGAAACGGCGATAATTGTAATTGCGCCGTCCGTTCCCGAGAATACGCTGAGAACGATAGGAATAAGAATACCGAAAGTACCCCATGACGTACCCGTTGCAAAGGAAAGACCTACGGCAATTAAGAAGATAATTGCGGGGAGAAGCATCTTGAAGCCGCTCGCCGAGCCCTCAATAAGCTGAGAGATGAATATCTTTGCACCGAGGGAATCGGTCATAGTCTTAAGAGTCCAGGCGCAAACGAGAATGAGAATAGCGGGAGTCATTGCGTTAAAGCCCTCGGGGATTGCTTCCATACAGTCCTTAAAGGAGATAACGCGGCGGCACATAAAGTAAATAATTGCAAAAATTATCGTTATAAACGAGCCGAAAACGAGACCTACGGACGCGTCGCTGTTTGAGAACGAGCCAATGAAATCGTGGTAGCAATCCTCACCTGCCGTGAAGAAGCCGCCGGAATAAATCATACCGATAACGCAGGCAATGATGAGGAATACAACAGGGATAAGAAGGTCTATAACCTTGCCCTTCTCGTTTTCCTTAACCTTGGAATTCGCTTCGTTTGAAAGCTCCTCAAGCTTATCGAGCGCTTCGCCCTTCTTAGCCGCTGCCTCATACTTTTTCATCGGGCCGTAATCGAACTTTGCAACGGCGATGAATATCATCATAACGATAGTGAGAAGAGCGTAGAAGTTATACGGGATTGCCTGAATAAACAGGGACATTCCGCTCTCTGCGCCCGCGCCCTTGGCAAAGCCTGCTACGGCTGCAGCCCAGGAGGAAATCGGGGCGATAATACATACGGGAGCTGCCGTTGCGTCAATTAGATACGCGAGCTTTTCCCTGGAAATATTCTTTTTATCCGTTACGGGGCGCATTACAGAGCCTACCGTAAGGCAGTTGAAATAGTCGTCAACAAAGATAAGAACGCCGAGGGCTGTTGTTGCAAGCTGAGCGCCTATTCGCGAATTGATATGCTTTGCAGCCCACCGTCCGAACGCGGCTGAGCCCCCCGTTTTGTTCATCATGGCAACAAGCGCGCCGAGAAGAACGAGGAATATAATAATACCTATATTATAGGCGTCCGCAACCGTATCAATAAAGCCTTCCTTAAAAACGTGGACAACGGTTGTTTCAAAATCAAAGTTTGAATAAATAACGCCGCCCGCAAGGATACCTATAAACAGAGAGGAATAAACCTCTTTTGTTATAAGCGCAAGAAGTATTGCTATAATCGGCGGAATGAGCGCCCAGAACGTTGCATACTGCTTGATAGTGGAACGAACCGTTGTAAGAGCGGTTTTGATATTCTCCTCAAAGCCCTTATCGTTACTGAGGTTGTCCGCATAGCTGTCAACGTATTCAGCAGCACCCTCATCCGACGAAAGGTCGTACTCTACGGTTTCGCCGTCAACTTCAACGGAAACGGTACCGTCCGCTGCAAGAGCCGAAATTCCGCCGCCGATACTCAGGCTGAGCATAGCCACAAGCACTGCTATAAGCGATATTACGGCAAACTTTCTTGTTCGTAATAACATATAAATCCCTCCAAATAATTTAACGCTTTAATATGTTAATACAAACATAATACCATATAATATAGACAATGTCAAAGAAAAATGTAAATTTTTACATTTTTTAGAATATTAATACATATTATTCAAAGTTTTATACAGAAAAATAATCCGATAAAACGCCCAGCTCATCGGGAAAAAGAGTAACGCGGTTCTGCTCAATTTCGCAATCAAGGCGAAGGACGTCGATTAAATTAGGATTTCTGACGTAAAGCACTCCCTTTTCAATTCTCTCAATATTATCCTCGCCTCCGAGCGCACTGAGAATTCTGCGAACGCTTTTGGGATAATACCGCCCGCGGTTGATTTCAAATTTTGAAAACACGAGACGAAACAGAAAGTAAGTCAGAACCCCGATAACGAAAGCGCTGATAATGAAATACCCCCATTTTTCTCCGTATTTAAACAGCTCAATCAGAGAGCCGTTTTCCTTAAAGCCGATTCTCAAATCAAGGAGAGAGGCGGTAAGATACGACAGAAAAGCCGCAGGAAGATATGCTATATACAAAGCGGGATTGTACAGTATTAGATACAGCCCCAAAAGCCTTACGTCGCCGAAAACGAGGGCGAGGGCGCAAACCGAAATCAAGGCAGTCCTCTCTCGCCCGCCCACCTTTTTATAAAGCGCGGCGAAGGCTCCTGCGGTAAGGGAAATATTTACAAAATACTTACCTGCAAGAAGCTGAGCGGCATCGCGCGAACCGAGGGAATTCATCACTCCGCTTTTAATACCGCTTTCAGTCAGCACCGCTTTTGAATACGAGGTATGATAAACGAGTTCCGACAGGCTGTCGGAAACAAAGAGCGAATAAAAGTTATTGAACGCCCCGAAAAGCGCTCCGCGAGCGGCTAAAAAGGGAGTAAACTCTTTTAAGATAAGATACATATACGGATATACCGTACCGAGAGCAAGCGAAACGGTACAGCTTAATAAAAACACGCAGGCTGCGGCGTATTCAAACCTCAGCCTTTTAAAGCCGTAAACGGTAACGACAGCCGCAACAGCCGAAAACACTATGCTGAAATGAATTCCCGAAAGGGCAAAAAAGATTAAATCCGCCGCAAAAACACTAAAGCCCGCCGCTGCGCCTCGCTTAAAGCTTTTAAGATTAAAATAGACCGCAAAGAGCGGCAACAGAAACGCAAAGCAAAGCTCCGCCGCGCCCTTCAGCTTAAGCTGCGGCAGGGCGTAAATAACACAAAGAAGAGCCGACGCATAAATCATCGGCAGAGAAAAATCCTTTAAAACCCGTTTAAAAATAATAACCATAGCGCTTACCTCCGCTACGGTTATTATGAACAGTTATTTAAGTTTTAATACCGCGTTATAATCATCAATTCCGTAATTATATGCGGATTTAATGAGAAGGTCCGCAATATCGGCTCTCTGATTATCAAAGCCCTTGGCGTTTACCTTTTTAAGAATCGGCTTAAGCCTGTTGACAAAGGCAATAAACGCGTCGCCCTTCGGAGTTCCCGGAGCAAAGTACATATTGCCCTCGAACACCATTCTTACAAGCTCCGCGGCAAAATCCTTTACCTTTTCCTTTTTAATGCTGCCGTCAACCTTGAAGAACATCATTCTTCCGAGTCCGCCGAGCGTCGTTTTCTGCAGGATTTTACCGATAGTTTTCAGCACGGGTCTGAGCTTTTTATTGTCTATATGGAACTTTCCCATCATTCTGTCGGTATCGTAAGCCATATCGTACAGCACGTTGACTATCATATTGTCAAACAAATCAGCAAGGTACTGCCTGCAGGTTTTCCCCTTCGTATCCCATTCAAAATCGGGGGTATCAATGGATTTTATATCAACGGTTTCGCTGTCCTCAATGCTTACAAGACGGATAATTGACGGGTCCGCAATAATTGAGCCCGTACAAACGTCGTAAAACTTATTGCCGTTTTCGGTTTCAATACAATTTATGCTCTGGTTATGCATATGCCCCGTAAAGCAGAGGTGAACGCCCTCGTCGGCAAGAAGCTTAGTAACCTCGTACGCGTCCTTCTGATAAGCGGATTTAACGAGCGCAAGAACGGGCTGACCGGGGAGGAGCGGATAATGGGACATAGCGAACATCATCTGCCCGTCCTCTCTCGCCTTTCGGGTCTGTTCTTTAATCCACTCGATATGGCTCTCTTCAAATATTCTTCTGCCGCTTTCCGTACCGTCGTTATTCAGCGCAAGAAGCCTTACGCCGTCCGACATCTGGTAAACGTAGGATAAATGCTGCTTATCAACGGCAATAGCGTCGCCGAAGCCAAAATCACTGTACAAATCAAAAAGCTCATCGCGAGGAGTAACCTCAGGGTGAATCCAGCCGTTTTCATCAAAGCCGAAACAGCCGTCGCTGTTATCCTTATAATCGTGGTCCGCGGTTATAACGAGAACCCGTTTCCCCTTTTCCTGAAGGCGCTTTAAATGCTCAATGAACGCAAGATGGCTCTCCTTTTCGCCGTTAAACGAGAGGTCGCCCGCGATAAGAACGTAATCCGCCTCATCAGCGTTTTCGAGGTATTCAAAAACCGCCTCGTTAATCGCCTGAGTTTCGGCAAAGCATTTTTGCTCGTAGTGCATAAAATCATCATAATACTCATTGTACTGACTAAGCGAGTGCTTATAATAATGGGTATCTGTAATCAGATAGAATTTTACAGGTTCCATAATTAATCCTTTCGGAATGAAGAATATGAAAAATGAAGAATGAAGAATTAAGAATTAAGAGTTGAGGGTGCTGCGCACAGCGATTTTAATTCGGAATTCGGAATTCGGAGTTCGGAATTGTGGGTGCTCGCCGCACGGGCATTATAACGGAGCGTCCGGGGGGCCGCTCCCTACAATGGTTTTATTTCAACGGATTTCGTAATCCTAAATCCTTAATTCTTAATTCTTAATTAACGGAGCGTCCGCGCAGCGAGCCGACCCCTACGGTTTTCGGGTCGTCGGGGACGCCGACCCCTACAAGCGCCATTTATCTGCGGGGCAGGCGCCGTCTTTAAGGCTTGCGCGCACCTCAACGTAACAGCCGCATTTAAGGCACGTGCCTGAAATCAGGCTGTCGCAGTTTTTACAGTATTCAAGCCGTTTTTCAACAGTCGTTTTATCGGTAAGAAGGTCGCTTATTGTTTCAAGATAGGCGGTTATCTCCTCATAGGTTACGCTTTCGCCCGCTTCACGGAGAAGGCATTTTTTGCATTTTTTCATCTTTCAACAACAAACTTTACTACCGAGCAGGGCGGGATTTTTGCCGTAAAGCCGTCGCGCGTCTGTTTAAAATCGGTAAATTCCTTAGTAAACACCTTTTCATCCTTGCCGAAATCGTTATAATCGTTGCACTGAGCGGTCAGTATTTCAGCCTTAACGCTTTTAACTCTGCTGTCTGCAAGCTGGCACTTTATATAAGACGTTTTACCCGGTGAAGCATTTGCAACGGTTGAGTAAACGACGCCGTTTTCATCAACAGAGGCGCTTTCAATAAGCTGCGGAAATTCGCCGTTATTATCGTTCTTTGAAGTAAGCTTTTCCGTTGTTAAATACGAGCCGAGCAGAGTGTTATTCTGGTGCTCCTTAAACATTTTGAAAACGTAGTAGGTAGGCGTTTTAACGAGCTTTTTACCGTCGGTAAGAAGCACAGCCTGAAGAACGTTGACGGTCTGCGCTAAATTGCACATCATAAGCCTGTCGGCATGCTTATTGAAAATGTTGAGAGTGAAGGCGGCAACGATTGCGTCGCGCATTGTGTTCTGCTGATAGAGGAAGCCGGGATTTGTACCGGGCTCAACGTCGTACCAGGTTCCCCACTCGTCAACGATAAGCTTCATTTTTTTCCACGGCGCAATGCTGTCCATCATTGCAATATGGTTACTGATAAGCTCCTCCATACGGTAAGCCTTGAATATAGTTGAGATATACTCGTTTTTATCAAAGTCAGTTGCGCTGCCCTTATGATGCCATTTACCCGTAGGTACGGTATAGTAATGGAGGGAAAGGGCGTCAGCGTGGTGCTTTACCTTATCGGTTACCTTTTTGGTCCAGTGGTAATCATCGTTGTTAGGACCGCAGGCAATTCTTAAGATATGCTCCCCTGCTTTGTAATCGCGGCAGTAGGTATTATACTGCTTAAAAAGATTTCCGTAATGCTCGGGATCCATATTTCCGCCGCAGCCCCAGCTCTCGTTACCTACGCCGATATATTTTAAATTCCACGGCGCTTTACTGCCGTTCTTTGCGCGGAGCTCCGCCATAGGCGAAACGCCGTCAAAGGTGATATATTCAACCCATTCGCTGAGCTCCTGAACGGTGCCCGAGCCTACGTTACCGTTAACGTACGCGTCGCAGCCGAGCTGACGGCACAGCTCAAAGAACTCGTGAGTACCGAAGGAATTATCCTCAACAACGCCGCCCCAGTGGGTATTAATCATTTTCTTTCTGTTTTTCTTATCGCCGATACCGTCCTTCCAGTGGTACTCATCGGCAAAGCAGCCGCCCGGCCAGCGCAAAACGGGGATTCCCATTTCCTTAAGCGCCTTTACGGCGTCCTTACGCATACCGTTAACGTTGGGGATTATACTGTCCTCGCCAACGTAAAGTCCCTCATATATACATCTCCCGAGATGCTCGGAAAAATGCCCGTATATATCTTTATTGATAACGGCTTTCTTTTCATTAGGATTGATTAATAATTTTTCCATAATATTACTCCTTATAGTTTATAACTTAAAAGTAACATATGAAAACGGCAAAGTCAATTATTGAAATATTTTTTTATTATGCTATAATATCGTGGGTGATAAATTATGATGATGAACAAAGAAAAGGCTTTTGAGCTTTTAAAAGAAATGAATTCGGACGCGATTTTACTCGTTGACGAGGCGAATATGCACTATATGTGCGGCTTTTCCCCGAGCGAGGGTATGGTATTCATAACCGCAGACGGCGGCGCTTACCATATTGTTGACAGCAGGTATATTGAAACCGCTGAAAGCCACGCAAAGGAAACGGGACTTGAGGCAATAGAGCCCGAAACGAGCTTTGACGACACGCTGAAAAGGCTTGCAGACAAGCACGATATTAAAACGCTCGTTATTGAAAACGAAACGATAAGCCTGAAAAAGTATCAGGAGCTTTTTGCTCTGCTCGGCGGGGTTAAATTCATTGACCTCGGCGACAGACTGATGAGAATAAGAAACCGCAAGGAGCCCGAAGAAATTGTATTTATGAAAAAGGCTAACAGCATTGCGGAAAAGGCGTTTCTTGAACTTTTAAACCACGTTAAAGCGGGAAAAACCGAAAAGGAGCTGGCGGCTTACTTTGATTACCTTATGGCTAAAGGCGGCTCGGGAGGACTTTCTTTCGATACAATTCTGCTTACGGGTGCTAACACCTCTATGCCCCACGGTGTTCCGGGCGACGCGGTTGTTAAGGAGGGCGATTTTGTTCTGTTTGACTTTGGCGCTACCTACAAGGGCTACCACTCGGATATGACGAGAACGGTTGCCGTTGGCTCTGCTACGGACGAGATGAAGCACAGCTACGACCTCGTTCTTGAGGCTCAGCTTGCGGGTATCAAGGCGTTTGAGGCAGGAGTTAAATGCGCCGACGTTTACAAGGCTGCCTACGACGTTCTTGACAGAGAGAATATGGCAAAGTATTTCCGCCACGGCCTCGGCCACGGCGTAGGGCTTGAAATCCACGAGGGCTTCAACGCTTCGCCGAGAAGTAAGGATACCTACGAAACGGGCAACGTTTCCTCAATTGAACCGGGTATCTACCTACCCGATAAGTTCGGAATAAGAATTGAGGACGTTTGCTACCTCTCACCGAGAGGCAGAGAAAACCTTTCAACCGTTACCAAGGAGTTAATCATTCTCTGATGAAGGCTGTTATTTTTGATATGGACGGAGTTCTGTTCGATACCGAAAAGCTCGCCGTTAAATGCTGGGACGAGATTGGCGTTAAATGCTCGCTCGGCAAGGTCGGCTATATGGTTATGAAAACGCTCGGCAGAACGAGAGAGGAAAGCGTTAAAATCTTTGAAAAAGAGTTCGGCGATAAATTTAACAACGACGTTTTTCAAAAGGAATACGCAGCGTGGCTTGATGAATACTACTCAAAAAATCCCGTTCCCGTTAAGGAAGGGGTTTTTGAGGTTCTGGAGTATCTTAAGGCTGAGGGATACAAAACCGCCGTTGCCTCCTCCTCAAGCAAAAGCTCCGTTTTGCACCATCTTGAAAACGCAAAAATTACAGGGTATTTTGATAAAATAATCTGCGGCGATATGGTTGAAAAATCGAAGCCTGAGCCCGATATATACCTTACCGCCTGCAAGGCGCTTGGCGAAAAGCCGCAGGATTGCTTTGCAGTTGAGGATTCAAAGAGCGGACTCCTTTCAGCAAAGCGTGCAGGGTGCAGGGTAATTTATATCCCCGATTTGTACACCGCCGAGAGCGAAAAAGAATATGATATTAAGTTTAATACGCTTAATTCATTTCTAAACGTTTTAAAAGCGTTGCACAGATGAAAACGCACTCGCCTTTTACATTACAATTATGCCTATGCAGGTGCATATTTTGTTATAATATCGTTAATGAGCGATTTTGAGGTTAAGGAGAATACAAGTGTACAACATTTTTAAGTATCTGTTTATCGGTTATACATGTATATGTATTATCGTTTCCATAGTTGCATTTTACTTTTTAGACGATACACCATCAACAAAAGGGAAAAAGTTTATTGTTGGCATGGATGTTGTGTGGCTTTTAATTTTAATGGTGTTAATGGAAATCAAATAGAACAAAGCAAAAGAAAGTGGATGAGTAAATCTCATCCACTTTCTTTATGACGGCCACCCTTGGTATCCCGTTTTTTTATTGAACTTTATAGATATTGCCTTCAAAGGGACGGAGGTTGTCGCCCTTATCGGTACGGGTTGAGAGAAGAAGCTGCATACGGCTTACGTCAATCGGATGAGCAAGCGGCTTTCTGCCGAGATTCAGTTCAACGTAATACAGCTCGCCGTTATACTCTCTGTAATAACAGTACAGCGGAGCGGGAATTCCCGTTGCTCTTCTGAATTCGCCGTAAACAAGGGCTTTATGCGTTTTTCTAAGCTCGATTGCTTTTTTATAGAACGCAAAAACGCTGTCGGGATTCTGCATTTCATCCTCAGCATTATACCTTCTGTAATCAGGAGTAATCTTTAGCCACGGCTTACCCGTTGTAAAGCCTGCGTTTTCGGAATCAGACCAGTGGAACGGAGTTCTTGAATTATCGCGGGTTCCCGTCTGAATTGTGAAGAACGCCTTTTCGGGCTTCGTTCCCTTTTCAAGCATTTCGTTATATTTACCGACTGCCTCGCGGTCGTCTATATCCTCAATGCTGTCAAACTTGCCGTTGCCCATTGAGAGCTCCTGCCCCTGATAGATATACGGAGTTCCGCGCAGAGTCATTTCTATAAGTCCGCAGACCTTTGAAATATCCTCTCTGTAGGCGCCCGTTTTATCTACCTTGGCAACGATTCTCGGGTTATCGTGGTTTTCAAAGAATACGGTCGGCCAGCAGTGGTTTGTAAGCCTCGTCTGGAAGCGCTCAAACTCAAGCATAACCTTGTACAAATCAAATTCGTAATAATCGTAATTCGTATGGCCCTGATTGATTAAAAAGTCAAAGTTAAAGATTGTATCGAGCTCGCCGCGGTAATCCGCTGTGAGCATTTTTGTCATCTCAATGCCTGCGCCGCCACATTCGCCAACGGTATAAACGTCGTAATTACCGAAGGAGTTTTCGCGCATTTCGTGGAGATATTCGTGAAGGCGCGGACCGTAGAAATAGAATTCAGCACCCTTGTAGCCCGTAAGCAGTCCGAGGAAGGAATTAGCATCCGGCAGATCCCTGACCTTAGAGATAAAGTTGATAACGTCCATACGGAAGCCGTCAACGCCTTTATCAAGCCACCAGTTCATCATTGCGTAAATGTCCTTACGCATCTTTTCATTTTCCCAGTTCAAATCCATCTGCTTTTTGGAGAACAGATGCATTGCCCACTGATTGAGGTTTTCATAATAATTCCACGCGGGACCCTTGAAAAGACTTATCCAGTTGTTCGGAGGGGTAACGCCTTTATCGGTAGCGTCGCGCCAGATATAATAATCGTGGTAGGGATTATCCTTTGATTTAAGCGCCTCTTTAAACCATTCGTGCTCGTCGCTCGTATGATTTACAACGAGGTCAACAATCAGCTTCATTCCCCTTTTATGCATCTCGCTGAGCAGCTTATCAAAGTCCTCCATAGTGCCGAATTCTTTCATAATCGCCTTATAATCGCGGATGTCGTAGCCGTTATCGTCGTTGGGAGAATCGTAAAAAGGAGAGCACCATACAGCCGTTACGCCGAGTTCCTGAAGATAGTCAAGCTTTTCGTAAATGCCGTTTAAATCGCCGATACCGTCGCCGTTGCTGTCATAGAAGGAGCGGGGATAAATCTGATAGATTACAGCCTCCTTCCACCATTTTTCCTGCATTTCTCCCTCGTCGGTAATAATACCGTCGCGCTCTAAATTAAAGAGGTCGCACACAGTCTGAATAGTGGCTTTGTTGAGCAGCCCTGCGGTAATCGTCGTAAGGTTTTTCAGCTTAAGCTTTCCCACCGCGCCGTTTTCAATAAGATTAGTCGGAAGGCGGAAGGCGAGCATAAGCTTTTCGAGCATATCCTTCGCCATAGGATTTTTCATTGCTTCCTTAAAAGTGGTATCAGGAGTTATCGTTTTCAAAGTAATCACCTCTTAATCAATATAATTCTATTATATCACAACGCAAAAAAAATGCAATTACCCCATTAGTTTCCTGAAAACTTATGTAAATTGTTAAAAAAATAACAATAATGTAACGAAAATTTTGTTGAAAGCAATATTTTTATATCAAAACTGTAAATTCCATTTGATTTTTTATTGTTTTATGTTATTATATTAGAGGTTTATACTAACCTAATAAGAAAATAAGAATAAGGAGTGTGTACTTATGCAAAAGAAACTCAGTAAAATTCCGTTTAACGGTACTCCTGAGCAGGAGGCTAAGCTCAGAGCTGTTATCGCTGAGAATAAGGACGACAAAAGCCGCCTTATGGCAGTAATGCAGGAAGCACAGGAGATTTACGGTTATCTTCCGATTGAAGTACAGGAAATTATTGCAGAGGGTATGGAGGTTCCGCTTGAAAAGGTTTACGGAGTTGCTTCCTTCTACGCTCAGTTTTCAATGTCCCCGAAGGGTAAATACAACATCTCCGTTTGTATGGGAACCGCCTGCTACGTTAAGGGGGCTCAGACTCTTCTTGAAGGACTTCAGGAAATGCTCGGAATAGGCGTTGACGAATGCACAGCCGACGGCAAATTCTCAATTGAAGCCTGCCGCTGCATCGGTGCTTGCGGTCTCGGCCCCGTTCTTACTGTTAACGACGAGGTTTACGGTAAGCTCAAAGCTGACGACCTCGGAGATATTTTAAGAAAGTACAACGCATAAAAGATAATCGGAGATTGCTTTATGACGATAGACGAAATTAAGGAGCTACTTGACGCAGAGGTGCTCTGTTGCAAAGAAAACGTTGGTAACACCGTCGATTCTGCGTGCGGCTGCGACCTTATGAGCGACGTTCTCGCTTACGTTAAGGACCAGGCTGTACTTCTTACGGGCCTTGTTAACCCGCAGGTTGTTCGCACAGCGGTTATGATGGATATGGTTTGTATAGTTTTTGTTCGCTCAAAATCGCCGAGTGAGGAAATGCTCAAGCTTGCCGAGGATAACGGCATCGTTATTATGAAAACCGATATGCGCCTTTATGAGGCTTGCGGTATTCTTTACTCGAACGGACTCATCGGCGAGGTAACAAAAGCATGAGCGACGAGCTTGTTTTTCACTTTGACATAGACGGAGAGGATTTTACCTCCGCAGGTCAGGCATCTGTACAAATCAAAAAAAATCTGCGTGCGCTGGGTATTTCGCCCGAAACGATACGCCGCGTTTCCATCGCGATGTACGAGGGTGAAATAAATATGGTAATTCACGCCGGCGGCGGCGAAGCAGACGTGATTATCAGCGAGGACTGCATTACCATTATTCTTGCAGACCACGGCCCCGGCATTAAAAATATTGAGCAGGCTATGCAGGAGGGATTTTCAACCGCAACGGATAACGTGCGTTCCCTCGGCTTCGGCGCAGGTATGGGCTTGCCCAATATGAAGAACTACACCGACGATATGAAAATTGATACAGAGGTCGGAGTAGGAACGACAGTTACTATGAAAGTAAACATAAAGTAGTGTGATACTATGGATAAATACGAACATTCCGTTTTGCTTGACAGAACGAAGTGTACCGGCTGTACCTCCTGCCTTAAGCACTGCCCGACAGAAGCTATAAGGATTAAGGACGGCCACGCAGTTATCAACGACTCGCGCTGTATCGACTGCGGCGAATGCATCCGCATCTGCCCTCATCAGGCAAAGAAGGCGGTTAGCGGTCAGCTTGATAATATGAAGCGCTTTAAGTACAAAATCGCGCTTCCCGCTCCCACGCTTTACGGTCAGTTCGACAACCTTGACGATATTGACTACGTGCTTGACGGGTTGACTAAAATCGGCTTTGACGACGTTTACGAGGTTTCAAAGGCAGCGGAGCTTGTTTCCGCTTACACGAGAAAGTACCTTAAAACCGAAGGTATCAAAAAGCCGCTTATCAGCTCGGCGTGTCCCGTAGTAGTCAGGCTTATTGAGCTGAGGTTTCCGCTTCTTAATGAAAACATTTTACATATGCTTCCTCCTATGGAGGTTGCGGCAAGGCTCGCAAGGGAAAGAGCTCTCAAGCAGCACCCTGAGCTTAAGAGCGAAGATATAGGCGTTTGCTTTATCTCCCCCTGCCCCGCCAAGGTAAGCTATGTAAAAAACGGGTTTGCGGATTACAAGAGTCAGGTTGATGAAGTTGTTTCAATTAAGGATATTTACTTTTTACTGATAAACGAAATGTCACACGGCAGCGATATTCAGACGCTGTGCGAAAGCGGAATTATCGGAATAGGCTGGGCGAGCTCGGGCGGCGAAGCAACCGCTATATTCAACGAGAATTATCTTGCGGCTGACGGAATAGAAAACGTTATTCACGTTCTTGAACAGGTTGAAAACGGAAACATTCCGCAGCTTGAATTCATTGAGCTCAACGCCTGCCCCGGAGGCTGCGTCGGCGGAGTTATGGCAATGCAGAATCCGTTTATTGCAAAGGCGAGACTGCAATCGCTGAAGCATACTCTCCCCGTTTCTCAGAATTTTATCGGGGACAGCGATAAGGATTATATTCCCGAGAGCTATCTGTTTAACGAGCTCCCCGTATATAAACCGATTAACCGCCTGTCCGACAATATGATTGAGAGCATGAGAATGCTGTCCGATATTCAGAAGCTCAGAGAGCTTCTCCCCGGTATTGACTGCGGAGCGTGCGGCGCACCTACCTGCAGAGCTTATGCAGAGGACGTTATCAGAAAAAGAACGGCTCCCGACGGCTGTTTGATTTTAAAAGCCGGAGAGTCCGAAGGTGAGGAAAAATGACAGTTAAAGAGCTTACTGAAAAATGCGGCTTTACCGCGATATGCCTGCCCGACGGCGATAGAGAGATAAGCGGCGCTTATATGGGCGACCTTCTGAGCTGGGTTATGGGCAGAGCGCAGGCGGACAATGCCTGGATTACCATTATGAGCAACGTTAACGTTATTGCTGTTGCGTCCCTTGCGGATACAGCCTGCGTTATTCTTGCCGAGGGCGTTACGCTTGACGAGGAGCTGACAAAAACCGCTGAGCTCAAGGATATAAACGTTTTATCCTCCCCTCTCCCGTCCTTTGAAACAGCCGTAAAGATTGCGGACTGCGTTTAACGGTACAATGAACAGATATTATTACGATTTACATATTCACTCTTGTCTTTCGCCCTGTGCGGATAACGACAACACGCCGAATAACATTGCAGGCATGGCAACGCTGTGCGGACTCAATATAGTCGCGCTGACGGACCACAACTCCTGCAAGAACTGTCCCTCGTTTTTTGAGGCGGCTAAGCGCTACGGAATTATACCCGTTGCGGGCTGTGAGCTTACAACGAGCGAGGATATTCACGCCGTCTGCCTTTTTGAAACGCTTGAAGCGGCGATGGAATTTGACCTTGCCCTGCAGAAGCACAGAACGCTGATTGAAAACAGGACGGATATCTTCGGCGACCAGCTTATACTCGACGGCGAGGATAAGCTAATAGGTACCGAGGCGTACTTTCTTTCAAACGCAACGGACATCTCTATTGAGGACGCTCCTGAGTTTGTTGAAAACTTCGGCGGAATCTGTTATCCCGCGCATATTGACAGGCAGGCTAATGGAATTATCTCCGTTTTGGGTACTCTGCCCTCAACGCCATATTTTAAGAACGTTGAAATCAATCGGCGCGAAAACATAGAGAAATACGTTAAGGATTACTCTCTTGAAGATAAAAGGATTATAGTGAGCAGCGACGCGCACTACCTTACCGATATGAGAGATAAGGAAAATTACTTTGAGCTTGATGACGAGCCGTACAGCAGCTCGCTTGTCAGGATAAAACTATTTGAAGAGCTGAGAAAATGAAGGAACTTTCACTGAACATACTCGACGTGGCTGAAAACTCCGTTAAGGCGGGGGCTACGCTGACTCAGATTATTCTTGAGGAAAAAGGCAGCGAGCTGACGCTTATAATCAGAGATGACGGCTGCGGTATGGACGAGGAGACGGTTAAAGCCGTTACGGACCCGTTTTATACAACGCGGACAACCCGCAAGGTCGGGCTCGGCGTTCCGCTGCTGAAGCTTGCCGCCGAGCAGACGGGAGGAAGCTTTGAGATAAAGTCCGAAACGGGCGAAAAGCACGGCACCGAGGTCAAGGCGGTATTTGATACCTCTCATCTTGACTTTACCCCGCTCGGAGACGTTACTTCTTCAATTATCACTCTTATTCAGGGCCATCCTGATACAGACTTCTATTTTTATCACTGCGTTGACGGTAAAGAGGTTATGCTCGACACAAGAGAGGTCAGAAATGTTCTTGACGGCGTTCCTCTTGACACCTACGAGGTTATAAAATGGATGGAAGCTTATATTAATGAGCAATACTTACAGTGAAAACTGTTTTGTATATAAATATGTTAAAAATTTTTTGAATAAGGAAGGAAAAACGCTATGAAATCACTCGCTGAACTTCAGGCAATCAGAGAAAAGATGAGGGACAAGGTTGTTCTTCGCGAAGGCTCAAACGATATTCGTATCGTTGTAGGTATGGCAACCTGCGGTATTGCTGCAGGCGCACGTCCCGTGCTTAACGCTTTCGTTGAAGAAGTTAACAAAGAGGGTCTCTCCTCTAAGGTAACCGTTTCACAGACGGGCTGTATCGGTATCTGCCAGTTTGAACCCGTTGTTGAGGTTT
>DFGL01000087.1 GCA_002371215.1 Ruminococcaceae bacterium UBA3751 | reverse complement strand
GAAGGATAGGTTTTGACTTTGTCCTTTTGTCCCTAAAAGCATTAAAAATTCCCTGCATACGCGAGTATGCAGGGAATTTTGTAATACATTTATGAACTAAAATTACTTTGTCAAAACTGCTTTGCATCCTAAAATCAGCAGATTTTTTGTCAGAACAAAGCACAAATGTCCGTTTGGGCTGACGCCCTAATGGACATTTTAATGTAGTTGTGGCGGAAAAGATGCGATTTTTGGACTAACCTTCGTTATCGCACCTCGCCTTTAAGCTTCAGGCTTTTTTGAATGTTTAAGTATAAGATTCGTAGGGAAGCTGAAGGGTTTTAAGGAAAGAATTAATACAATAACTCCTCCTAATGCAAGGTAGAATAATCGTCCTGCAAGCGTTGTCATAAGCTTTTCTGCTATGTCATATTGTACAAGTGCGAATACAAACGGGGTGTGCCAGAAATAAACCTGCAACGTTCGCGTGCCGAATACGGAAATTATCGGCAGCTTTCTGTTTGGCGAAAGACAAATAAATGCGAAGCAGAGCAGCGCTGCAACTGCGAATATTCCAAGCCGCAGCCAAATGCCGTAAGGAGCAAGATAGTGGGGTAGTTTTGCATAGACGTTTTTGCCGGAAAACTGTGAGGCGATTTCCAGTAAAAACGGACGAAAACGGTAAACGGCCAATCCCCAGCCAACTACGATTAATGCAGAAACGGGCTTGAGCCATTTCTTTTCCGATAACTGTAAAAGCCTCTCTTTGTCTGTCATTGTACCAAGCAAAAAGACAGGGAAGAAAACAATAACTCTTGTAAGCGCAAGAAAATCGCCGAGATGCGCAGTATATCCTATAAGCAGCGCGGTAATTAACGAAACAATAAGAAGCGTTTTTTTGTTTACTTCTCTCAGAAGATGCACCAGTATATAGTAAAAGCCCATTGCGTACATATACCACGGCACGCCGTAAACAATGAGGATATTCGGATAACCGGGTTTTTTTATTATGATATTGCCGATGAAAATCAGCCCAACCATCAAAACTCCGATTGAAAAAAACTGAAAGGCTTTTACCGACGTGTTTTTATCTTTGTAGAACAAACCCGAAATAAAAATGAAAAGCGGCATATGAAAGGCGTAAACAAAGGTCCTTACCAATGCCAGTACGGTTATCTTTTTCCAGTCCGGTACAAAATCTGCCGTGTGGCCGATAACGACCATCAGAATTAAAAAGAACTTAAGATTATCAAATTTATAGATGCGGCTGTTTTCTTTCATTGTTACTACCTTATTTATGATATTTTGAATTGTTTAAAATTGATAGCGCGCGGTAAATCTGCTCAAGCGTTACAACCCTCATAAGCTGATGGGGGAGCGTGATTTTTCCGAAGGAGAGGCGAAGATTACCGAGCGATTTTACCTTATCGCTGATTCCGAAGGAACCGCCTATTATAAAGGTTATTTCTCCGAAACCCTGAACCGTAATGCTCTCAAGCTTTTTTGCAATCTCCTCAGAGGACAGCTCTTTCCCCTCTATGCACATCGGAATTATATATGAGCCCTTGGGAATTTTGGCGCTTATTGCCTCGCCCTCTTTTTCCTTAACTCTTTCAGTTTCAGCTATTGACGGATTATCGCCGCAGCGGTATTCCTCAATTTCAATTATATTGACTTTAGCATACGCCGAAAGGCGTTTTTTATATTCCTCGCAGGCGTCGCGTAGGTATTTTTCCTTCAGCTTGCCCACTGCAATAATGGTAATCTTTATCATAATAGTATCGGCGCGCTGCCGTTAACGGGGGAGGAGACCGAAAGGCGGAAATCCTTTCCCTCGTAAAATCCCGCAGCATTAAGTGAATTCAGAGTTGTCTGTTTTGCAATATCCGGATAGTTGTTTTCTCTGCTGAGATGTGCAAGAACGAATCTTGTTGTACCGCTCTCCGCAAGAACTCTTGCAAATTCAGCGCAGTCGTCGTTTGAAAGGTGGCCCTTTCGGGAGAGAATTCGCTGCTTTAGTATGTACGGGTACGGTCCGTTTTCAAGCATCATAACCTCGTGGTTGCTCTCAAGATAAACTAAATCCGACTGCGGAATAATTCTTCTTGCCTCGGGAGTAACGTAGCCCGTATCAGTACAAACCGAAATAGCACGTCCGTCGGGCAGATTAAAGCGGTAGCCGTAGCATTCAACGCTGTCGTGGCTGTTTTTGAACGGAAGAATTTCTATCCCGCCGAGCTCCATATTCTCGCTTATATCTTCAACGGTAATTCGCTCGTCAACGCGTCCGTCTCTGAAAAGCTTATCGGCAATATCTCTGCTTGTAAAAACGGGAATATTGTAGCGGGAGGCGAGAACGCGCAACCCTTTAATATGGTCAGTGTGCTCGTGTGTTACAAAAATCGCGTTTATTTTATCAGCGCTTTCTCCAATTGCGGAAAGTCCCTCATCAATGCGTTTTGCAGTAACTCCCGCATCAATAAGTATTCTCGTTTCACCGCTTGAAATGAATATTGAATTTCCGCTGCTTCCTGAAAAAAGCTGGCATGTTTTCGACATATTATACCTCTGAAAAAGGGAGGGCATTAACCCTCCCTTAGTTTGTTTTTATCCTGCAGTTACTACTGCCTTTTCATCTTTAACCTCAACGCGTTTGATGTCAGCTCCTAAAGCGGTAAGCTTTTCAACAACGTTTTCGTAGCCTCTGTCAATGTACTGAATATTTTCAACAGTGGTAACGCCTTCTCCTACCATACCCGCAATAATAAGCGCAGCGCCTGCACGAAGGTCGGTTGCCTTAACTTCACAGCCGGCAAGAGAATTAACGCCTTCAATAACGGCAACCTTGCCGTCAACCTGAATATTGGCGCCCATTCTGAGCAGCTGGCCAACGTACTGGAAGCGGTTATCCCAAACGCTTTCCGAAAGTATGCTCGTTCCCTTTGCAATAGAAAGAAGAACGCACATCTGCGGCTGCATATCCGTCGGGAAGCCGGGGTGGGGCATAGTTTTAACGTTGCATTTATTGAGCTCCTTGAAACGGGTAACTCTGACAGCGTCGTCGTATTCAATAATCTCAGCGCCTGCCTCAACAAGCTTTGCGCTTATCGATTCAAGGTGCTTTGGAATAACGTTCTTAATAAGAACGTCTCCGCCGCAGGCAGCAGCGGCAACCATATATGTTCCCGCTTCAATCTGGTCGGGAATGATAGAATAGGTACATCCGTGCATTTTTTCAACGCCGCGGATTTTAATAACGTCTGTTCCTGCGCCTCTTACGTCTGCGCCCATTGAGTTAAGAAAGTTTGCAAGGTCAACGATATGCGGCTCTTTTGCTGCGTTTTCAATTATCGTAAGTCCTCTTGCAAGAACGGCTGCGAGCATAACGTTAATAGTTGCGCCAACGGAAACCTGGTCCATATAAACGGAAGCGCCAACGAGTTTATCAGCGCTTGCAACAACCATTCCGTCAATCATATCAACGTCAGCGCCGAGCATTTTAAAGCCCTTGACGTGAAGGTCAATAGGTCTTACACCGAAGTTACAGCCGCCGGGCATTGCAACCTCAGCCTTCTTAAATCTGCCGAGCATTGCGCCGATAAGATAATAACTCGCTCTGAAATGAGAGGTGAGCTCGTACGGCACGCTCTGATAGTTGATATTTGAGGTATCAATTTCAATTGTATCTTTCTTAATAAGGCGAACCTGAGCACCCATTGTATCAAGAATTTCTATGATAAGCTGAACGTCGCTTATCTGAGGAATATTCTCAATTCTGACTACGTCGTTAGCAAGAATTGCTGCGGGAATAATGGCAACTGCAGCATTTTTAGCGCCGCTTATATTTACTTCGCCAAACAGCTCATGGCCGCCTGTAATTACAAAATTTTCCAAAATAAAAGCCTCCCCGATTTTTGGGATTTATATATCAATAATTAGTTTTCTAAGTTAAAAAGCATATATGTATAGAAATACACAGTAAAGATTATACCAAATGTTATTATTAATTGAAATAAAAAACAACGCTTTTTATCCGAAATGTAAATATATAAAACAACAAAATGAAGTATCACCAAAAACCGCAAATACTAAATATAGTATTGTTACCGCCTTGATGATAAAAATATCAAAATATTGTTGTTTTTTATGGTAACAAAAAGGTAACATATTATTACACGTTTGTCAATATTTTTCTTACAAAAATCAAATAAAAATAAGGAATTTTTTAAATGTGTTTTTATAGTGCTGTAAGTTTATTATAATCCTTGACAATAAATGAAAATAATTATATATTAATTATAACTCTGAAAGCAACGGTAAAGTGATATGGAAAGAGAATATATAAAAACTGATGTGGTAATAGTAGGCTCGGGAGTAGCAGGGCTTTTTGCTGCGCTTTGTATTCCTAATTACAAGGAGGTTCTTGTAATTACCAAGGAAAAGCTTGATGAATGTGATTCTTTTCTTGCCCAGGGCGGAGTATGCGTATTAAAGGACGTAAGCGATTTTAACTGCTATTTTGAGGATACTATGAAGGCAGGGCATTATGAAAATAATCCCGAAGCCGTTAAAATAATGATTGAAAACTCAACAGAGATTATTCAGACGCTTGTTGATTTAGGCGTTAAGTTTGATATTGACGGTGAAGGTAATTATGATTATACGCGTGAAGGCGCGCACCGCCGCAACCGTATTCTTCATCATAAGGACGAAACGGGTAAGGAGATTACCGCAACCCTTCTTGCAATAGCCAAAAGCCGTAAAAATATAACATTTGTAACGCGTACTACAATGATTGACCTTATTGAAAAGGATAACGTTTGTTACGGCGTTGTCTGTGAGGATGAATACGGCGAAATGGGAGCGATAATCGCGCAGGATACAATTCTTGCAACGGGCGGTATCGGCGGTCTGTTTAAGAATTCAACCAACTATTCCCATATAACGGGCGACGCGTTTGCGCTCAGCCTTAAGCACGGGATTGAACTTCAGGATATGAATTATATCCAGATTCACCCGACCACTCTGTATTCAAAATCAAAGGGCAGGCGCTTTCTTATCAGCGAGAGCGTAAGAGGAGAGGGCGCAATACTTCTCAACGAAAACGGCGAGCGCTTTACTGATGAGCTTCAGCCGAGAGACGTTGTAACCAACGCGATTGTTGAGGAAATGAAAAAGTTCGGTACGGACCACGTTTACATAACGCTCCCGAATATGACTACCGAGGAAGCCGCAAAGCGATTTCCGAATATTTTTGAGGCGTGCAAAAATGAGGGGTACGATATTACCAAGGACAGAGTACCCGTTACGCCTGCTCAGCATTATATGATGGGCGGCGTTAAAACGGATACAAACGGCGCAACCTCAATGAAATACCTTTACGCTGTAGGCGAAACCGCCTGTACCGGAGTTCACGGCAAAAACCGCCTTGCGTCGAACTCGCTGCTTGAAAGCCTTGTTTTTGCAAAGCGTGCGGCTGATGTAATTACAGCGGATAAGGATAAAAAGAGCAATGAAGTCCCTGAGGTTGACCTTTCCTCTTACCCCGTAAAGGAGGAGCGCGAGAGGGAATTCAGAGAGCTCATTATGGCAGAGATTAAAAGAAAGGATGAGGCGTTTTATGATAAATGGTGTAACGATGAAGATTAACGTTGATAATTATATTATCAATACTCTAAAGGAGGATATTACCTCCGAGGATGTTTCAACCAACGCCGTAATGCCCGAAAACAGAAAGGGCAGCGCCCAGCTTATCTGTAAGCAGGACGGCGTTCTCTGCGGACTTGACGTATTTGAAAGAGCCTTTAAGCTTCTTGATGAAAACAGCCGCTTTGAAACGGAGTTTTCTGACGGCGACGAGGTTAAAAAGGGTACGCTTATCGGTACTGTTTACGGCGATATTAAAGCGCTGTTATCCGCAGAGCGTACGGGGCTAAATTACCTTCAGAGAATGAGCGGAATTGCAACTGTTACAAGGGAGTATGCAAAGGAGCTTGAGGGCTATAAAACCGTTCTTCTTGACACGAGAAAAACAACCCCGAATATGCGCCCGTTTGAAAAGCACGCCGTAAAGGTTGGAGGCGGAACAAACCACCGCTATAATCTTTCCGACGGCGTACTGTTAAAGGATAACCATATCGGAGCGGCAGGCTCTGTTAAAAAAGCGATTGAAATGGCAAAGGCGTATGCACCTTTTGTACGCAAAATTGAAATCGAAACAGAAACTCTCGAGCAGGTAAAGGAAGCCCTTGAAGCAGGCGCTGATATTATTATGCTTGATAATATGGATAATGAAACGATGAAAGAGGCTGTTAAAATAATTGACGGCAGAGCCGAAACGGAGTGCAGCGGAAACGTAACTAAGGAAAGGCTCCGCTCCATTGCCGAAACGGGAGTTGACTTCGTTTCCTGCGGCGCGCTGACTCATTCAGCCCCGATAATAGATTTCAGCCTTAAAAACCTTAAGCCAACGGAGGAGTAATTATGCTTTACAGACCTGAATATGATGAAAACGGAAAGAAAATCCTTTGCGAGATGAACGGCGTAAATTCCGATATGCTTATGGATATTTACGTTAAAAAGATGAAAGCGGGCGAAAAACTCTCTTTTAACGAGGCTGAAAACGAAACCGCTATTCTTCTTCTCTCAGGCAAGGTGCGTTTCTGTGTCGGCGATAAGATTGATGAAACCTGCGAAAGGGAAAATCCGTTTCAGAAAACGCCTTATGCAGTTCATTTTTCCCACGGTACCGAGGCGTTCGTTGAAGCAGTAACCGACAGCGAGGTTCTCGTTCAGATGACCGATAACGAAAAAACATGGGAGCCGCAGTTTTATAATCCCGATAACTGCCTTTATCAGCATTTCGGCAAAGGTCAGTGGGAGGGCACGGGCTACCGCATAGTTTCAACTATGTTTGACCTTGATAACGCCCCCTATTCAAATATGGTAATGGGCGAGGTATTCAATCAGCCGGGACGCTGGTCGTCATACCCGCCGCATCATCATCCGCAGCCCGAGCTTTATTATTATCAGTTCAATCCGTCTCAGGGCTTCGGCGCAGGCTTTGAGGGCGATACTCCGTATAAAACCGAAAACGGAACCTGCCTTTGTATCCGCGGAGGCAACGCTCATCAGCAGGTAACCGCTCCGTGCTACGAGATGTACTACGTCTGGCTGATTCGCCACCTTGACGGCGACCCGTGGGATAAAACCCGCATTAACGACAAAGAGCACGAGTGGATTATTGACGCTCCGTAATGACGCTTTTAATCTTACAGAGGAATTATTTTTATTCCTCTGTAAGATTTTTTTTGTTTTCGGTACTTCATATATGAAAGGAGTTGATTTTTATGAAAAATAATCTTAAAAAATCACTATGTATCATTTTAGCTTTAGCAACCCTGACGTCCGTACTTTTTGCAGGCTCTGTCTTTGCTTATGCCGATGGCGACGCAACGAGCGGCTGGTGCGGAGATAAGGCAAAGTATTCCTATGACAGCGCTACCGAAACGCTAAAAATAGAAGGTAAGGGAACTTTGTATTCATATGCCTTCGGAGATTACGATAATAAAAATAATGTTAAAAACATTATTATCAGCGAGGGAATTACGGGTATAAACTCTGAATGCTTTCCAAATTTTGACGGTATTACCGAGATAAAATTACCCAACTCGCTTCGTTATATTGACGACGTTGCATTCATAGATTGCGATAATTTAAAAGCGGTTACAATTCCCGATTCGGTGAACTATATAGGTTTCAACGTCTTTTCAAGAACGGCAATTACGGTTGACGACAGTAATTGGCAGGACCATATGCTTTACGTTGATAATTGCCTTATTCAGCTCGATAGTGAATACCTTAAATATGAGCAGAGCTGTGAGATTAAGGTTAAAGACGGAACGAGGCTTATTGCCTGTAATGCTTTTTGTAACAGCAATAAAATTACTGCGGTAACTCTTCCGGACAGTCTTAAGCATATCGGCAACGATGTTTTTTATAACACGTCTATCAAAACAATTACAATCCCTGCAGGCATTGAATCAATTGATTATTCTGCATTCAACTACACTCAGAAGCTTAAAACCGTAAATTATTTAGGAACAAAGGCAGAGGCTGAAAAAATAGCAATTACAGGCGACTGCGGAGCAATAAAGAATAAACATTTTAAAAACCTTTTTGATAAAAAGGTGAAAATCAAGTATATTAAGCCGACTGCTCCGAAGAGCCTGTCAGTTAAAGCCGCAAAGAAGGCGCTGAGTATTAAATGGAAAAAGCAAACAGGCGTTACGGGTTATCAGCTTCAGTATGCAAGAAATAATAAGTTCACTAAAAATAAGAAAAACGTAAATATTAAAAATGCAAAAACTGTTAGCAAAACCGTTAAAAAGTTAAAGAGCAAAAAGGCATACTACGTTCGTATCCGTTCATATAAGACCTTTAACGGAAAAAAGTATTATTCCGACTGGAGCAAGGCAAAAAAGATTAAAACAAAATAATATAACAAAGCGAAGATTAAATGACCTAGTCAATAGTTAGTAGACACAAAAAAAGAATTAAGCAGTCAGTATACAGGCAATATTACTTCAATAGCAGGTTATAAATATGATTCTTCAACGCAAAAGAATACTGCGTTTAAGCAATGCAAATTTAAATACAACCGGCGATGCAAGGCAGAATCTGAGTGCGGATACAAAGCTGAAGGTTGATAATTCCTCTTTAGACCAGTATGAAGTTGAATCTATAGCTTTTACAAATAAAACTATTAACGGCACAACAGGGCTGAAATTGCTTCTATCAGTTAACCGTTACAAAGAGAATAGCAATATTAAAGACGATGTTCAGTACACAACAACTTTAAGTTAACTATAATTATTTTAAAGTAATTCATTTATAAAGGAGATGAATTTATGAAAAACATAACAAGTTTAGTATTGTGTGTAACTGTTGCATTAACGTGTCTTATCTCAGGCGGTATATATTCATCTGCTGAGGAAGCAACAAACGATAATTATAAATACGTCGTTATGGATGACGGAACCATAGAGTTAACGGAATACTCGGGAAATGAAACCGTTATTAATATTCCTTCAAAAATTGATGGAAAAAATGTTACAAAGGTTGATAATGAAGTGCTTGTCAGAAGTAACATAACCGAAATCAATCTTCCGGATACAGTATATAAAAACATAGATGATATACTTTTTTACAGAGACCCCGAGTTGAAAGCAATTAATGTCAGCGAAAAAAATAAATACATTTCTTCGGTTGACGGAGTTCTCTTTAATAAGGATAAAACCGTACTTTACAGTTTTCCGAGGCAGAAAGAGGATAAAGAATATACAATTCCCAACGGTGTAAAAACAATCGGTCAGCACGCTTTTTGCCATGCTAAAAACATAGAGAAAGTAACCTTAAGCAGCTCTGTCAGAGAAATCGGCGC
Organism: Ruminococcaceae bacterium UBA3751; assembly: GCA_002371215.1. GTDB lineage: Bacteria > Bacillota > Clostridia > Oscillospirales > Acutalibacteraceae > Eubacterium_R. Next base: position 27,269 of record DFGL01000087.1, on the reverse strand, counting down.
GTATGCCTTTGAGGATTCGGGGCTTAAAGAGATTAAGCTCAATAATAAGTTAAAAACTATCAGAAAAGGTGCGTTTAGCCTTGCTCGGTTAGCAGAGATTTATATTCCTGAATCTGTTAAAAAGATGGGTAACCGTATGTTTGGCGAAAGCAACAGATATATTAAAATATACGGCTTCAAAAACAGCGTGGCTCAGAAGATTGCTAAAAAGTACAATTATAAATTCTATATCGTAGACCCCGCAGTGCCGAAAAAGACAACGGTAAGAGGTGCAAAGGGCAAGATAACCGTTAACTACAAAAAGGTTAAAAAGGCAAAGGGCTTTCAGATTCAGGCGGTAAGCGGTAAAAAGAAGGTTGTAAAAACTTATAAAACCGAAAAGTCCGTAAGGAAAGCGATAAAAGGTCTGAAAAAAGGAACGTACAAAGTTAAGGTGCGCGCATTTAATACCTATAACGGCGAAAAAATTTACAGCCCGTGGGCAGTTAAGACGGTAAAAGTAAAATAATTATTATTTCAAGGGCGGAAAAATCCGCCCTTTCTTCTTGACTGTTCAGCCTTTTTATAATAATATCTATATGGTGATAATTATGTCTGAATTTTTGAAGAATTATACTGAAATAGAAAAGGTTTTTGAACAAAACGGCGTTCAAAAGCCTTTCCTCTGTTGCGGAAAAAGCTTTCAGAAAACCTATTTATTTAACTATTTAAAACAATTTAATATAACCGTTTTTGATAATATCCGCCCCAACCCCCGTTTTGACGATATGCTTACTGCGGCTGAGCTATTTAAAAAAGAGGGCTGTGATTTTATGATTGCCGCGGGCGGCGGAAGTCCTATGGACAGCGCAAAGATGATTCGTATTTTAATAAATAACGATGAAAAAACCGCCCTTTACGGCGATATTGAAAATAACAATATCAAGGCGCTGTTTATTCCGACAACCGCGGGAACGGGCAGCGAGGCAACAAAAACCTCGGTATTTTATCTCGGCGAGGTGCATAAGTACAGCGTACACAGCCTTGATTTTATACCCGATTACGTTCTGTTTGACGAAAAGCTGCTTGAAACGCTTCCGCTCTATCAGAGAAAGGCAACCTCTCTTGATGCGCTCTGCCATTCAATAGAGAGTTTCTGGAGCAAAAAGGCTACCGATGAAAGCAGGCAGTACGCCGAAAAATCAATAAGGCTCTTCTTTGAAAATAAGGACGGCTATATCAATAACACTCCCGAAGGCAATCTCGGTATGCTTTGGGCGTCGTACTACGGCGGGAAGGCGATTAATATTACGGGTACGGTTGCGCCGCACGCGCTTTGCTATAATATTACGATGAACTGCCATACCTCCCACGGCCACTCCGTTGCAATTCTGCTTTCAAAAATCTACGAATATATGCTTGAAAAGGATTATCCCTCGGAGCTTTTTGCTGCCTTTTCAAAGGTGATGGGCGGCAAAGAGGTTAAGGACGGACTTGATATTTTTAACTCGGTTTTAAAGGAATTTGAGCTTGAATATCCGAGAGTGAACGAAAACGAACTCGACGGCTTTGTTGACGAGGTGAATATAGCCAAGCTTTCAACGAACCCCGTACCTTTCAGCAGGGAGGACGTTAAGGAAATCTACAGAAGGACGCTTTGTGTATGAAAGAATATAAATACGAGCTTCATTGCCATACAAATATGGTTAGCCAATGCGGTCGGGTGCATCCAAAGGATATAGCAAAAATGTATAAGGAGGCCGGGTATTCAGGTATTGTTGTAACCGAGCATTACAGCCCGCTTACTTTTGGAATAAACAGCTATTATAAGCCGCAACGCCTTGTTGATTTTTATATCTCATCCTATGAGGAGATGAAAAAGTACGAAACCGATGACTTTACCGTTCTTTTCGGAATGGAGCTGAGGCACTATGCAACCGGCGCGGACTATCTTATTTACGGAATTGAGCCCGAGTGGCTGAAAAAGCAGGGTAATCTTATGGCGCTATGGGAAAAGCAGGCGTATGAGCTTATGCATAAGCAGGGCTACCTTGTTTTTCAGGCGCATCCGTTCAGGCCGTATATTCTCCGCTGTAACCCCGATTATATTGACGGAATAGAGGTGTATAACGGCAAGTGCGACGCTCTGACTAACTTTAAGGCGCTTCAATGGGCGATTGAAACGGGTAAGCTTGTTTCGTCAGGCTCAGATTTCCATACTCCTGAGCATCTTTCAAGGGGCGGAATTATAACCAAGGAGCCGATAAAGAACAATAACGACCTTGTGAGAATACTCAAATCCCGCGATTATAAATTAATAAAAACATATTAAAAAATGCTCTGATAATTCAGAGCATTTTTTTATATCACTTTCTGAGAAGCTTTCTTTTTACTTTGCCTAAAATCGGCTTTATTTCTTTAATCGGAATAGCTATAATTCCCGCGAGCGGATAGCCGATTACTCCGCAGGCTCCCGCAACTGCTATAAGCTTAAGCCAGCTGTCAATTACAATATGCTTTGCAACAAAGCCGTAAAGCGCAAGAAGAATAACTATAGGCAGCGAGGTTCTGAGCATTGTAAGGTAAAAGTACCTGGACTTCGTTTCAATAATCCTTGCAGCGTACCAGCAGTTAAAGAAAATGTATCTTGAACACATAAGTATCGTGCTCGGAACAACGAGAATGATAATCCCGAGGTCTGTTGTCTTACCGAGAATAAGCTCAATTATTATATTAACAACACCTATCCCGAAGCTGACGAAAACGGGGAGCTTCAGCTTATTTACAACAACGCTGAGCTGAGCGAGCGCCATTGTCTGAGAGTTGAAGAACGCCTGAACAACGGTAACTGAGGAGAGAATAACAATAAGGTCAACGGTTTTTTCGTCAACGCTGCTGAGCCAAAGCGAATAAAACGGCTTGGAAAAGGCGATGAAGCCCGCAACGGGAACTGTCATAATAAGCCCGTTAACTCTTATTGAGGTTTTCGCTTCGTCAACGAGCTCTTTGTGTAGCTTCTTTGAATAAAAGGCAATAAAGGTCGGAGTAAACATCGTACCTATTGTGTTAACTATCATTGTTATTGCGTTGGGTACGGTGCGCGCCGTGGAAAGATTGCCCATAGCCTGCTGACCGAACAGAAGGTTTGCCAGAACGGTATCAACGTTTCTCATAAGAATCCCGCTCAGGGAAATAAAGCTCATCCATATTCCCGCGGAGGCTATTTCCTTAATAGAATTCTTTCGTGCAAGCCTGAGGTCAATTTTTAATTCCGGCAGGTATTTATGCGTAAGATTGTAGTTAGCTATGCCGAGAAAAACCGTGCTCGCAAGCGTTGCTATCGGCATAAAATATACCTTAAGCGGGAAAAACCCGAAAAGAATTACAATAACCGCTATCCTTATGAGATAAGAGGCAATATTTCTGTATGCGTTTACGTTGAGCTTGTTCTTTGCGAAGGTGCCCACAGTAAAAACAGAGGTCATTATACTGATTATTGAGCTGAACCACGTTATAATAAAGGTTATTTTAACCTCGCCGAGATAGTTGGGCGAGATATTGAGGAAGCGGTCAACGAACGGGATGAATATAGCTCCGAACAGCGCGATAGCCGAGCAGATAACGGCGTTTGCCATAAGTACGGAGTTGATGTATTCGCTTGCCTTCTTGTAGTTATCGTTATTGATTTCAAGCGTGATAAAGCGCCCCGCAACGGAGTTGAAAATAATTGTGATTATTGAAAAATATGAAACTATATCCGTAGAAAGATTAACGTAGCCGATAGCCTCTGTACCGAGGTTTTTTATTATTTTGGGTACAACAAAAAAATTAATAGCAAACTGAACTATTAACGCGAGAATATTTGATATTATGTTTACAAAATTCTGTTTTTTGCTTACCTTCATATTTTACCTATTTTACTGTTTTTGCAAGAAATCTGCAAAGATATTTATAAAAGCTTATCGGGATAAGCTTATATAGTCCTGAATTAAACAGAAAATCTGTTATTTTAAAATAAATACTGCCGTACGGGCGCTTTGTTTTGTATTTCAGCGCAACGCCCTGAGCATTAAGCGCGTCGTTTTCTGCAATGCTTTTAACCGTTTGAACGTACCCGCCTTCAGCCGCGCCGTTATAAATCTTTCTGCCTCTGTCGGAGCGGATAATGCAGGCTGAGTTGCCCGTCTTTTCGCTTTTTATCTCCTCTTTGTTCCAGAAGTCAAAGAAGCTTAGGTCCGCTTCTTCTGCAAAATGGCTCGGGCAGAAGCGGCAGGAATAGCGTTTAAAAAGCTGGCTTGAATACATTTTTTCAAAATAGCTTTTACCGTGAGGCGTTTCATACGTGTTTTCACCGTTTGTAAGCGTGTTAAAGCCCGGCCATCCGTTGCCTCTGTAATAAATATGGTAGCTGCTGTCAGCAAGTTTGTTTTTTATTAAGCGGCTTGCATTATATGATGTAGCCGCGCTGCAGACGATTCCTATTTTTATAAAGCAGTTTTCTTTATCATATTCTGAAAGCGCTTTAATCTGGCAGGGAGTACCTACTACCGCCGTGTTTTCGCCTTTTTCGGGCAGCTCGCTTAAAACGGGGAGGCTGACATACCTTGAAGCAAAGCTCCGCGGCGATTCAAGGAGTAAATCAAGATTGCTTTTGTCAATTTTTACTATTTCGGTATCAAACGGCGCGTCGATGTTTTCCTTAACTGTAATAACGCTGTCTGCCGTTTTGCTTTCAATAAGGTAACGGATTATTGAATTAACTGCGCCGCCCGAGGTTGCGCTATACCTTACCTCGTTGTTTGCGCTGTGACACAATACGATTTCGTCGTGAGCACCGACTGTATCCGCCTTCGGTAAGCGGTCCTCGTTTGCGGGACAATTCTTAAGGCAGAGCCCGCAGTTAACGCAAGCGTTCTGATTAACGCTGATTTCCCAGAAGCCGCTTTTTTCATTGGCGTTAAGGCTTATAGCGTTTTCGGGGCAGAGCCTTTTGCAAAGCCCGCAGCCAAAGCATTTTTTACTTTTCAGAATTTTATTTACTGATTCCATAGTATCCGTCAATCGCCTCTTTTGCAAGAAGGGTGGTTTTATATGACCTTTCAATAAGGCTTTCGTTAATATCCTCTAAATGCTGTTTTACCGCGCTGTGATTTTTCTCAAGCAGCTCAAACTTTTCCCTGAGCAACTCCTCTGAAAGCTCGGTAATATCAATAAGATAATCGTCCATTCCCGCAAGCTTTACAAAGCCGTTCATCTTCTGCTCGTATGAAACGGAAATAAACGGGGTTTTCATTTTAGCAGAAAAGATGTTTGAATGGTATCTTAAACCGACTACCGCCCATAGCTTTGAAATCAAATACTGCTGGAAAAAGCAGTCGTGCTCGTCGTCAACAACAAAGCAGTTTTCCTTTTCATACTGCTTCATAAGCGGATAATCGTTGCCTTTCCCGTTTCCGAAAATCTGGGGGATAAAAACAACGCCGTAGCCCTTATTTTTAAGGTAATCAACAAAGGCGGTAAACGAGGTTTTTATTCTGTTTTCAATTTCGGGCGTATTGTGTACGTTATGCCAGGAAAGTGTAGCTATTGTAATGCCTACTATCTTGTCGTATCTGTTTAAAAACTCTTTAAGCTTTGTGTATTCATCAAACTGTTTTTCATACGGCGCAGTATCAAACCTGTGCTGAAGCGCACTGTCCGCAGTAACGATTGCTTCTTTTTTCGCACCGAGCTTCTTATAGTATTCAGCGGAGAACTCCTCCCTTGTTGTAACAAGCTGAGCGCCGTTATAGATATAGCGCCTGAGTACATTCTGCTTTTTATCGTTAAACGGTCCCATTGACGGGGCGTAAAAAAGATAAGGCTTTTTAAGAAAACGCGTTATAATGAATTTAAAGTACGAGGAAAACTGCATTGATTTGTACAAATCTCCCATCGTAGGGCCGCCCGGATTATGAAAAATAAAGTCCGAGCCCTTTATTATTTTTATAAGCGTTTTAATGTTTTTGCTTATTGCAAACCGCCCTCTGCTGAGAAGTAAAAACGGTACGTCAATAAGGTTCCTTCTCGTTATTGAGCGGATATATTTAATTTCAACTATATCGTCGGTATACGGGAACTGCGCCAGAGGGCGTGTACCGTGGGCAACAAGGGTAAAGCGAGCGTCAGGGTAAATTTTTCTGATTTCATTCACCATCGCTCTGAACGCCGCTTCGTCTCCTCTGTTTGTCCAGGCGCAGTTGAATAGTGTGATTTTCATTATTTCTCCTTATGGATATACGTTTGTTTCGTTCGGGTTTGTTTTTGGGCGAGGTTATATACGCCTCGTATTCGCATAGCGCCCAGAGTACTATGGCGCCCATTATTCGCTGACCGTCAAACAGGGACAGCGAAACCTGGGAAACGGCTATGAGTATCATCATTCCGAGGAAGAATAAGCGCTTTTCGCTCTTATTGTAGAAGTATATTTTCATTATCAGGTAAATAATTCTGATAAGAAATACCACGTAAGGTATAGTACCGACGATTCCGTAGTGAAGATAAACGTTCATTATTCCGATATCGTCAAAGAAGAAGGTGTATAACGGACCGGCGAAAATTGATTTGAAGTGGTCGTCCGTCGGCAGTACGTAGCCCATTGAGAACCATGGGTTTGCCGCCGCGAAGGTTTTAAAGTAATTAATAGAGTTTATTCGGGCCTGGGCTGAATCGTCCAGGTTTTCGTCCCTCGACTGAATATACTCTATCAGCACGGGTAGTCGTCCCGTTGCAACAAGAATTACAAGCGCGATTGCGTAAATAATCAGGATAGTTCTCCTGAGATTCTGGCTCTTTGGGATAAGAACTATTGAGAATGCAAGAAATGCATAAAAGGCTGTGTTCAGCATTCTCGTCATACAAATATAGAAGATGAATGCAGTGAACAGCCCGAAAACAGCCGCCCATTTTATTTTATCCTTTTTCAGCTTTTCGGTAAAAATCTTACTGAATACATAGGGAACAACAATTACAAAGGAAAACGGTGCCTGGCATCTCAGTCTGTCTTTTCTGAAGCCGAAGCTGAGAGTTTCCCATATAAGCCGTCCTCTGAAGGTGTAGCTGAAGGAGTTGATAAAACAGAGGACAACGTATATTATCGTCATTACTACGAGTATCTTTAAGAAATAATCGTAGCCCTCCTGTTTTGTGAAAACAAATATTATCGAAGCCGTAAGCATAAAGTACAGCTGAACTCTGAAGCATGAAAAGTAATTAAAAAGCGTCTGTCCGTATTTATTGTACGAATAAATTGTTATAACGACTATTGCCAAAGTCATAACCAGAACTATAATATTAATCTGACTTCGGTATGGCTTTAGCGTGTTATATATATAGTTATTAACAATTGTATTTAAGAAAAGCAAAGTAGTTATAATAATGGCAACAAGCGTCATATTGGCGTAAACCTTAAGATAAGGCAACTGGAATATGTTTGCAAAACGCATTTCAAGAGCCATTATTACACATACAAAAAAAAGTATTGGGCTTTTACTGATTTTTACTTTCATATTTCTTTCCTTGGCGTTGATTTCATTATTTTTCTGCTCTCTTTAATAAAGGTGAAAGCGTCCCTGATTTTCTTTTCTTTAGTAAAGGTATAGAGTACCTCAAGGCATCTTATCAATCTTATGATTTTCAGCCTGACGGGTGAAATTACGTAATAGTTAGAAAACATATAGCTTTCGCTTTTAAAGTTTTCAAGGCGGGTAAACAGGTTGGCGCTTCCGCCCGTTGAAGCTCCGTGAAAATGAATAACGCTTGCCTCGGGGACGTAGAGAAGCTTCATTCCGTTTTTTTCAGCCTTTTCGCTGATGATGTATTCTTCAAAATAAAGGAATGTATACGGGTCAAAAAAACCGATTTTTTCAAACTGCGCCATATCCGCCATAAAGCACGCGCCCGAGGTCCAGTATACGTAGCCTTCGTCCTTCAGCGCGGTTTTTTTCAGGTAATTTCGGACTTTCTTTTTCGGAATAAAGTTTCCTATAATATAGTTTGAAAACATAAGGTATTCCTTATAGCTCGGGCGGACTGCCTTAACGGAAATCTGCTGTTTATTATCCGTACCCAGAATTCTGGGCGCTGTTATGAGGCAGCCGTTTTCTCTGAGTTTGAAAAGCAGGGTGTCAACCGCGTTTTCGTTAAAGATAATATCGTTGTTTGAAATAAGAATACTGTCGCACCCGTCTGCCTTTGCCTTTTCAATGCAGAGATTATTGCCTCTTGCATAGCCGAGGTTTTCCTCGGATTTTATAAGCATAACCCTATTGTCGTTTCCGAAATGAGCTTTTAACTCGTCGTAGGAGTTGTTTTGCGAAGCGTTATCAAGCAAATAAATTTTGTATTCACTTTTTACCGTTTTAAATACCGACTTAACGCATTCAACCGTCTTGTCGTATTTATTGTAGTTAATTATTGCTATTCCCAGCATTTTTTATTTTCCTTATAGTAAAAGCAATACGCTTTTTCAGTACCGTGTTTTTCAGAGCGTAAACGCTGCCGCGACTGTATTTCAGTTTGGTAAAGCGCTCTGAATTTTTTGTTTCCTCTGTTGGATGGCGAAGCTGACCGTTGCCGCTTATTACCTCATAGGTCGGGTGCTCCTCGCAGAAAAGCTCGCTTTCTTGCGGTAGATTTATAAGCTCGTTGCCTTTATCCGTATTAACAAGTGCGGCGTTTAAACCGCGCCTTAATTCTTTTTGCAGCCTCTCTCCCTCAACGCCCCAGAAATCGCAGACCGTAAGGTCTGAAATCCTTTCGGACTTAGCGTAAGGGCAGGAGTAGCACGCCTTGCGGTAGGTCCAGCCCTCCATAAAGCCGTGGTAATAGTAATTAAGGGAAAAGGGAATATCACCTTTAAATTCTCCGCCTTCCCAAAGAGTCATATGCCAGCCCTTTTCATCGCGAAAGCGGATTTCGGCACTTTCATTATTGAGCTTAGAAAACTCGCTGCTGATATAATCCCTGAGCGTGCTGCGCTCGGGGACACCGTGGCAAACGATATCAACGGTATAAAGCAGCGCTTCTTCTTTGCCTAAAAACGCTTTGAGCCCTGCAATCTGACAGGGAGTGCCTGTAAAGAGCACCTTTTTTCCGTTTTCAAGGTCTTGCTTAACCGCTGTGTACGCCTTGTTTATATGGGAATGAACGTATTTTGAATTCTGAAGCCGCGGTAAATCAGCTTTGTTTTCAACGCGGATATGGTTAACGTTCAAATCGCCGTCAAACGCCGCGCCGTATACTATTCCTTCAAACGCCTGAGCAATCATAGCTGAAAGCCCGCCGCTTGCGCTCGTTTTACGGATATTTTCGTTTTTGCTGTAAGCAGCGTATGCCTTTTTCGGAGATTTAAACTCAGGAGGGTTAAGCGAGGGACAGATTTTTCTGCAAAGCCCGCATTCAGTGCATTTTTCGCTGATAACGGGATAAAGGCAGCCGCCCTCGTCCTCTTTGAGTTCTATAGCGCCTGCGGGACATATATTACTGCAGGCAAAGCAGCCGGTACAGCGTTCTTTATCGCAGATTTTATCAATCATCTGAGATACACTCCTTTAAGTAGTTGAGCGAGTTGTTCCTGAGCGCCTCAATTGAGCTGTTGCTGTAAACAACGGGTATATTGAAATCCTTATCCCTGTAGCTGTAATAATCGAGGTATCTTCCCTCAAGCCCGATTTTTTCAAGCAAATCGTTAATGCGCGCGTCTGTATAATCCCGCGTCCTGAGCGCAAAGAAATTCTTTCTGTATATAACGGAAAGCGCAACTCCGTGGAAGGAGGTTGAAAGAACTAGCGAGGCGTTTTTAATCAGATTTATAAAGTCGCCGGGCGCGTTGTCCGCTGAAAGTTTGAAGCCCTTAAAATATACGCTGTAGGTTTTGTTGGTTGAAAAAATAATATAAACGGGCATTTTGAGCGAGGCTGAAATATGCTTAACCATCTCAACCGATTCTTCGTTATAATCAATTGAATAATAGAATATATAGTCCTTCTTAGGCGGCTTGTTTTTACTGCAAATCAAATCAAAATCCTCAGCGCTCAGCAGAAGGGTAGGGTCGCAAACGCTTTTAATTTCCTTGTCGCAGTAATTCTGGAGCACCGGTATTGTTTCCTTTTCGCGCAGGGAAATATGCGAAAACTCGCTGAGCGCCTTTTTTATTTCCTCTTTGTAGGGGCTAAAATCCTTTTTTGACGCGTTTCTTATGCTCGGGGCGTAAGAAACCTTTCTGCAGGAAAAATCAACCCCGAAAAATGAAAGCGAAAAATCAACGGACTGCGGGTTCCAAATCTGGTCGCTTCCGCAGATAACTAAGTCGTATTCACTCTTGTGGTTTTTCAACTCCCCGTCGCTTTCGAATTTTTCGCTGCTAAGGGGGAGCAGGTTAATAAAATCATCAAAGCCCGAGCTCCTTTTTGAAAGCTGGGATATATTTAAAAGCGACCTCGCGTTTTTTGCTATATTCTTAGGGGAGTTATTCCTTAAAAAAACCGAATAAAGCTCCCGCTGATGCTCGTTTGAATAGTCGATGATTTCTATTTCATTTTCGGGATTCAGCTTGTTTAAAGCCCTGCAGAGAGAATATGCCTGCAAAACTGAGCCGTAGTTTTCACTTCTGTGGAAGGTAAGTATTCCTATTCTCATAGCCTATCAGTATAGCTCCTCAAGTGTTTTTACCGTTCTTTCAATGCTGAAAGTTTCAGCCTTTTTTCTCGCGTTTTCTCTTAAAGTGTTATATTCTTCTTTGTTTTCAATAAACAGCTTATAGGTGTTTTCTATTGCCTGTGCAAGGCTTTCGCTCTTTGCCTCGTCAACGATAAAGCCGTTAATTCTATCATCAATAACCTCGGGTATAGCGCCTTTTCTGAAGGCAATACAGGGCAGGTAGGACGCCATTGCCTCAGCGAGAGTTATTCCGAAGCCCTCCTCGCAGATTGCGGGGTGAATAAATAAATCCGATTCCGAAAGCAGCTCGGGTATATCAAGCCTTGCGCCCGTGAATTCAATAACGCCGTCAAGTCCTTTTTGCTTAGTCAGCTCCATCATTTCCTCGGTGTAAGTGCCTCTGTCCTGACCTACTATTTTAACAGTTATGTTCTTTTGAATTTCTCTGTCAAGGCGGCTTATTGCGTTAATCAGAACGTGAATTCCCTTTGATGCAAAAACCCTGCCCACGTAGATAATGCGAAATGGGAGAGGCGAGCCGTTTTCAATTCTGTTTGTAAAAAATTTGTTGCAGTTTATCCCGTTATATATAACGGTAATTTTATCCTCTTTGTAGCCGTAAGCTTTAAGATACGATTCCTTAACGCAGTTTGAAATTGCCGCTGCGGCATAGCATTTTTTGTAGGCGCGTCTTTTCAGGGAATATTCAATTCTTCTTTTAATTCCCGTGTTAACTATTTCGCCCGATACGGCATGCCAGTAGATTATCAGCTTTAAATTAAGCTTTTTCTGAGCGTAAAGCGCGCAACTTAAGCCCACTGCCGTACCCGTATGCTCAACAATAACGTCTATTTTGTTTTCCCTGCAGTAGCGCGTGAAATTTTTAACTGCGGAAAGAATATCGTTGCGCTTTTCATTTGCAACATAAACGGGGGCGTATTCCTTAATCTGCTCGGCAATTTCGCCGCCCTCGTAAACAAAATAGAAAAAGTTATTCTCTTTTGAAACCATCGCAATATCTCGCGTAAGAACTGCAATTCCGCCGATACCGCCTATATTTTGTAAATGTACGGTGTTCATATTTTTTCTTTAATCCTTCTTACAAGGTTTTTTATCTTTTTTTTCTTATCGTCCTTTGCCCAGCGCTTTGCTTCAGCAGCGTCAAGCTCAGGGCGATAGGGATTATATTTTTCTATTATCTCAGGCGTTGTTTCTCCCTCTTTCGGGAAAAAGCCGTCGGAAGTTATGTAAAAGCTCTCGGCGCCTTCGGTAAAGTCCTGCGGCTTTCTTGAGGAAAAGTGAATGTAATTGAATTCGTTGGTATAAAGCTTTCCGTTTTTGAAGTAATCGCGGAAAACACCGCCGTTTTCATAGTAAAATATCTGCTCGTTATAATTAACTACGGGCTTGTTTGAGGTTTCCATAAAGGTCTGCGAAAGCGTAAAGCGAACGCTGCGCTTCGTTATATCAGCGTAATCGCGTGAGATGTAGGTCGGTATGCCGAGACATTCGTATTTTTCCTGCATACCGCCAGCCTCGTCAAAAACGCAGATTCTGTCGCTCGTAAATACCTCTTTATACCCGAGCCTTCCGCCGTCAAGCATAAAACGGCGGTTGTTTTCTGCGGTGTTTCTGTAAAGGGTGAGGTGACCCGTCTGGTAAATCTTTTCGTAATCCCTTTCGGGCAGAAACTTTCTGATATTGCCGAGCACCGCGTCAATATCAACGTGTCCCCAATAATCATAGCCGGCAATATCCTTTTCAAAAGCCAGACCGTAAGCGGGCTTGTAATCGCAGAATTTATACGGGCTGTCAAGCACTATATCAAAATCAAAGCATTTTTCAAACAGCGCCTTAATTTTATTAAATTCAATATGAATTATTCTAACGTTTTTCGGCAGCGGTTCATAATCCTTAATATCGCAGTCGCTGTAAAGCATAAAGTCAATGCTCTCGTTTTTCTCTGCGCTTTTGAGCCATATTCCGAAATTGCACGGAAGGCTGCCGAAGTATGTAGCAATTAAAACGATTTTTTTCATTTTCGGTTTAATAAATCCTCGTATATTTTACTGTAGGTTTCAACTCTTTTTTCAAAGGTGAAATGCTCTGCCGCCTCTCTTGCTTTTCTGCCTTTTTCGTGTACCTCGTCAAGATTGTTAATGCAGTGAAGCATAGCAAAGCGAAGGTGGTTTGCCCAGCCGTTTTTTGAAGCGGCGCTGTAAAGATAGGCGTATGACGGGGAGCAGAGCACAGAGCCGCCGCAGCGGTTTGCCGTGATTACGGGAAGTCCGTTCGCCATAGCTTCTAAGATAACGGAGCCCGTTGCCTCTCTGAAGGTAGGAAAAACGAGAGCGTCCGCGCTCTGATACTGTTCGTTCATCTTTGAAAACGGGAGCCTGCCTAAAAACTCCGTGTGGCACATAACGTTTTTATCGCTTTCAAAAAGCGCCTTGACCTCGTTTTCAAGCGGACCGTAGCCGATAATTTTAATTTTGTAATTCAGGCTGTCGGGAATTCTTTTAACAGCGTCAAAGAGAAGGTTATATCCCTTTGTAGCAGTGAAACGGGAAACAACGAGAAAAACGCATTCCTCTTTGTTGTCATCCTTTTCAAACGTATTCACAAGCTCGCTTTTCTTAAGCGCTGTTTCGGGGATAACCGTACTCTTGGCAGAGGGCTCAAGAAAGGCTTTCGTTTCGTAGTTTGCGTATAAAATACAGTCACATTTATTTAAAATGCCCGATGCTTTGATTTTTCTTTTATAAAAGCTGTTAATAATCTCGCGGAGCTTTTCAATCGGCTTGTCTTTTCCCGTATAGCTCATAAGCGGCTTCGGTACGTTCTGCCCGCCCGCGAGCGGACCGCAAACAAATTTTGTATCGGGTATGCCGTAGTATTTGCCGATGCTTCTGAATTCTATCGGCGCAATCTGGTGGATAATTTCAATGCCGTTTTCTCTGCATATTTTCTCAGCAATCGGAAGAGCTTTTTTATGCCATATATTCAGCCTCCCCGAATAAAAAGGCGGTCTGAATATTTTTTTGTATATTTCCTTTATATCGGCATAGTAAAACCGTATATTATCAATCCCGTTCTCTATGCAGTAACGCTGAATATTCTTTTTATGCTCCTCCTTTGTAAGAACAAAAACCCTGTGGTTTTTTGAAGCCTCAAGGGGAATATTCCAGCCTATTTTGTTTTCGCTTCCGAAATACGGGTCGCAGGAATATGCGATGTAAAGAATGTTCATATTTTTTCCTTATTTAAGTATCTTTTTTGCTTTTAGCTTTAAGCCCGAAAGAAATCTCTTTGCACCTGCAAGAGCGGCGTATTCATTTTCAAGCGCGGAAAAGCCGCCGCTTTTATACGCGTTTAAAACCGCGCTTCTTTTTTCGGGCTTAACGGAGGGTTGGCGGAGCTGCGCGTTGTTTTGCGAAACCTTTTCAAAATCCGATTCAAGCAGCTCCATACCGTCTGAGCATTTTTCAATCAGCCTTTCGCCTTTTTCGGTGTTAACCAGAATGCAGGAAACGCCCTTTGATGAGTTGAAATCAGGGTGATATTTTTCAATGCCCCAGAAATCGCCGAGCGTTATATCTCCGCTTCGCTCTTTTTTTGCAAAGGGGCAGGAATAACAGCTTTCGCGGTAGGTGTAGCCGTTTATGAAAAGGTAAAAATACGGCGACATATTGCAGGAAATATACTTTGTTTTACCGTTTTCAAAGGTGATTTTGCTCGTCATCTCGCCGCTGATTTCCTTCGTCCTGAAAAGGTATTCGGTGATTTTTTCCTTTCCCTCAAGCGATTTTAAGTAGTCGGAAAAAAGCTTTGCGCTCGGAACACCGTGACAGATAAGGTCTAATGTGAAAAGGTTCCCGTAATCCTTTTTTAAAAATCCGTAAAGTGCGTCAACCTGACATGGCGTACCCGAAAACAAAACGGTTTTACCCGCTTTAAGGTCGCTTTGAATAAGGGAGTACGCGCCTTCGTTATTGCTCTGAACGTATTTTGAACCGAGCAGCGGCAAAAGCTCCTCATTCGTTTGCGCCTTTTCACAGCGAACGCTGATATCTCCGTTTTCGTTTACTGCAGCGGCTCCGTAAGCAGCTCCGCCGTCAGATATAATTCTTTTAGCGACGCAGGCAAAAATCCCGCCTGAAGCTGATTTATTAATATCCGTTGTCTTAGTTACTCCGGCAAAAACCTTTCTTGGCGCGTTGAGCGTTTTTTCTTCGCTCTGAAAGCGGCAAACGCTTTTGCAAAGACCGCAGTCAATACATAAAGCCTCGTCAACACAAGGAAAGGTAAAGCCGTATTCGTCGGCTCTCATAGTTATTGCCTTTTTCGGGCAGATACTTTCACAGGCGGAACAGCCGCAGCAATATTCACTTGATTTTACCAACTGTTCGCTTTTCATATTTCACCTAAATATCAAGTATTTTTTTAACGGTTTCAAAGGATTTTTCACGCTCGGCGTCAAGCACCGTATTGGCGTATTCAAAATCACATTTTTCGTCTATCAGGGAAAGGTTTTCGTAATTATCAAGTATTCTTGCAGTCAGCCCCGTCAGTTCAAGAACGGAGGTGTTGCGGCATTTGTTTTCGCCGCTCGGAAGAATATCTATAAACGGGGTGTTAAAATTGATTGAGAACGCGGTTGCGTGGAAGGAATCCGTTATAACGCATTTTGCGTTTTTTATGTACGATAAAAGCTCGCCGAGGGAGGGGAGATAAACGAATTCTCCGCCGCGGAGCATCTGATGGCGAAGGGGAGATACCCTTATAAGCCTTAGCCCCGTTTTTTCAGCAACCTTTTTAGCGTAATCGTTAAAGCGCTTGTTGTTTTCAAGCTGGTAGAGAAGGATGTAATCGCCTTCAATATCCTTTTCAATAAACGTACTCCAGTATTCACTGCCGAAAAGCAGAGTCGGGTCAAGCACCTGCTGAGCCTCTATCCCTATTTCGGACAGCGCCTCTTTAGCGTTGCTCTCTCGTACCGTTACCGCATCGTAGCGGGAAAGATAGCGCTTAAAGCAATCGGCGGTTTCGCCGACAAGCTTGGTTTTACCTATGCTTGAAGCGTAGGAAAACCGTCTGTCGCCGTCATCGGTAAAGGAGAGAAGATACGCTGTGTCAAAGTCAACGTTAGCAATCTTTCCCCAGACCTGGTCGCTTCCCGTAACGTAAATATCTGCCTCGGGTTTATCAGTTTCAAGCTCGGCAAGGGAGTGATATCTTTTCGTAAGGTGAAGGTATTTTTTTTGCATATCCCTGAAAAATCTGCCGCCCTTAACCGCTTCGCCCTGCCTTAGAGCAAGGTAAGCCGCTCTTGTAAGCGGATTGCTGTTATATTTCGGCTTGTTCTTCAGATTGGTCTTTTCCTGCTCCGTATAGTATTCGTCGTCTCTGATATAATCAATGGTTTCGCATTCCAGCCCTACGGTTTCAAACAGCTTTTCCGTTGCTATTGCCTGGAGAAGTGAGCCGTAGTTGGTTATGGCATGGCGCGTTATAACTGCTGCCTTCATCATTAATCCTCCAGCTGAGCCTTAATATCCGCGTCAACAATGGCTTCACCCGTTGTACCTACAAGGGCTGTTTTTGATGTATCGGAAAGTCCGTCGTTGACAGCGGCATTCAAATCGCAGGTTGAAAGCGCGTCAAGCTCTTCCTTTGTAACCCTGCCGTCGCGTAAATCACAGCAGATTTTATTTTCATACATTGAGTATTTTTTCTCTTTAAAGAATCTTAAAAATTTATGTTTTATAACCCACATTGCGGGAGTTGCTATGTACTTATGCATTGCGGGGGAAACCGAGCCTATCATCCAGCACTGTCTGTCGCAGGCGCGAACCTTTTTGCGAACGTTTTCAGCCTGCTCGCTGTTCCAAAGCTCGTCCCAGTCCTGCTCGTTAAGGTTGCCCATAACCTCCTTATCCTTCGTTCCGTTACAGGGCATAACGTCGCCGTAAGGGTCAATAAAGAAGGTGTCA
This sequence comes from Ruminococcaceae bacterium UBA3751, assembly GCA_002371215.1. Classification (GTDB taxonomy): domain Bacteria; phylum Bacillota; class Clostridia; order Oscillospirales; family Acutalibacteraceae; genus Eubacterium_R. Next base: position 10,599 of record DFGL01000087.1, on the reverse strand, counting down.
AACGCCATATCGCAGGGGAGAAGGCGCTTCTGGCCGTAAATATAGTTAATCAGCCCGTGGTTGAAATACGCTCTGAACCATTTTTTCGGTTCGTTGGAATTTAAAAGCTCGTTTATCAGCTTTTCGAATTCGCCGGCTACCATCTCTCTGTCGTGAATAATGTTTTTAGCCTCAACAAAGTAGAAGGAGTTGTGAAGCGACGCGGTTGCAAATTCCATATTCATCTCATCGCTGATTTTATAAAGCGGTACTAAATCCTTAGCGTTAGCGTCCTGAACGGTCATACCGAAGCCTACGTCCTTATGTCCCATTTCAACAAGCTTTTTAAGGGTTTCGTAGCCCTTGTTGAAGCCGTCCTCAAGCCCGCGGATTTTGTTGTTCGTTTCCTCAAGACCCTCAATGGAAATTCTTATTCCGACGTTCGGGAATTCCTTACACAGTTCAATAATTCTGTCCGTGAAAAAGCCGTTTGTAGAAATAACGATACGGTCGCTCTTCTTATCAAGCACGCGGATAATATCCTTAAGGTCTGTTCTGATAAACGGCTCGCCGCCCGTAATATTTGTGAAATACATCTCAGGCAGTTTTTTTATTGTATCAAGAGTAAGCTCCTCCTCCGGTTTTGAGGGGCGCTTATATCTGTTACACATATTACAGCGGGCGTTACAGCGGTATGTAACTATTACTGTTCCGTTCAGCTTTTTAGACATTTTGGCGTTTCTCCTGTTTTTATGATTTTATTAATTCAAGGATTTTCTTGATGTATTCGGGATAGGTGTAGCCCTTAACGGCAACGCGGGCGTTATTGCTCAGAAGGGTATACTCCTCCTCGCTGAGCTCGCTTAGTCTTTTAAGATATTTTTCAATTTCGTCAGCAGTGTTATCCCTGCAGTAGTAGCCGAAGAATATCTCATCTCCGAAGGTCTTTGTTAAATCGGGGTTAGGGTTGATTATACAGGGAATACCGAGGTAGGCGGTGTCAAGTATTGAGGAAGCGCCAACCCAGTTATCGGTAGTGTTAACAAAGAAAAACGCGCCCCTGAGAATATCGTTGTAGGTTTTCCACTGCTCGGGGTTGTTTTTATTAAGGTAGCCGTAGTGGTTAACGTATTCGCTGTTAATTCCCGTGTGCTCCTGCGTCATACCGATAAGGTCAACGTAAAACTTGCTTTCGTTTTTGCTGTTGTAGTTTTCAACAGCCTCGTAAAGCGCCTTGATTCCGCTGAGATACTTTTTTTTGCCGATAAAAAGCAGTCTTTTGTTTTTGTAGCGCTCCCCAAGCGCGCCGTCAATATCGAACTGTGGCTCGTCAAGGTTAATCGGCGTTCCGAAATAGTAAAGATTGGCGTAATCCTCTTTCATTTTTTCAAATGCGTTAGGGAAAATAGAAACGGCGTAATCTGCGCCTTTAATGATTTCGCTTTGCTCTTCAATCAGCGCCTGCTCCTTTTTATTCGGCGTTCTTTTATCAATCTGAGTTATAAGGTATTTAATATCCCAGTCGCAAAACAGCATAGTCTTTTTATCCGTTTTATCAGCGATTGAGCTGCTGAAATCAAAGGATAAAAGTAAGTCTGCGTCAGGGTTTTCCTTCAGCGCTTTGAGCATTTTACGCCTTACGCTTTTTTTGTAATATGAGGTTCTTTCAAAGGGAATTCCTGCCTTAAAAACATTGAGTCCTTTGTTTATTAGAACTCTTATATTCCTTTTTCCGCTGAAGGGCTGAACGTTAACCCTTACAATCTCAACCCCCTCAGCCTCAAGCGCCTTAATAAAGTAAAACGGCACGTTGGACCAGGTTGCGGGGTTGTTTGAGTCTCCCATTGAATAAGCAATAATTTTCATAGTTAAATTCCGAACTGCTTAAAGTAGTTATCCGTTATCTTTCTCTGCTCGTTTACCTTTTTGTAAACCGCGTCGTAGTCGATTGTTTTGTTCATCAGCGCCTCAATTTCCTCTCTTGAAGGGTCCTTGAGAAGCCTGTCCTCAAGTCCGAGAAGGGAAAGGATTGAATAAAAGCGCTCGTTTTCGTTGTTATCCTGCAAAAAGTGGACAAACTGCTTTTTGAAAACAATGCAAAAAAGCAGTCCGTGGAAGGTGTTGGTAAAAATACAGTCGGCGTTTTTGTAGTAGCCGAGCCAGTCCTCAACGGACGGGAACTGCACGTTTTCATCCCTGAAAAGATAGTAATTGAGAGGAGCGGTTAAAACGAGCTCCTTGTTTTTATTTGAAGCAATGCTCTTTATTGTTTCAAACGGAACGCTGTTTCTGTCCTTGAGATTTAGAAAGTAGCAGAAATAGTAATTATCCTTTCCGTTTTCAGCGTACGGATACTGCTCATAGTCAAGAAGGAGCGCAGGGTCAAGAACGTGAACGGCGTCAAAGCCGATAGAGTTTATAATCTCAACGCCCGATTTTTCTCTTACCGAAATTCCGTCAAGTCTTTCAAGATAGGGCTTAATCTCAGCCTTCATCTCATCGGAAATAACCCTTCTGCCAAAGCTTGCCGCGTATGAGAGTTTAAGCTTGTCGTCGGGAACATAGGTGAGATAGCGGAAGTTGTTTGCGTTTTTCCAAATCTGGTCGCTTCCCGCAATGTGGCAGTCAGCCTTCGGGCAGTGTTTGACCATTGAGGAATATGATATATAGCCCCTTTCGGATAAACTGAGGTTTTTTCTTATGAATTTCTGAAGCTTGATAAGCCCGCCGACCTTTTCCCAGAACTGTTTAAAATACTTAATGTTTTTCAGCTTTGGGAGAAGAAAAGCAGGATTTGCCCTGTAATCCCTTATGTGCGATGCGTCGTGACCTCTGTTTTTCAGGTATTGCTGAAGCGCGTAGCATTGCAGGGCAGAGCCGTAGTTCAGATTGAATTTTATGTAACTGAAGGTTGAATTGATTGATATTTTCATTGAGTCCTCTTATCTGAAAACTATTTTTGAAAGAAATCTGTTTTGATAACAGAGTATTCTTATCCTGTCGGGCAGGTGTGATTTCAGTGCGTTTTTAATGCGATATTTATACATTCTGCTTCCTACAGCTGCTCTGTATTTTTTATCAACGGCGCCGTATCCGCTCTTTTTATATAATTCAAGCGTAGATTCGCGTCCGGCGCCCTTTTTTGACGGCGCGCGGAGATTTCCGTTGTGAGAGGCAATGCTCTGCAGCGTTACCTCGTGAAGCAGCATTTTATCCTTTAACAGAGAAGCGTACTTTTTTCCTTTTTCCGTATTTACAAGAATACAACTCACTCCGCGCCTTAAAGAAATAGCGGGCTTATTCTTTGTAACAAACTCGGGGTGCTCGTTTTCAATTTCCCAGTAATCGCCGAGGGTGAAATCGCTTACTCTCTCGGTGCTTGAAAGGGAACAGGAATAGCAGTTTTCCCTGAATATATTTCCCCTGAGGTAGTGCGCCATATAGGATGATTCTTCGCGCGGGCAGTGCCTTGTATATATCTTATCCTGCCCCTCTTTTTTATAACTGTAGCAGAAATTCGTGCCCCAGCTTACGCTTTTATCCCTGAAAAGGTATTGAGTGATTTTTATTTTGTCGGTTTCTTCAACGGTCTTTATGTAGTCGTTGAACAGCTTGGTCGCCGTAACGCCGTGGCAGATAAGGTCTGCTGTGATAAGGTTATCATAGTCCTTGCCCAAAAATACTCTGAGCCCCTGAATCTGGCAGGGCGTTCCCGAAAACAGAACGAGCCTTCCCGTTTTCACTTCTTCGAGCGCGTCAGCGTAACTGTTATTTATAAATGACGGAACATATTTTGAATTCAGAATCACAGGGAGCTCGCTTTTGTCTGCGATTTTTATATGCTCTGCGCTGTAACCGCTTTCGCTTATATCAGCCGTGCAGCCGTAGCAGACACCGCCTTTTTCAAGAACAGCCTCAGCGAGCATCTGAAACGCGCCGCCGGAAGCGGATTTTGCAAGCTGCTCTCTGTCAATAGCCTGTGCAGCATAGCAGAGAGATGCGGTGCTTTTTGTAATATCTTTTCTTGCGCTGCATACCTTTTCGCATTTTCCGCATTTTATACATTTTTCGCTGTCTATTTCTATCTTTTCGTAGCCGTAGCTGTCGCAGTCAATATAAACTGCGCCTACCGGGCAGGCGTTATAGCACGCCATACATAGCGTACAGTTTTCATATGAGCTAAGCTTTTCTCTCAATTTAACGCCTCCGTTTATTTACGGGATTTTATAACCTTAGCGGGGGAGCCCACTGCAATGGAGTAATCGGGAATATCCTTGTTTACTACAGCGCCTGCAGCAATAACGCAGCCGTCTCCGATTTTAACGCCGTCAAGAACGGTAACGCCCGCGCCGAGCCAGCAATCGTTGCCTATTTCAATTCCGAGTCGGGTTGCGCCCTGAAGGTAAATCGGAGTTTCGACGTCCTCAAAAATATGGTTTTCGGAAAACAGCTTTACGTCGGGACCGAAGATAACGTTGTCGCCGATTTTAACGTCTCCTCTTACGGAGATAAAGGCGTTTGCCGCAATACCAACGTTGTTGCCGATTTCAAGTCCCTCTCCGAGCTCTCGGATAACGCCCGTGCATTCAATAATACTCTTTCTGCCGAGCGAGAAGTTATCTCCGATTTTAACGCCCTTTCTGCAAAGTGCATTGATGTGGCAATCGTCTTCAATAGTAAGACCGCCGCCGCAGCTGATGTGGGATTTTGATTTAATGGCAACGCGCTTACCGATAAAATTGATTTTACCGTGCTTTTTAAAGCCGAGAGTTTTAAAAAAGCCCCTGAGCAGCATAAAAAATCTTGTAAAAACTATGCTGAGCATATCGGCAGAGTTAATACCCTCGTCAATCTGATATTCGCGCCCTTTGATTTTGCTGATTATTTTTGAGAAAAATCTGGTCATTTTATAAGTTCCCTGTAAATTTTTTCTGTTTTTTCAGTATATTCTTCAAGCGTATCCGTTACCTGATGCGATAAGCAGTACGCCTTCATTTCTTCATTTAGTTCAATGTTATTATATATTCTTTCAATAGCGGCTTTTAGCGAAGCCTTGTTATCGGTTTCAAAAATAAAACCGTTTTTGCCGTTTTCAATAAGCTCCTTAGTACCGCCTATGTCCGAGGTTATAACGGGAGTGCCTGCTTTAATTGATTCTATAACGGACATCGGGCAGTTCTCGTACCACTGCGACGGATAAACGGACGCCGCTGCTCCCGCAATCAGCGAATACAATTCGTCTCCGCTTTTAAACCCCGCAAACTCAACGTTGCCGAGTTCTCTTGCCTTAAGCTCCTCCTCAAGCGGACCCCTGCCCGCTATAATAAGCTTAACCTCGGGCAGCTCAGCCATAGCGTCAAAGAGTAATTTTAAACCCTTTTCAATACTGATTCTGCCAAAATAAACAATGTATTTTTCTTTTTCCTGCGTTTTATCGGGTACGGTGAATTCATTTGAATAATTATGTAAAACCCGAATTCTTTTTTCTTCAACCCCGCCTTTTTTTATCTGTTCAGCTATAAAGGCGCTCGGGCAGATGTATCTGTCAACAAGGTTGTAGGTGTTTTTCTTATGGTAGTAAATACTTTCCGCAGCGGCGACTGCGCTCTGAAGAGCGGAGGCATGAACGCAGCGGTTTTTAATACAGCTTTTATAGCCGTTTTTTAAGCATTCCGTACAAACCTGCTCCCTTTCCTCAATGTACATTCTGTGGTTGGGGCAGGCAATCTGAACGTCGTGAACCGTCTGAACAACGGGTACGTTTTTCTTTTTTGCAGCGTAAATTACAGAAGGCGTCAACTGAAAATTGATGTTGTTAAGATGAACTACGTCGGGCTTGAAATCGTCAATTACAGCCATCAGTTTTTTTTCAGCCTCTTTTGAATATACCGTTTTGAGCGGGGATATAAGCTTTTTAAAAATTGAAGCGCTGCCGTAGTCAATTTCATCGGCATATAATCCGAGAGCGTTTGAAACGCATCTTTCGGAATTATCCATTCCGAAGTACTGTACCTCGTTTCCGTTTGCTTCAAGCTGCCGCCCGAGCTCAAACATATATGTTTCCGCTCCGCCCTTAGGGAAGAGGAATTTATTTACCATTAAAATCTTCATTTCATCAACTCATTTACTGTAAAGCTCAAGCGTTTGCCGTGTAATTATATCCCAGTCGTAATTTGAGAGAACGTAGTCGGACGCCTCTTTTCTGAGCGCCTCTGCTTTTTCTTCGTTTTCTGTAAGCTCTTTCAGCTTGTCTTTCAGGCTTTCTTCATCGCCCTTTTTAAAGTATACGGCGTGCTCCCTGCAAACCTCCGTGCATTCGTCTATATCCGAGGTGAGGCAGCAACAGCCGTAGCTCATTGCCTCAAGCAGGCTAATAGGCATACCCTCAAGGTCGCTCGGCAGGCAGTAGAGATAAGCGTTTGAATATAATTCCTCAAGCTCCTCACCCTGAACAAAGCCCGTGAAAATAATACTGTCGTTACCCTTTGCGAGCTCTCTTATTTCAGACTCATATTCGCTCGTGTGGCTTGCTCCGCCTGCAATAACAAGCTTTTTGTCTGTGTCAAGAGCGTTGTAGGCATTAATAAGATAGTGAATTCCTTTTTCGGGAACAAGCCTTCCGAGGTAGAGTATGTAATCATTCTTTTTAAGAGAATACTTTTCGCTGATAATACTTGCTTTTCGTATTTCGGGCTGTGTTATTCCATTGGGGAGATATACCGTTTCTCTGCCGTATTTTTCCTTAAAATAATTCTTAACGTTTTCGGAGAGAACTATTATCTCGTCAGCGTGCTTTGCTGCGCATTTTTCTCCGAACAGAAGAAACTTTGTAGCGAAGCCGCCCCACTTTGCTCTCTGCCAGTCGAGTCCGTGGATTGTAACGACGCATTTTTTGCCGAAAAACTTTGCAAGAGGGACCATAACCGACGGACCCTCTGCATGAAAATGAATAATATCGTATTTTTTCGTTACCGCCTGCAGCGTTGCAAAGAAACTGTAAACGATAGCGTTGAGTTTAGCGGAGTCGGGCGTGTAAACCCATTTAAGCCTGACTCCGTTGTATTCCTTCGGGCGTTCTGTCTGAGTAAACTCCTCGCCCGCAATGTGACGGCTTTTTCTGTTATAGGCTGTAACCTCGTGACCGAGCGCAGCCATTCTTGACGCAAGCTCGCCTACGACTATTTCAATACCGCCCTCGCGGGACGGTATTCTTTTGTGGCCGAGCATTGCAATTTTCAAAGTCATCACCTTACTTACTTTTTATTCCGCGCCCTTATGAGTAAGAACAACGGGAACGGTCTTGAACAGTATTAAAATGTCAAGCCATATTGACCATTCGTCAATGTACTTGCAGTCAAGCCTTACAACCTCTTCAAAGTCCTGAATGTTGCTTCGTCCGCTTACCTGCCATAAACCCGTTATTCCCGGGCGCATTGAAAGACGGCGCTTGTGTCTGCTTTCGTACTGATTAAATTCATCAATCGTCGGCGGACGCGTTCCTATAAGGCTCATATCGCCCCTCAGTACGTTAAAGAACTGGGGAAGCTCGTCAATGCTGAGTTTTCTTATAACCTTGCCGACCTTTGTTATTCTCGGGTCATTGTCCATTTTGAACATAAGACCTTCCATTTTGTTTTCCTTCATCAGCTCTTTTTTGCGCTCCTCCGCGTCCTCGTACATTGAGCGCAGCTTGTAGATATAAAACGGTCTGCCGTTTTTGCCTACTCTGAGCTGCTTGAAGAACAGCGGACCTTTACTTTCGAGCTTCAGCGGAATTGCGGTTATTGCAATTATGGGGGCTGAAACGATACATCCCAGAATTCCTATTATTATATCGAAAATGCGTTTAAAGGTGAGCGCAACATAGCTGTGTAAGCTCGGCTTGAATATAGCCATAGGAAGATTGTACTGAACGCGGCAGGTAAGGTTATCAAACTTGCTTTCGCTCAGAATATCGTCAAGCATAGGGATGTTAACGTGTACGGTAAGCCCCATATCCTCAAGCTCTTCAATAAGCTCCTGAACCTCGCTGTCATCGGAGTAGGGGAGATTTATGTAAACGTCGTCGAGCGCGGCTGCGCGTATCCATTCGATGAATCCGTCATCATAAGCAACAACGGGATGGTCGTTAAATTCTGTAGGCAGGTCGTTCTTCTTTTCTTTGACAACAACAGGAGAAGAAATGCCGTACATAAACTCTTTTTCGGGGGAGTATTTGAATACGTTTCCGCTTACAAGGTTATCAAGAAGAACGATTCCTCTGATATTCAGCGACCAGTCCGCGTCAAGAGTTTTAACGAATTCCTCTGCTCTGTCGCTCGTCGTTATAACGGCAACGTACGAGGCAATTCTGCTTTTCGTATAAAAGCCCGTAAGGTATCTTTTAAGGAAGTACCTTCCTGCAAGCGAGAAAAGCACAAAGAAAATATAGCCTGAGATGAGAAGATAACGCGATTCAACTATAGGGTTCTTAAGAAGAATGATAGCAACGGAAAACAGCGCGTAGGTAAAAGTTGTGTTCTGAAACAGCGAGCGTAATTCTTCAATTCTGTTTCGGCTTTGAAGATTGATTCTGCTGTAAAACCCGAAGAAAATAATCAGGTATGAAAGAAACAGCGTTAAAAAGTATCTCGTCCATTCTTCCCGCTCAAAGTCAGGAATTTTTACAATTATGTTTTTAAAAATAAATATTGAAATTACATTTGCAAAAGCCAAACACAGTATGTCCACGAAAAATTCGTGAAGCAGCTGCGTTCTGATTCTTTTGTTCATTATATCGCCTTCGCTTTAAATTTATTTTTTGTAATAGCGCTTGTTGTAGTAATCGTAATTATAATTGTAGTTGTAATTATAATTGTAGTTGTAATTATACCTTCTGTAGTAAGAATAGTACTTTTTCTTTTCGCTGTTAACGTCGTTAAGGATGAAACCGAGAATGTTTCCGCCGATTCTAATAAGATTGTTCTGAGCGGTTTTAACATCCTGAATGTTGGTTGTATCGGTTTTAACGATAATAACGTATCCCGTAATCTTTTGGGCGAAAACCGTACAGTCCGTAACAATGTTAACGGGCGGAGTATCAACAAATACAACGTCGTAATGCGACTTAACAAATTCCAAAAGCTTGTCCATTCTCGAGGAAGCGAGAAGCTCTGTAGGATTCGGGGGGATTTTACCTGCGGTTAAAACGGAGAGATTTTCAATATCCGTTTTTGAAACGGAGATGTTATCCGTAAGCCCTGCAAGAATTTCCGAAAGACCGTTTTTAACGGAGATGGAGAAGAGCCTGTGAATGGTGGGGTTTCTCATATCCGCGTCGATAAGCAGAGTCCTTTTGCCCATCTGAGCAAAGCTTACCGCAAGGTTAATTGAGTTGATGGTTTTACCGTTGTTAGCCGTCGGGCTTGTTATAACGAATACGGGGCATTTTTCACCGTTCTGAGTAAAAAGAAGGTTAGTTCTTATAGCGTTATATGCCTCTTTAACCGAAAATGAGGATTCAGCAGACAGAATTTTCTTTGAGTCCGTAAGATTGAAGCTTTTGCTCTCGGCGAGCTTTTTTCTCTTTTTACTTCTTGTCATTCTTCGTTTCCTCCTTTACGTTCTGAATGTTTTCCAAAAGCGAGGAGCTGGGCTTTGCCAGCGGCGGATTGATAGCGGGTTCGGGAGCGTCCGCCTCCGCTTTATCATCAGGCTTTTGTGAGCCGTAGCCCGATTTATCGGGTGCGTCAAGTCTCGGGATAGTACCGAGAATCGGAATATCGTTAAACTCTCGCTCAATATCTCTTGCGTTCGTAATGGTTGTATCAAACAGCTCGTAAATGAAGAAGAACGCAAAGGAAACAAGAAAGCCTATCATAGCGCCTACCATTATGTTTTTCTTGGTATTCGGACCAACGGGTGCTGTAGGCACCTTAGCCCAGTCAACAACGCTCGCGCCGCCCGCGTTAACTATTCGTACTATTTCATTCGGCGCAACCTTGGCGACTGAATTTGCTATTTTTGCGGAGAGCTCGGGGTCTGTAGTAGTAACCTTAACCTGGAAAATCAGCGTGCCTTCAACGGTGCTTGCGGTTATATAGTTTCTTATTGCGCTGCCTGAAGCATAGCCGAGGTCCTGAGCAACCTTGTCAAGAACGGTATCGGAGCTGAGCAGATAAACGTAGGTGCTGATAATATCGCTTGAAGCGTTAATATCGTTTGAATTAAGCGCTCTGTCAGATGATACGTTGTTGTTCGGGTTGTTATAAACATAAAACTTAGCGTTTGCAGTATATGTAGGTGCAATGAAGAAATGAGTATAAGCTCCTGCTGCGCCTGCAAGAAGGACTGTTGCAAGAAGGATATATATAACCTTCGTTCGCATCATATAGAATATTTTTCGTAAGTCTATGTCTATTTCTCTTGTTTCGTCCATTATTTTTCCTCCAATTTGCGGTATTACCCTATATTAGCATATAGTGATACTGTTGTATTGTAACATTTAAAATATTAAAAGTCAATTTATATATTATAAATAATTAATAAATTATATAAAAGAAGAAAACTGTCTAAGGGGCGTCCATCATAAAGAATGTTAGCTCTAAAATCGCCTCTTTTTCGCTATAATTGCGTTAAAAA
>DFGL01000037.1 GCA_002371215.1 Ruminococcaceae bacterium UBA3751 | reverse complement strand
CTTCGTTACCGCACCTCGCCTAATGCTTCAGGCTTTCTTTATTTGAACTGATTTTGGCTTTCGTTATATTCAAAGCCTGCGTTTTTCAGCGTTTCTTCAAGCTCGGAACGGTTTAAATCCATATCCTCGCACAGTGAATCAAGGCTTGAATAACCGTCACGCAGCTTCATATTGATTACGCTGAAAAGCATAAACGGGTCTTTGGGTAAATCCATTACTGCTTAGCCCCGTTATCAAACATCTCAAGCGCTTTAACGGTTGCCGCAAAGCAGTTTGCAATACCTTCGGGGTTCATATTATCGTACGTATCGCGGCGGGTGTGATAATAGTTTTCAAGCTTATGGTTAAGGCCTGTAATACCTGTTGAACGGAAGCCTGCCTGGTTAAACGCAGCGTTATCCGTAGCACCGCCGAGCGGAGGTACCCAGCCCTTGAGAATAGGTACGTCAACAGCCTTTGCAGCCTCAAGGAATAAATCGGAAACGTCCTTATCCGATTTAACTGTACCGTTGAGGTCGCGATAGTTTACCATAAGATACTTCGGGTCATAAATTGTATCGTACGAGAAGAAGAACGTGGGAACGTCCTGCCATTCGCCCTTATGCGCCTCGCTCCAAGCCTTTGAGCCGCGGAGACCGGCTTCCTCAGAGCCGCAGTTAACAACAGCAAGCTCGGTGTTTTCAAGCTCAATGCCTTCATCCTGAAGAGCCTTGAGAACGGCTATACCTATATAGCAGCCTGTGAGGTTATCGTTTGCGCCGTCAACAATTCTCTTTTCATTCCACATAAAGTAAAGACCGATTTCAAACGGAACAAAGAGAAGTCCCCAGAAAGCTGCCTTAACAAACCACGGAGCAGTTGAAAGCGTAACCTCGGGATTAAGAGCAAAGCCCTGCAGACCGAAATTCTTTAAATAAAGAATAGAAACAACGATATAGAAAACAGCGCCTACCGCACAGATAATAGCGTGGCTTTCAAAGCCTACGCCGCCGAGAAGGTAGTTAACGGGCCATTCCCAAGCCGCGTCGGTATGTCCGTTAAATACAAGGCGTCTTTTAACCTCTCCCTTGGGCTTTTTAACGCAGGTTACGTTATGACCTGTTTTTTCAGGGAATGCCCAGTCAACGCACTTTTTATAAATACCGAATTCCATCAGAACGATGAAAAGGCCGAGCGCAATAAGTATTACCGAAGCGAGCGGGAATACAAAGTAAAGCGCAATTGAGATTAATACAAAGGTGATTGTAAAATAAATCCAGCCGAAGAAAGAGCCCGGGTTTTCCTTAAAGCTCTCTATCTTAGTGAGTTCAGGGTCGCAGCCGCACTGCTCCTCCATAACCTTTGCCATATACTCCGTTGCCTGAAGCTCGCCCTTTGAGCCGGGGTCTCTTTTTTCAAAGGTTTTGATTATATGGGTTATCTCATCAATAGTATACTGAGCAGCCCAGTCTTTTTTGTCTATGATTTTCTGTAAATCCATAAACATCACTCCTTTACAAATATTACTTTAAAATTTTACCACATTCTCCCCCCTCTTGCAATATTTATTTATATACTTGTAAACAAATTGAAACTGTGTTATAATTATTTCGCAAAAACTAAAGCTAACGGAATGAGGTCAGAATCCTCAGCAACCGCCATTACCGTATTTGGCGAAGGAGGCTCACAGCCATTGGGAAACCGAGAAGGCGAGCCGCCGCGCATAGCTATACCATAAGCCGGGAGACGAGCTTTAATTTTTTCACACTCTTGGGCAAGAGGGAGAGTAACGAAATTTTTTGCGCTTTATTTTTGTGCAAACTACTCTCTGCCCCGTGCAGAGCTTTTTTGTTATAAAGGAGGTAAAAAAATATGAAAAAGCTTTTATCTGTTTTACTCGCTGCATTAATGGCGTTTACAAGCCTTGCAGCAACATCAACAGCCTTTGCGGAGGAAACTAAAACCGCTAAGGTAGAATTCAGCGTTTACGACGGCGGAGTGTTTACTATGATGCCGGAAATTCTTGAAGTAAAGGCTGACGCCGACAATGCTTTTGCAGAAGCTATCGGTTATAACGATGACGACAGCAGCGTAACCGTTTACGACGCTATCGTTGCCGCTCACCTTGCTATGTTCGGCGAGGACTTTATGGACTACGCTCCTATGAAATACTCAAGCGGAATGCTCAGCAAGTCCTTCGGTGAGGAATCAACCGCGCTTTCTTACAGAGTTAACAGCGCTATACAGTCTGAAAGCGGCGCGTACTACAACCTTGATTCCGCGCTTACCGACGGAGATTCCGTTGAGTATATGTTCTATCAGGATACCCAGTCCTGGGGAGACAAGTACACCCGCTTTGATAAGAGAAGCATTGACGCTAAGGTTGGCGAGGAAACAACTCTTACCCTCAGCGTTGAAACCTATGATGCAGACTGGAATTCGGTTATGCTTCCCGCTGCGAATATGGATATCATTGCAGACGGCGAGACCGTAGGTAAAACCGACAAGGACGGTAAAATCACCTTAAAGTTCAAAGAAGCCGGTAAGCATTACGTTTATCCCACAGGCCAGTATTCCGATGACAACGACGATTATGAGATTTTTGCTGCCTGCTGTACGGTAAACGTCAAGAACACTCTTTTTGACTATATCAACAGCGAAATTGAAGGCGGAGCAAATTATCTCTACGCTGACAAAGAGAGCTTTACAGTTGAAGAAAGCTATATTTTAGCTGACCTTATCCGCTCAGGCTATAAGGCTGATAAATATGCAAAAGGCTTTGCAGACAGCGTTAAGCAAAACCTTGACGCTAACGGCGGCAAGCTCCTTATCGGAGAAAACAAAACAGAGGACTTAGGACTTTACGGCGCGGTTATTACCGTATTTAAAGCACTCGGTTATAACCCGAGCGATTTTAACGGCTATGACCTTGTTAAAGCGCTTAATGAAACCGATATTGAAGACGCAAGACCTCATCAGTACCACTATGAATACGCGATTGCCGAGGCTGAACCGAGCCGTGCTAAAGCGTTAATTGACGACTTTACCGCTAAGCATTACTCAATGGGTAACGGTATGGAGAACTGGGGATATTCCTGCGATAACACCTGTAAATTCCTTATAGCAATCGCTCCATATGCTGAGGATTACAAGCAGTACGTTGACGACGCAAAGGCTGTTATAAAAACCTTCCTGCTTGAAAAAGGCGCATATTGCGACCCCATATGGAACAGCACTGCAAACGCTGATTCAACCGCTCTTTCAATGGCGGCGTTTGCAAGCGTCGGCGATGTTGATACCGCTTTCAGCTATTACAAGCTCCTTATTGAGAATTATGAGAGCAATAATACAGGCGTTTTCACCCTTGACGGCGAAGAAAACAGCTACGCTACAACAGACGGGCTTTACGCTCTTACCCGCTTCAGAGATGCTGTAAATAAGGCGGGCTATGATGAACCGGAACACGTTTACAAATTCACATCGGAAAAAGCGGCTACCTGTTCCGCTGAGGGTAACAAGGTATACACCTGCCGTATTTGCGGGGAAACAAAAACTGACGTTATCGCTAAGATTAAGCATACTCCCGTTGCGGATAAGGCTGTTGCTCCAACCTTTAAGAAGAACGGAAAAACCGCAGGCTCACACTGCAGCGTCTGCAACGCAATTTTAACCCCGCAGAAAACCGTTAAGAAGCTCGGCGCTGCTAAGCTCAAAAAGGTTAAGAAAGGCAAAAAATCCTTCCTTGCAAAGTGGAAAAAGGTTAAAAACGTAGACGGCTATCAGCTTCAGTATTCAACAAACAAAAAATTCAAGAAAAATAAGAAAACCGTAAACATTAAAAAGGCTAAAACCGTTAAGAAAAAGGTTAAAAAGCTCAAGGCAAAGAAAACCTACTATGTAAGAATCAGAGCTTACAAAACAATCAACGGCAAAAAGCAGTACTCCAAATGGAGCAAGGTTAAGAAAGTTAAGATAAAATAATCAAATTAAAGGGCTGAGAAAACTCAGCCCTGTTTTTTGTACTCTGCAACTTAACACTTGCCAATGCTTAATCGTTATTGTATAATAATTCCATAATTTATATTTAACGGAGAAAGCATTATGAATTTTACTGAATTACCTAACGGTATGGTTGACGGCTTTGTTCTTCTTAAAAAATGCGAGGAAAAGAAAACAAAAAACGGCTCATCCTACCTTGATTTAATTATTTCAGATAACGACGGAGAAATGAGCGCAAAGCTCTGGGATTTCAGCGGCAACGGCGTTTTCGAGCAGGATATGGTAGTTAAAATAAGGGGAAATATTGAGCAGTACAACGGCAGGGACCAGTTCCGCGTTGCTCAGATAAGACCTGTAAGAGACGACGATAATTACAGTCTTTCCGACCTTGTTCCCTCCTCCGAAATCGGCGGCGAACAGCTTTTCAATATGCTACGCAGGCGTGTTATCGGCTTTGAAAACAGCAATCTTAAAGCGATTGTTCTTAAAATAATTGACGAGAGAAAGGACAAGCTTATCACCTGCCCCGCTGCGCTCAGGCTTCACCACGCTATAGTCGGCGGACTTATGTACCACACAATGAGCATTGTCAGAATGGCGGAAGAAATCTGTAAGGTATATCCGAACATCAACCGCGAATTACTGCTTTCCGGCGCAATTCTTCACGACGTTGCAAAAACCTGGGAGCTTGAAACGGGAAGCACTGGGCTTGCAAAGGGCTACACCGCCGAGGGCGAGCTTATAGGACACCTCGTTAAAGGCGCAATGTACGTTGATGAAGCGGCTAAGGAGCTTGGAATTGACAGCGAGGAAGTAACGCTTCTTCAGCATATGATAATATCCCACCACGGCGTACCCGAATTCGGTGCGGCAGTTATGCCTAAATTCCTTGAGGCAATTGTCCTTTCAGAGCTTGATAACCTTGACGCTACCATTTTTGAGGTTAATTCAGCAACGGAAAAGGTTGAAGCGGGTAAGTTTACGGACAGACAGTGGGCGCTTGACAACAGAAAACTTTACCGCCACTCTCTGACAGACCCGCATCACACGGTAAACTTTGACAGCGAGGACTGATTATGGGAATGACAAATGAAGTTGTTCAGGATAAATGGACAGAAATTGCAATAACCGTTAATACCGAGGCGCTCGACCTCGCGGGCTCAATAGCAAATATGGTCGTGCCCTACGGCATTTACATCGAGGATTACTCAGCTCTTATAGAGGAAACGATGGAGATTGCCCACATCGACCTTATTGAAGAAAGCCTTCTTCAAAAGGACAGGAGTAAGGGAATAATCCATATTTACATAAATCCCGAGGAAAATCCGCTTGAGGCGGTATCGTTCTTAAAAGAACGCCTTGACGAATGTAAAATTGAGCACGAAATTACGGTTGCCGACTGCAAGGTTGAGGACTGGCAGAACAACTGGAAACAGTATTTTCACCCTATGCCTATTGGCGATAAACTGCTTATCCGCCCCGTATGGGAGGAGGATTATAACGCTGACGGCAGAAAGGTTTTAAATATTGAGCCGGGGCTTGCCTTCGGCACGGGCGCTCACCCGACAACGAGGCTGTGCCTTGAAACCCTTGAAAAATACGTAAAAGACGGAAGCACCGTTCTTGATATTGGCTGCGGAAGCGGTATTCTTTCTATCGCCTCCCTTCTCCTCGGCGCAAAAAATGCAACGGGCGTTGACATTGACTCGCTTGCAGTAAAAACCGCTAAGGAAAACGCTGAGAAGAACAACTTCGACGAAAGCCGTTTTACAGTTCTTCAGGGCGATTTATCGGACAGGGTGAGCGGTAAATTTGATATAGTCGTTGCCAACATCGTTGCTGATATAATTATGAAATTCAACACTCAGGTCGGCGAATTTATGAACGACGGCGCTGTTTATATTACAGGCGGAATTATTGAGGCGAGAGAGGACGAGGTTACAGCCTCCTTTATCAATAACGGATTTGAAATCATAAGCAGAAGCGAAAACAACGGCTGGCTCGTATTTGTACTTAAAAAATCATAAAAAAGGAGGACTCACCGAGTCCTCTTTTAATTATAAATAAGCTCTTATATCATTTGTTAACTCAAGCTCGGATGAAACAAGCCTTTCGGCAATATCCTTTGATTTTTCGTCCGCGCTTTTATACTGATTAAGGTATCGGCTGAGCGATTTAACGCCCATATTACAGCCGTCTGTCATAAGGTCCGCTATTGTTGCATCCGTAGGGTCCGCAAGGAGCTTGGCATTGGTTTTTATCCAGCTCATCCCGGTAACAATCGGGTTCGGGCTTTTTCCGTCGTCAAAATGCTCGTTAAGAAGCTCCCCGACTTCAACCGAAAGCCTTTCGTGCTCATCGCGGCATTTTTTCAGCAGCCTTGAAAAGTCCTTATCCTGAACCTTGTCAACCACCTCGTTAATTGAGGTAATTCCCATTTTAACCCCTGCGTCGCATTCTCTGAGGAGCTTAACGGTATCGCCGTCGTTGCCGGATTTGTTATCCATCATACTGTTCATAAAATTCCACCTTTATATTTTTTAATAGTATGCCCCCAAAAATAAAAAATATTAAAAAATAAAAATAATGCTTGATTTTATAGTTAATTTGTGTAATAATAGTGGAGCACAAAAACGAGGTGTGGCTCAGCTTGGTAGAGCGCTTCGTTCGGGACGAAGAGGCCGCAGGTTCAAATCCTGTCACCTCGACCAACGGGACGGGTTTTTCAACCCGTCTTTTTATTATGCAAATCGCTCTACAATGGTTTAAATAGGCGTTATACGCAATATGGTATTTTTGAATGGCTTACCCCGGTTGCCATTAGTTCGTTAGAGTTGGTTTAAATGGCAACTCATTGCCAAACAAAAAATACGGCGGCGGATACTTGTACCGCCGCTGAAAAGGAGAAACATTCGTAGTAGTCATTAACAATACGCTTACGTGTTGTTTCGACTACGAAGAATGTTTGGACGCACGTCAACCGTTTGACAACCAATTTTTAGTGTAGCTGTTGACTACGTTAATTTTTTGTTCTTTAAAAAATGATAATAAGTTTTTTCGAATTCAGCTCTTCTTGTGCGCGTTATCGGTATAAACTTGTTATCGCTCATAAAAAGATAATACTGACCGCCGAAGCGTCTGCATTCTGAGATTTGCCCCAGATTAACGAAGAAGCTTTTGTGGGGTGAAGCAAACTGAGCAGGGTTCAAAGACTTTTGAAATTCCTGCATTTTTACGTTTGAAAGGAAGCTTTCATTTTTTGTAACTATTTTTGTTTTTCTTCCTGAAATTTCTAAATATATAATTGACGATTTTGAAATTCTTTTAATTCTTCCGTTATTTTCAAGATAACATTCTTCCGTTTCATTATTAATATAATCAATTGCGGAATCCAGAGCGCAAAAAAGCGTATCGTCATCGGGCTTTACCAAATAACGAATCGCCCCTACGTCAAAGGCGTCATTCAAACAGGAATAATCATCCGCTACTATAATCAGGGCTACCGCATTATTTTGCCTTTTTAAGTAATTGCTGATTTGAACGCTGCTCATTTTTGAAAAATTTGTATCAAGAATAACTATGTCAAAAATCTCATTACTCGACAACAAATTAACAGCCGTTTCAAAAATGAAACAGCTAATTTCAACTTCTCTTTTATGCATAAAACGAAGGGTTTGATTTTTTATATATTCACCATTGTTTTCATCACAAATTGCTATGTTCATAATAACCTCAAAATCAAAAGCAGCCATATAGGGGAAATATAGTTAATACAGCTGCTTCTGTTTCATCGGGCAATGCCCGAGTCATTTAATTATTTTTATTTAAAAAGTGCCCCTACCACAATAATTAACTTTTATATACAGTAATCGTTTCGCTTCCTGCAGTAAAGGTAACTTTAAGTCTGTAAGTACTTAACGGATTAATAAGTTTTGAGCCTGCCAGAGTAGTAGTTACACCAGTTGCACTTTTACTCCACGTTTTAACCGTTGAATAAGAGCCGCTTGACTTTTTCTGAAGCTCCATTTTTATTTTTAAAGAAGTTGAATACTTTGCAGTTATTTTTGAACTACATTCAGCGGTTAATCCATTTATAGTTAATGAAACGCCTGTTGAACCGATAGTGCTATATCTTAATTCTATTTCGCTATCTGATGAGTCATCTGTTTCTGCAAAAGCAACCGTACTTGCAGATAAAGCTATAAGCATTGCCATAATAATTGACATTATTTTAATTAATTTCTTTTTCATATTACTTTTTCCTTTCGCTTTTTTATTTCCCGTTAAATAATATTCCGAAAAAATTGTAAAATGTGAAAAGAAAAAAGAGAAATTTGAAAAAAATTCAAATTTCTCTTAATTATTTTTAGTTATTATTCAATGCTCTCGGCTATTTTTAACAATTCTTCCCTTGCTATATTTCCTTCAACAGTGAAAACAAAATACCCGTTATTCCAAACCAATCCCGAAAAATTAAGGTCATCATCGTGATAATATATGTATTCAACGCCGTTAATTAATAAATGTTCACCATTTTTATATTCTGTATCATAGTTAATCTGTGTGTCCAGTTTAGACTTAAAGATACTTATCCAATTACTATTAAATCTGTATACATAATTTTGAGTATAATCTGTTATTTCTTTACTTTCTATTTTATACCCTTTCGGTATATATCCTATATGTATATCTTCAACATCTTTTACACCTGATGAATCAACTACGTTATAGGTTGAATAATCGCTGAACTTCTGAACGATGAAATCCCTGCCCACTGTTGCTGCAAGCGTAACCGTTGCGATTGCCATAATGATTGCTGCAATCAAAATTGCTCTTGCGGTTTTACGCGTGAATTTGTGGTAGCGATCACCACGCATTTTATCCATCAATTCGGCAATACCCTTTTGGTAAGCCGCCGAGGGTTCAGGCAAATCAAACTCCGTAGGGAAGGAGGCGGTCCAATCGTTCAATGACAGTTCAACAGCCGCTTCAAAATTAGTCATTTTTATCTCCTTTCTCATTGTTCAAGCTCTTGTCTGATTCTTGTTTTTGCAAACTGAATGGTTTTTCGCACGGAATCAGCCGAAACACCGTAAAGCTTTCCGATCTCCTTACTCGTGTAGCCAAAACTATAAGATAAATAAAGGAACATCCTTTGCTTTTCGGGAAGCTTTGTGATTACCGCTGCAAGTTCAGAAGTATTAATACGTTCAAAGTATTCCGTATCTGCTGCTTCTGCTAAAATATCATCATTATACTCTATAGTATTTATCTTAGATTCCCTGTTATACACCTTGTTCGCCCAGGTGTTTGCAATCGTTGCAATGTAGTTTTTGGTTTTAACATCGTTTGGCTCGCCGATTTTTTTGAAGTTTCTGGCTATTGATATCCATGCCTCCTGAGCACTTTCATCCGCAAGCTCTTTATTGTTAAGCTTTTTCAACGTAATATAACGAACCAGATTCTCGTATTTTTTAAAAACTATTTCAAATTTGACTTTATCTTCATCATCAATCAAGTCAAGAAGCAATATTAACAATACAATCATCCCTTTGTAATAGCATAACTACATATTATAATATTACCATAAATGACAAAAAATGTCATTATACAATAAAAGCCTGCGTTTATTTAACTGAATAACTGCCGAGGTAGCGGAAGGTGAAATTACTGTTATTTGTCAAACTCTGATAATCCTCATAACTGCAATTGCTGCATTCTATCAGGTAGCAGTAATTACCGAGTTCCGTTTTTTCAGGTCTGTCGTGAAGAGCAACAAGCGTTACGCCGAGCTTATCCATTTCAGCCGCCAATTTCAGCAAATCCTTTGCGGTGCCGTTTGCTACAAACGCAAGGCGCTCGGCAGTCGCCGTTGCAGGCTCATCCTTTGAAAGCACATAAAAACGGGTTACGTTTTTATCGTTATTCTGAATTCCTGCGGCAAGAATTTCCAAGCCGTAAACCTCCGCACAGCCCGCCGACGCTATAGCCGCGCAGGATTTATCCTTACCCTTTGCAACCGTTTTTGCGCCTTCGGCAGTGGAGGACGCCTCTATCACTTCTGCGTTTGGCAGATTCTTTTCAAGCCACTCTTTTCCCTGAGCGATGCCCTGCTTGTGTGAATACACGGTTTTTATTTCGCTAAGCGCCGTTCCGGGAAGGACGAGGAGATTCTGACTGATGGGCAGCTCCACCTCGCCGACAACGGATACGTTCTCGTTTGCAATAAGCGTATCCACATAATCAATCACGGCGCCTCCTATCGTATTTTCCTGCGGGATAACGGCATAATTGCTCTTGCCGTCAGTCAGCGCCTGCACAGCTTCAGGAACGGTTTCATAAGGGGAATAACTGCCTTTGCCGTCAAAGAATTTCTCGCACGCTTCCTGCGTGTACGTGCCTTCGGGGCCGAGGTAACTTACCGTCGCATTGTCATAATCAATCTGCACAGGCGTTCCTTTTGCCGCCTTTTGATTTGAACATCCTATCAGCGAAACGCACAGAACAAACGCCAACAGAACGGAAACTGTCTTTTTCAAAAGCTCACCGCCTTTTAATTGATATTTGCATTATACTACAAGTTCAAACAATTGTCATCCTTATTTTCGGTTTTGTGTAGCAATCGGTTGGATCGGTTACTGTTTATCAGACCGTTTTGTACCCAGACATTTTTTACACCCGCGCCAGGGGTTCCATATATCGTGCATATGCTCACTTCCGATTTTAAAACGATTATAATACCTATTATTTAAAACAGTTAAGCACTTCAGCGCCTTTTTTTACAAAAGCGATATATTCATCAATTTCAGCGGTTACGGTATGAAATCCCGTGGTAAACTCCTCTTTGCTTCTTGCAAAAATCCATTCGCCCTCGGGTAAATAGACCGTTTTTTCAGTCTGACCTCTGTTGACAATCGGCGCAAAGATAATATCGTCTCCGAACATATACTCCTCGCCGAGAGAGTAGCAGTTTTCATCCTCGGGATAGTCAAAGAACATGGGACGCATAACGGGATAGCCCTTTTCGGAAGCGATTTTCATATGCTTTTCAATATAGGGGCGAAGGCGCTCGCGAAGAAAGACCAAATCCCTGAGAATTTTATAATTGCGCTCGCCGAAGCTCCAGATTTCATTCGGGTCGCCCGAGGGCTCCTTGACGTCGCGTTTCTTTTCTCCGTGGCGGTTACGGTTGCCGTGAAGACGCATAACGGGAGAAAAAACGCCGTACTGAAACCAGCGCACTATAAGCTCTCTGAACTCCTCGCTCTGAGTATCGCCGCCGTAAAAACCGCCTATATCCGTATTCCACCAGGGAATTCCGCACATTGACATATTGAGCCCCGCCTTAACCTGGTCGGCAAGGCTTTTAAAGGTGGAAATAATGTCGCCGCTCCATACGAGAGCGCCGAATTTCTGCGAGCCGAGATATGCGCAGCGGGTTAGGGTGACGGGAGCCTCAACGCCCATATTTCTGAAGCCGTCATAAGCCATTTTTGAATAGTAATACGGATAGAGCAGAGCGACTTCTCCTCCCCTTCCTATGCTGAAAATAAGGTCGTCGAAAAATTCGGGATGAACCTCGGGCTCAGCCTCGTCAAACCATAGCGCGTCAACGCCGTTATCAAGATAATTTTCCTTAAGCTTCTTAAATACAAATTCCCTTGTTTTCGGATTTGTAACGTCAATTTCAGCCTGCGGACCGTAGAAATTAAACACCCTGTCAGTACCGCGCGTTGTCTGAATAAGCATATTGTTATCCCGCATATATGCATAGTTTTCGCTGTTTTCATTGATAGTAGGCCACATTGATACAACGAGCTTCGTGCCCATTTTATGCAGTTCGTCGGTCATTGCCTTAACGTCATACCAATACTGCGAATCAAACTTATAATCCCCCTGCTCAGTCCAGTGAAAATAATCGCAGATAATCGCTGAGAGCGGGACGTTCTCCGCTTTGTAACGGCGTGCAACCTCCAGTAAATCGTCCTGGGTTTCGTACCTTAAACGACTCTGCCAAAAACCTGTTGCCCAATGCGGCATAACCGGAGCGTGGCCCGTTAAATCCGCAAGAGCCGAGCTTACCTCTTTTGGATTTCCGCAGATAACCACATAGTCAAGCTTTCTTGTAACGCCGACGCTCCAGCGTGTGCGATTATTTGAAAGCTCTACGCTGCCGACAGCGGGATTATTCCAAATAAAGCCGTAGCCGAGTGAAGAATAGACAAACGAAACTGTGCATTTTGCATTGACGTGGCGCAAATCAAAGGAGCAGCCCTTTAAGTCAAAGCAACCGCTCGCCTCGTGACCGAGGCCGTAAAAATGCTCGCCATCGTTCGGTTCAAAGGTAACCCTCGCTGAATAGGCGCCGTCGCGCTGCTTTTCATAATGCCTGAAACCGTCGTTAAAAGTGAGTTCGGGCTTTTCCTCAATAATAGCTTTTCCGTTCTTGAAAAAGGTTACTTTACCGTTTTTCTCAAGCTGAACGCTGAGAGCGCCAACCTTCATCTCAACGGAGTTTTCTTTTTCGCTGATTTCGCATTCAGCGTTCTGCGGCATAAGCGTAAAATCCTCGCTGAATAATTCTCCGCTCGGGAAGGCTTCAAAGCGGATAGAGTTTTTACTGCATGGCGTTATGCGCACAAGCTCGCCGTTTCGCTCAAAGCGAATTTCGTTTTTCAGAACAGTTAAGTTTTCCATATCATTTACCTCGGATACTTTCTAATCCAATACTAACATATACAGTATAAAATGTACAGAAGTTATGAAAAAACAAGAAGCCGTATAAAACATACGGCTTATACTTATTTATTGCTACCAAAGAGCGCTTTAAGGTTTTCGCCTTTAAAAATGATTATCTCCCTTGCAATAATCATAAGGACGAAGGAGAAGGTGCCGCCAAACAGAACGTCGCTCATAAAATGGGCGCCTACAACAAGGCGGCTGAGCGCTACAAGCCCCGTAAACACAACGGGAATAACCCAAAAGACTACTCTTACCGCTTTGCTTTTCGGCTTCAGCGTTGAATTCAGCATAATAAGCGCATACGACGTTCCCGCCGCTCCCGTATGACCGCTCGGGAAGGATTTATTGGCGTCCGTATGACCGAAAACGGACATCATAAGGTCGTCGCTTACGGCGTGCCCCTTAATTTCGTACCACCTTGAAAATGCCGAAAAGCCTATTCTTTCATCATTCGGCATAACGTTCATTGCCCTGTATCTCAATCTCCCGAAAATATCCTTGAAACCGAGGTTAATAGCAATGGTTGAAACCGCGGCGAAAATTATCGTTGCAATAGAAAAACGCAGCAGTTTTTTCAACGTATCATCGGAAAAATTGTTTACCGCAAGAATTCCGAGAATTCCGAGCAGAACGCCGAAAAACAGATAGGTAAGATGAAGGAAGGCGCCCGTTGTAAGCTCGGCAGTTGTTCCGTAAAGAATGTGCGGCTTTATTCTGTTAAAAACAATCAGACTTAAAACGTAGCCTGGAACTACCGAAAAGCCGCCCGATATTATCATAAGTATAACCTTTTTTGCGCCGTCAAGGAAACGAAAGGCATAGACGAAAATAATATCAATTGCAAAGGCGAGCATTATTTCAACAGGACTGTCCCCTATTATTTCAAAAAACGCGCCGAAGGTATTATTTGTATCGTATTGCCCCGGTTCAAGCACTCCCTTAGTAAGGAAACGGTCAATCTGTAAATCGCAGAAGGTTGCGATTAAAAGCAGGACGCCGAAAACGGCGCAGAACGATAAAAGCGATATAATAACATTTTTTCTGCGGCTCATATTAAATCTCCAAAACTATTAGTGATATTAATTATATTAACACATTTCCCGAAAAAAGCAACTGAACAAGACAAAATCAGCATTTTTTCTTCCGTAATTGACGTCAGGCTCCTTTATTTCAAGAAAGCCCGTATGGTAAAACTTTAATACGTTTTTCGTATTCATAATATCACCCGAATACAGTTTATCAGATTTTGTCATACAATGTAATATGTATAGAATCAACAGATTATTCCTTATTATAAGCAAGGTTGATTTTTTGGTTTTATTATAATATAATTAAAGCACAATAAAAAAGAGGCAGGAGATATTATGGAATGGAGCTTTAATTTGCCGGTAAGGCTTGAATTCGGCACAGGAAAAAGGAAAAACATTGAGGAATATATAGAGGCTGTCGGCGGAAAAAAGGGCGTTCTTGTATGCTCAAAAACGCTTTCTAAAAACGGAGTCGCCGACGAGCTTATCGAACTCAGCGGCGGAAAAATCGTTTCCGTTTTCAGCGATATACGTCCTAACCCGACAACGGATAACGTTAACGCTTGCGTTAAGCTTCTGCGCGAAACGGGAGCGGATTTTGCAGTTGCGCTCGGCGGAGGCTCCCCCATGGACTGCTGCAAGGCGGCTTGCGCTATTGCAAAGGGCAATTCACTGATTGAGCCGTATCACGGCGGCGAAAAGGCAGTCAGCATAGAGGAAGCAATACCTATGATTGCGATTGCAACAACCTCGGGAACGGCGAGCGAGGTAACTAACATTTCCGTTCTCACCGACCTTAAGAAAAACCTTAAGCAGCCTATGAATGACAACGCGATGTTCCCCAAAATCGCTGTTATTGACCCTGAGCTTACGCTGACCGTACCGCCTCAGGTTACCGCTTCAACGGGGCTTGACGTTCTCGCTCACGCGATAGAGAGCTACTGGTCAACGCTCAATCAGCCCGTTTGCTCCGCTTGCTCGGTTTCTGCGGCAAAGACTGTTTTTGAATGGCTTGAAAAGGCATATAACGAACCCGATAATCTTGAAGCGAGAGAAAAAATGGCAGAGGCTTCCATCGTTGCGGGCGTTGCATTCAGCCACCCGAGAACGACGGGCTCTCACGCCTGCTCCTTCCCGCTTACAAACATTTACGGTATGCCCCACGGGGAGGCTTGCGCGTTTACGCTTGATTACTTTCTCCGCTTTAACGCCGATAATGCAGACGAAAACGGAAGACTTAAAGCGCTCGCAAAGGCTTGCGGCTTCAGCACGCCTTACGAAATGGCAGATGAGATATACGCTATGAAAAAGCGGATGAAAATGAGAACGAGGCTCTCTGAAATTGACTGCACAAGCGACGAGCAGATTGCCGAGCTTACGGAAAAAAGTATGTCAATGCTGATGACGAGAAACCCGATAACGCTTACAAAAGACGATATTTTAACAATGTATAAATCTTTGAAATAGCAAACGAAAAGCCGTTCAGTTAAAGGCGAGATGCGATAACGAAGGTTAGTCCAAAA
>DFGL01000045.1:67358-86948 GCA_002371215.1 Ruminococcaceae bacterium UBA3751 | reverse complement strand
AAGCAACTTTTCTAACAACTCTTTTTGTTCATCATTTAGCGTTGCTTTCAAGCGTTCTTGATTCTGGGTAACAACTTTTAGCAGTTCTTTGTAATTAGAATTGTTCTCAATACGACTGTATTCTGTCGGTGTAATATTACCGTACCAAAGCTCTTCAAGAATATCCATAGCATCACCTCACACAAATGATTTCGTTATAGACAATCTCTCTTGCTTGATTGGTAATATTGTTCACCGCTTGCACCCATGCCATCATATCATCTGCTTTGAGCTGTTCGGTAATGCCTTGCTGTTCTTTGAGTTTCTTCACAAGACGGTCATACATTTCATTTGCTCTGACATCAACCTCGTGCAAATGCGTATTCAATTTGCATTGCACCCTCAATGAAGTACAGAAGGCAGGGCGGTGTTCTTTGATATAATCATAATATCTCATGCCCCAAACGCCAATTTCATAATTCCTTTCGGTTGAAATAAGGTTTGGCAGATACACGCCGTTTACCAGCGTATAATCCAGCCCGTTTTTCTCATCTGTAATATGCTTTTTCATAATATAATCCTCCGTATGCTTAATTGATAATGATTTTCATACCTACAATCAAACACCGGCTGATTAAAAAACTGAAGGCATCCACCCTCCTTATGGAGTGGACGCCTTCAGGCGATTTTTAATTTATTTAGTGGCAAAAGGACAAAGCAAAAACCTGACCTTCTTTATGACGGGCGCCCCAAACCTGCGCCTATATTACTTTTATTCAGTTGAGGCATTAGTTACTGCTTCGTAAGAATCGTTTTCGGTAACCTTTTCATCCTGATTTGCGATTTTTGCTTGCGAAGCCCTTTTTTCTCTTTCTCTCTTTTTTTCTGCAGCCTCCTGCTTAGCTTTTGCTTTTGCCTTCTTCCTTGCTTCTTTTTTCTTTTCTCTTTCTTCTTTCTTTTTCTTTTTTTCCTCTTCTTTTTTCTTTTTCTCTTCTTCCTTTTTCTTCTCCTCTTCCATCTTCTCAAGGTCCTTCACCTCAGGAATTACCGGACTCGGAGTTATTCTGTCGGGAGCAGAAGCAGTTCTTGCTACGCTGCTGTCAGGGGTGTAAAGAACGAAGTATTCGCCCTTACAGTCGGCAAGGAGTGTTTCAAACGAGGATACGACAAGCCCATCGGATGAATATTCAATTCCTGCAGCAATGCGCCTTGAGTCGCTGTATTTTCTCTCTGAGAAGGATGGGTCAAGAACAATTACTCTATCCTTATCGGCTGTTTCACCTTTAAGAACGCCCGCAACAGTTACGAAATGACCGCCAAGGTTAGTAAAGTAGAGATTTGTACCAACGTGAGCCGTTGCCATATAACCCTTTTCAAGATGCTCTTTAAGCTTAGATGCATCCTTAGTTACAGTATAGTTCATCTTATAATACTGTTTAGTAAGCTGAGCTATTTTAAGCATATCGCTTCCGTAACTCTGACGGCATCCCGTTGCAAGGCACTGCTTTGTGAAATCCTCAAGCGTGGTTTCATAGCTTGTGGTATTTCTTATTACCATTAACGCAGAGCATACTCCGCAGCCGCTTGAGCCGATGGTTTTACCGTTATTATTATACGGATAAGGAATGGTTCTGTTGTGCTCATCGTTTTGTCTGATAATAATATATCCGCGGCTTTGAATATATCCGTCAGCAGTTTTCTGAATTATCTCAGTATCGTCAATATAGTTAGATACCTTTGAGAATTCGGAAAAGCTGATAGCTTCTGAATTTTTACAAACAAATCTCAGCTTATAACACAGACGCGAGCCGTCAGGAATATTCTTATCGACATACGTATTTGTTCTTGAAAGCCCTATGTAATTCCACATAAGGTCGTTCTGATTCTTCTTAAAAATCTCGGTTACAAAGCCCTTGGGATTATCCCATTTTAAGTTTACGCTCTGAGAGTTCTCATCAAAACTGAGGCTGAGATTCTCAACGCTTTTTGGCTTTGTGAAGAACGAATACTCTCCTATTGATTTACCGAGATAGTTAATTCTGACTTTATAAAACGTAGAATCTTGAAGATTGCTGAATTTAACAGAATACCCCGTATGCTCAAACTGAATAGGAGACCAGCTGTTCAGGAGAATATTATACTGCTCTGCAGTTAAATTCATATACGAATTTTCAAGAACGATAACCGCTGAATTTTCAGTGGTTTCAACATTAACCAATTCTTCGCTTTCAAAGCTATCGTAGGTAGTTACGCCCTGCTTACCCATAAAATTCAAAAAATCCATACCGATACCGCTGAGAAGCCCCGCTTCCTTAACATAAGACGCACTTGCGGTAAATGGCACAAAAACAAAAACCGTTACAAGAACAGTTATTAATACTTTAATTAATGATTTTTTAATCATTCCAATCACCTAAGCTAATTATATACACAGAGTATTAATAAATCAAGATATTTTTTTAAATAAAAATTTAATATACAATAGTTCAAAAAAGCGCCCGCAGTATGCAGGCGCTGAACTAATTTAACAGATATTATCCTCAGGCGGATAAGGAAAAACCTTATTGAAATCATCCCAACCTAGAAAAACTCTCAAAAGCTCATCCTCATAAGGCAGATAATCAAATTCGTATATAATTCCGTCATCACCGAGGTACATATTATTATCGCTGTTTATAAACAAATCATAAGCGTCCTCAGATAAATGCTCCTTTACTACAGGAAGGATTTCAAGGAAATTAACAACCTCGGTATCCTTATATTTATACTTTTCTGCCATATTTATCACCGTTTAATATTATAACATATTAGCATCTAAATAACAATAAAAAATAAAAAATGAGTTAAAAAGCGCTTAATAAAAACAATGTATTCCCTATATATTAAAAAAGACCATCGTTGTTTACATTGGTCTAAGAAAATGAAATCCGATTGTTTCCGCTATCATTTTTTTAAGGCTATATAGCTAAATAGCAAAGAGAACCCCCATCTCAAACGAGATGGGGGTTCTTATGCGATTATTTAATTTTTACTGTTTTCCATTTTGTCCACTTTGAATAATACTTTTTGCCGCCAACTGTTTTATAGGTTCTTATTCTTACGTAATACCTCTTACGCTTCTTAAGCTTTTTAACGGTCATCTTGGTTTTTGAGGCGCCTTTTACCGTCTTTGTTTTTGAGCCTTTCATATTCTTCTTAGTAGAATACTGAAGCTGGTAGCCCGTAACATTTTTCACCTTTTTCCAGGTTACAGTAAATGCCTTTTTCTTTCTGCTGAGCTTTTTGATGCTTGTTTTAGCAGGCTTTTGCGCATTACCTGACGGCTGCTTTGTTTTATCCGTTGCTGAAGGCGCGGTCGGTGTTTTGGTATCTGCGGGCTTTTCCGCGGTTTGACCGCTTTCCGGAGTCGTTGTACCCTGCGTATCGTCAGTGGGAAGCGGCTTTTTGCCATAGACGGTTCCGTCGCTTAAATGAACGCGTGCGTTACCAAAAGCCATAAGCACATCGCGACCCGTTGCATTAAAGCTTTTTTCATCACCGTCATAATAGGCATCCTCTAAGGCTTCGCAACCGGCAAAGGCGTTTATATCAATACTCGTTACGCTGCCCGGAATTCTGACAGTTTTCATCGTTTTATTATTCCGGAATGCTTTTTCGCCAAGCGACTTTACGCCATTCGGAATCACAACCTCTTCACTATTGCCGATATATTTTACGAGCTGCGTTTTCGCAGTATCGGCATAGGCGAAATCGTTTTCAACACATTTACAAACAGCATCTGCATCCCAAGGAGCGCCGGTAGCGCTGCCGGTATACAGAACCGCTTTATCGTTACTGAATGCGTAGTAGCCGATAGAGGTCACGGAATCCGGAACAGTAAACAGCTTAACATTGCGACAATCGTTAAAGCCCATCTCTTTAATGGTTGTTACACTTGAAGGTATTGCGATACTTTTCAGATTATGGCTGCTTTCAAAAGCATGTTCACAAACGGTATTTACCGTAGAAGGAATAGAATAGCTCTCTCTGCTGCTTCCGGCAGGATAACGCACGAGCTTGGTTTTATTCTTGTTGAATAAAATACCATTTTCAGAAGTGTAATTGGCGTTTTGACTGCTGACGTTAATGCTTTCCAGACTGTCGCAAAGGTTGAATGCAAACGAATCCGTTTCGGTGACGTTTTTACCGATTGTTACCGTTTTTAAGCTTGTACAGCCTTGAAAAACTGAATCCTCCAAAACACTGACGCTATCGGGAATGACAATAGACTTCAGGCTTTCACAGAAATCAAAAACAAAGCTGTCAAGCGTCGTTAAGGTAGTGGGAAGCGAAACAGCGCCTAATGCCTTACATTCAGAAAACGCAGCCCAGCCGATTTTTTTCGTTTTATTGCCAAATGTAACGGATTTTAACACGTTGCAATGATGAAATGCCCAATCGGGAATAGTGGTTACGCCGTCGGGAATAGTAACGTCGGTTAATCCGCCGCAATAGCTGAAAGCAGCTTCGGCAAGGGATGTAACGCTGCTCGGTATAACATAATTACCAACGCTGCGCTTTGACGGGCAACAGATAAGGCGCGTTTTATCCTTATTAAAGAGGACACCGTTCACCGTTATAAAATACGGGTTGTCAGTTGCAACGGTAACTGTAGTAAAATTCGGGCACTCACTGAAAGGCGATTCCGGAATGTTTTTTACATTTTTCGGGATATAGATAGAAGTTAAGGAATCGCATCTTTCAAAAGCGTCTGCGCCAATAGTAACAACACTGTCACCGAGCTTTACATTTTTTAAATTGGAACAACCACAAAAAGAACTCGGACCGATAGACTCTATCCCATTTGAAAGGTCGATTTCAGTAAGCGAGGTACAGTATCTAAAAGTGCTGCCGTCAAGGGATTTTACCGTGCTGGCAAGGCTGACACCGGTAAGATTTGTACAACCGTCAAAAAGACAGCTGCTCAGCGAGGTTACGCCGCTTTCAACAACGACCTTTTTTACTGAGTCCGCGTATTGATATACAGCGCTGTAATCATCATCGTCATACATCGCGCCGCTTCCGCTGACGGTAAGAAGTCCGGTTGATTTATTCAGCGTAAAATATACATTTTCGCCTAAGCGCTCGGAAACTGAGTCGCTCGCACAGACATTCAGCCCAAAAGACGGTATAGAACTGATAAGCATAAATACAGATATAATGACGGATAGTATTCTTCTTTTATATGTAATTTGTTTCATAATATATCTCCTAAAAGTGTTTGTCTCCGAATCAATACTCTTTTTGACGGAAAGTCCGACGAGTGAAAGGAGAACACACTGAATAGTACGTTTTACGTAATACACTTTTTTCTTTTTTAGCCTTTTAATTGTTTTAATTTTTTATCAGCGTTTAACGGACTTACCGTTTTTATAGAAATAGCCCCACGTTCTTGAATAATCTTCACAGAAAACACTTGCGTCTCGGTCAAGCGAAAGGTCAATCAAATACCAGTTTGAGAAAACATTAATTTCTATCCAATCCTTTCTGACTTTTATTTCTTTGTAATTGTCATAATCAATGTTTTCAACATCAAGCGACATACCTTTAATAATTCTTACATCATATCCGAGATATGTAAGAAGCTTAGCGTAGGCACGGTTTGCCTGACTTGTTGAGGCGCACCTTTTTTTAAACACTGCTTTTGTATCTGAAAGATTTTTATTCTTTCCGTGCGCATCGTTACGGGTTTTGAATAATATTTTTAAAAATGCTTTTCTTGCTTTTTCGTATCTTGAGTCGCTTTTCTTTGTGTATTTATTAAGAAATGCTTTAATTAGCTTTTTATCCTCTTTTGAAAGCTGTAAGCTCTTTTCTTTTTTATCCTTTTTATTCAAAGAATTTACAACCTTAACGGATTTGGTTTTGCTTTTCGGCACATAATCCATAACATAATCGGATATTAAACTTGGGTCATATTCTACAGCTTCACCTTTAAATTTGCCGAATAAAGGACGAATTCTAACTTTATAATTATATCTTTTATGATTCAGTTTTTTTATAACAGTCTTTTTCTTTGAGGTTATGGTATATGTTTTGTATTTGCTATATTTAAATTTTTCTTTTTTACATCTTGAAATTTCGATTTTATATTTAGCTGATTTTACCGGCTTAAGAATTTTTACTTCAACAGTATTCTTTTTGGGCAAAGCTGTTGCAAGCTTTTTTACATTAGTATATTTTGCAGTAAAGACTTTACCGTAATTAGTATTTGCATGAACAGTACCTTTATCGTCAATATAATAAGGAATTATTCTGTAGCGTACATATACGGCTGCAGCATTTGGTAGTTTTTCAGAATAAGTATCTTGTTTTACTGAGATAGTTTTTGCCTTTTTAAAACCTGCTGCGTTAACAGATTTATAAATATAATAACCGTCGATGTATTCGTCTTCACTATATTTGTACGATATATTGAAATTTACCTCTCGCTGACTTTGGTAATAGCTAATATTGTCATCAAGCATTTTGGATACATCAGGGTATACAATTAAATTTTTAGAATATTCTGTTGAAAGAATCGTATACGATCCGTTAGCTAACGGCTTACGATGTTCGATTTCCAATCTAAAATACGTAGGTTTATTAGGCTGAATCTCCAACGTTTTAATACTTTCGTCGTATTCATCGCCTACATAAGAAGATATTCTTTCCCAATTAACTCCTTTGTTGTAACTTCTTTGAATAGAATAGCAAAGTGTTTGAGTATCGAGCGGAACAGACAACGTAACAGAATGAAAGTCAACTTTTTTCACTGTTAGTACATTTTGATCCGTGGCTGCGAACGCGGTAAGGTTCAACTCTCCGAACATACTCAGCAGCATAATGACTGTCAGCAACAGGCTTGTGATTTTTGTTGCTCTTCTTGTTATGGTTGTTTGCATAGTTTTCTCTCCTTAAAAATAAATTATTATTTATGCAGCTACAACGTAGCTGATGAATAACATATTTACTCTTCTTCTCGTAATGCGTTTTTCTTCTCTTCTGTTTCTGTAAATTGCGGTAATCATTTTTCATTCCTCCATCTGATATTTGTTTGGGTCTCTTACCCCTTTCACTTATTAGTGGCGCTAATTTCAAAATATGCCGAAAATTTTTTAAATATATTATAAAAAGCCCGCCGGTACGACGCCCGACGAGCAAAAGAGGTACGTTATTTAACTTTAATCTTAACTGTTACGGTTTTGGTTTTCGCTGTATATGCAGAATTTCCTGCAGCCTTGACTTTTATTTTAAGTTTATACGTTCCCTTTTTAAGTCCCTTTTTAACAGTAATTTTGCCTGTTTTCTTATTTACGGTAATTTTCTTATTACCGCTCTTTTTTGAATATGTAACCTTGCCCTGAGCGTTTTTAACAACAAGCACTTTTTTACGGTTGATGCTAAGCCTCTTTTTTCTCAGCTTACGGTATTTAATGCTGACTGCCTTGCTTTTAACCATCAGAGGGTTTGCCTTCTTAACCGTTACCGTTACCGCAAGATTAACAGGTGAATCCGCCTTACTTACCTGAGAGGTAAGGCTGAGTTTAAATACCGGGCGAACGCCTTCATCGGTAAAGCAATAAAATCTGTAACTGCCGTCGCTTGTATCACCCTTAAAGCCAACGACTGATTCTCCGTAAACAGTACATCCCGGAGTACGGAGATGCCATATTGAATTACCCTCGTAACCTTTATAGAAATCGTTTCCGTTATTAGGCGCTACAAACAATCCCTGGCTTTTTGCGTAATCGGTGCCCTTTGCCTGACGGGCGATATCGTTATCGGTTACTTCTTCGGAAAACCCGTATGCTTTATTTATAGTTTCGCTGAAAGAAAGCATCCATATATTATCGGTCGTATCATCTCCGCCGTCGATTCCGTAGCGCGGATTACGCTCGTTTGAATGGGTGATTGTACAAATCTTTGACTTTTCATTTGCTGAAAAAGCTGATTCATAAAAATCTTTGTTCAGCCAGGAGCGTAAGGAACAGCCTGACCACTGAACGATATCCTTAACATTATTAAACGGCTGTGAATCAAGAATCCTCTTACTCATAACATAAACGCCGTCATTTTCCTTAGCAAGAACCTGCCATACAATCGGCTCCCACTTGAAGTAGTATGTATTTCCTTTAATATAACCGTTTTCCTCCTGCTCGCTGCCGCTTGAAGAGGAACTTCCTGTGTATGTCGGACGGTATTCGTTAATACTTACCTTACGGTACATATTTCCGTTATATACAATATCGGCGAACGTCATATTGACAGTGTCGTATGTAAACTTTTCTTCGTCAGCGTTTTGAATGTATCCGTAGCTTGTCATTTTACATGATATTTTACTGAGTCGATTTATTAAAGAGGAATCGTTTACCTTTGACTGTGGGTAATATCCCATCTGGAACGTATCGCCGGTTTTAAGAACACTTGCCTTAGTTACAGCGCCTTGATAATCCTTAGCCTTCGCTGTGAAGCTGAAACCGGCAAAGGTGCTGAGGAGCATAACGAGCGCAAGCAGAAGGCTTGTGATTTTAGTGGTTTTTGTATTCATTTTATCTCTCCTTAAAAGTGTTTGTCTACGAAGCAATAATTTTTCTGTCGGAAAGCCCGACGAGTGCAACGAGAACATATTGAATAAGTAATATTTAAATTACTTTGTTTTGATTTTCACCTTGTTCGACCAGGGAGAATAGTAGGTTTTACCATGCACAACACGGTAAGCTCTTACCCTTACGTAATATGCTTTTTTCTTCTTCAGCCTTTTAATCGTTTTAGCGTTTTTGGACGTATTGAGCTTTTTCGAGCCCTTCATATTCTTCTTTGTTGAATACTGAATTTGATAGCCTTTTACGTCGCTGACCTTTGCCCATTTAACCCAGAAAGCCTTCTTTTTTCTCTTGCTGTTGGTAATTTGAGCATAAGCGTCAAAATCATCAGCCTTTTTACCACTTAAACATGGTCCGACGTTTTCTAACATATACTTATGAATCACGTCTTTTCCGTTGACAGTAACCTTTTTATAAGGAATTACACGCGCATAATAATCCTTATATTTGTCAAGTCCGTCAATGGCACAGCTTAACGAACCCTTGCCTAAATCCTGCTGTTTATAGGATTTATAATCAAAGGTTTCCGACCACTGAAGATAGTAACCGTCAATTTTAGCGTCTGCATTAGCCGCATTCCATGTAATTTTGGCGTGGGTATTATTTCTGTTTACGCTTTTGATATTAACTAAAGGCGTTATTTCGTAAATATTTATTTCCCACTGTGTATTCTTATATGCAAGCCCGCTTTCCGTATAGGGAGAAACCGTATATTCATAGTAGCTTGACATGTTATTAATAGGAACGTAGGCGGTAAAGGCACCGGCGTTTCCGCAGTACTCCTCTTTTGACATATTAGAAGTTATTTTGATAGGATAATCAGAACTTTTATATTCTATGATAAATATGGAATCAAATGAAGCGCAGCCACCAATAATAGCGGTATAGTTTTTGAAACTATTGTTAAAGACGCCATTATTTTTATAAATTAGCGTTTTCTTGCCGGTATCATAGTTACTGTAGTCCTTAGGTAAGACAGCCGTTTCAATACTGCTCCACTTATAATTGGTCTCAACTTCGTTTTTCAATAAATACGCTCTTATGCGGTAATAAATCGTGTTATGTTTTTCTGATTTTATTTTGTAATGGGTGTTAAGCTTATTTACTTTTTGGGTTTTGCTGTTGCTCATATCCTTATTGTACGAATACTCTATCTGGTATCCTGAGACATCTGACAGTTTCTCCCAATAAACAGTTACGCCCGATTTCATCATTCTCGTTGCTACGACGTTTACCGTTGGAACGTCGGCAAGGGCGGTTATATTCAGACCGCCGAAGGCACTGAACAGCATAACGAGCGCCAGCAACAGGCTTGTGATTTTAGTGGTTTTTGTTTTCATAATATTTCTCCCGTCTATGGCATATGCCGCTGCAAAGAGCAGCGGCTAATTACCTTATTTATTTTGTTTTAACGATTTTTGCCTTTGACCATTCGGAAATGTATTTTCTTCCGCCTGCTGATTTATAGGTTCTTACGCGAACATAATACTTTGTATGGCGCTTTAATTTCTTAATGGTTTTTGACGTATTTTTTGCGCCTTTAACGGTAATCTTTTTTGCGTTTTTGAATTTTGAATTTCTTGAATACTGAATCTGATAACCCGTAACTCCTGCTACCTTTTTCATTTTAATCTTCATTTGCTTCTTTTTGGCGGATAACTTTTTAACGGCGCTCTTTTTCGGCGTACCCGTAATATCGTAAATTTCCATCGTAACGCGGATAGGCTCTTCATTGAAATCCGATGCGCTGATGCTGATACGCTCAGTCTGGTCAGTTTCAAGATAATAGTCGTAGCTTGTTACTCCTGAAATATTGGATTTGCCGGTATCAATCGGGAAAACGCTGAAATCAAATGCTGCGTCGGGGCTGGAAAACCGGATAAGATAGGCTTTATATCTTCCTGTGCCCTCAAGGTAGGCTGCGTCGCTCATCTTATACTCGTATGCTTCATCCCAGGTTACCCTGCAGGTTACCTTGTCAACGAGATATCCCTGTGAAGCAAAGGCGGTCAAATTCAGTCCTCCAAAGGTACTGAGGAGCATGACGATTGCCAGCAGCAGACTTGTGATTTTTGTTGCTCTTCTTGTTGTGGTTGTTTGCATGGTTTTTTCTCCTTAAAAAATTATTTTATTATGCAGCTACAACGTAGCTGATGAATAACATATTTACTCTTCTTCTCGTAATGCGTCTTTCTTCTCTTCTGTTCCTGTAAATTGCGGTAATCATTTTTCTTTCCTCCATCTGATATTTGTTTGGGTTTCTTACCCCTTTCACTTATTAGTGGCGCTAATTTCAAAATATGCCATAAAAATATAAAAAAATAAACCCGCCATAGAAATGACGGATTTACAATTCAGTTTTGCTTATTTGGCAAGCTTGCCGTTTTTATAGTAATGGACATCCTGATAAGAATTTTTATTTATAGATGAATACTTGTCGCAGAAATAGAAATATTCATAACCCAAGTCAATATCTATAATATACCACTTGCCTAAAATATTGATTTCCAACCATTCGTGGTTTACCTTTTTCTTCTTTCCACGGCGAAAATCGGCTTTTCCCTTTATGATGCGCACATTGTAGCCGAGATAGCATAGCGCTTTGGCAATAGCGCGGGTTGACTGGCGATTAGTCGCACATTTTTTTACAATGATAGCCTTGGTGTCGCTGAGGTTTTTGTTCTTACGCTTCTTATCGAGAACGCACTCAGAATTAATATAAGAGTTAAACGCCCACGCTCTTTCATGCGCTTCAGTAACACTCTTACATTCTTCGCGATAGAACTTTTTAATCAGTTTCTTATCGTTCTTGGTAAGCTTCAGACTCTTTTCCTTGCGCGCCTTTTTTTTGCGCACATTGATAACCGGGATAGTGCTGTGCTTTTTCAGCTTAACGAATTCAAGACCGTGCCAGTAGGTATCAATCACATATTTATACCCCTTGCCCTTCAGCTTGCCGAAATACGGAACAACCGTAACGGAATAGCGCTTGTTGGGCAAATCCAGCTTTTTGAAGGTATAGGTTTTCTTATCCGGCTTCAGAGTAACCGTTTTTGTGATTTTGCGAAAATTTTCGTCATCAATGTCAACCTCGGCGCCTCTTTCACGCAGGGTAACGGAAATCTTCGTTACATTTCCGGGGAACTTAGGGATTTTCACCTTAATGGAGCGTCTCTTTCTCGTGAGCTTTGCAATTTTGCTGCTTGTATACTTAACCGTAAACACTTTACTTGAGCCGTCGAAAAGGTGAAGCTTACCCTCAGTATCATAATAATACGGAACAATTTTATAGCTGTAATAAGCGGCGAGACTGTTTTCCGGCTGACGGTCATAATAATAATTCGCTTCTGCAAACGGGTTTGCCGACAGGTTCTCATACGGCTTTAAAGCAGAGCCGAACTCACCACGGTAAACCTGATAACCGTCAATAAACTTCGTTTCATCATATTCGCACAAATCCCAATCTATCATACTTACGGAGTCCCAAGTTGGGTCAGAATAATCGTCGGGGACGCGATAAATCTTAAAGCTGTTCTTCTTAATGTATTTGGATGCGTCGGGGTATACCTTGACCGGCGAGGAGAAGGCTTCCTCTGCGGTCTGTTTATTCACCGACTTCAGGCGGAAATAGTTAGCAGACTTTGAAATCAAGTCATATCCGTTTTTGCCCGCAGTAACATCCTGCCAGGTTTCTCCGTCCGCGCTGCGCTGAACGGAATATGCTTCGCTTTCCGTATTATCCGCAACGGTAAGTTTTACTGTTTTATAGCCTGTTTCCGTTACCGAAAGCTTCAGAGCGTCGGCTGTCTGTGCCGATGCGGTAAATGGCAGCGAGCAGACAATCGTTGCTATGCAGAGAAGCACAGCAAAAGTTCTTTTTACACTTTTCATAGTTCTCTCCTTATTCACTACTGATACTTTTTATAAACAGCCTGCCGGGCCGTAGCCCGACAAGCCGCCGAGAGGAGCTGTTTATTTTTTAGTTTTAACTCTCTTTACTTTGGACCAGTCTGAGAAATAGTATCTTCCGTTTACCTTTTTAAAGGTCTGAATGCGAACATAATACTTTTTCTTACCTTTCAGTCCTTTGATTCGTTTAGTCGTTTTCTTTGCGCCTGTGAGCGTAACCGTTTTAGCGCCCTTAAACTTCTTGTTGGTGCTGTATTGAATCTGGTATCCGTCAACCTGCTTTGTTTGCTTTTTCCATTTAACCGTTATCGACTTAGAACCTTTTTTAAGACGTTTAACTTTTGTTGTTTTAGGTCTAACCTTATAGGTAAGTATTATGCTTCCGCGATTCATCGGGAAGGCAACGCCCTTACCTTTAAGATTGGTTTTTGTAGTAATGATAACCTTATGCTCGCCAACTGCAGAGGAGAGGCCGCTTACTGAATACTGATTTGCCGGCACGTTTTTACCGTTTGGAGTTTTAACAGTTATTCTCGGTGTATTACCGTTATATGTATAATTACGTGTTGAAAGATAAGCATTCAGATTATTTGCGTTATAATAAATATGGAAGCTGATGTTTCTTGCTACCCTTCTGCCACTACGCGTTACGCCTTTTAAAGATACTTTTATTGTGGCTTTACCAGCATTTATGTTGTTCTTATACTCTTTACTGGAGTATGAATCATTATAATTATTGTTGCTGAGTATTTTACCATTCTTCATGATAATTACGGTAGGCTTAATTTCCCTTCCGGTATAGCCGAATGCAGATGTTGAAAGAGTTGTAGTGGTACCACTGCTACTAAATAACACAGGAGTTTTTACTTTAGCGCTTTTAGTTGCACTCACGTTAACAGAGGCGCTTTTCAGTTCAAGCGAAACTATATTTGAATGATTGTTTTTAAGTAACGCTTTATGAGTAACAGAATTGTTATATACAACTGCGAGCATTTCGTCATCCATCGCATTTTCATCAATAGTTGAAATACTGTCGGAAAGGTTTACAACCTGAAGTTCTTCACCTGTAAGCGCTTGCTTTTCTATCTCCGTAACGGTTTCGGAACAATTAACTACTTCAACGTCAGTGTTTTCAAAAGCTCCCTCGGTAATGACCTTAACGCCCGAAGGAACATTGAATTCCTTATCTGTATTAACGGTAATAATTTTAATCAACTTTTTCTTGTCTACAGAATAAATAGCGCCATTTTCAACATAGTAAAGGTTTTTATCATAAAGCGCACCGTCCGTGCAATACACAACTGTCTTTTTAATTTCATCAGCGTTGATTGCGCTTTCGGCATATGCGTTCCACTGCGCCTTTGTGCCGGCGTAGTCAATCAGCGTTAATCTTCTGCAGCCTGTAAATACGCCGTCGCCAAGAGAGGTAACGCTGCCGGGAAGAGCAATGGAGCGCAACCAGGGGCAGCCCTCAAATGCACCTTCGCCAATAGAGGTAACGCTTTCGGGAATAGTGACTTTGACAATATTATTGCAGTTTTTAAACGAGCCGTTGCCGATGGAGGTAACGCCGTTTTCAATTTCAACATACTTAACGTACGGAGCAAACGCTGACCAGGGCTGCGTATTATCCATTGCGCCCTCGCCGTAAACGGTTAAGGTATAGGTTTCATCGTCATAATTCCACTCTACATCCTCGCCGCAGGTGCCGTTATAGCTTGCGTCGTAATTCGGGTTTGTGGCTCCGCAACCATGGAGGCAATACGGGCGGTTCTTCTTGAAGCTGTGGTTTTCGCTTCCGTCGGTGCAAAGAATAATAAGCGAGCCAACGTTCTTATCCTTAAAGTATTTATACGTTGTTGAATCCTTAAAGCATTTTATTTTGAGTGATTGCGGGCTATACGGTAAATAATTACCGCCTATAGTGCCGGTACAGTCCTTACTGTAAACGACCATATTCTTTACGGTTGAAAGCGCGCCTTCGCCAATCGTTTTTACGCTTTGAGGAATCACGATACTGTAAAGTTTATGGCAATTAATAAACGCCCATTTTTCTATCGTTTTAACACTGTTGCCAAGCGTAACGTCAGATAAAGCGGCACATCCGCCAAAGGCCTGTTCGCCAATCGTTACAACGCTATCGGGGATTATAACACTTTCAAAGCTGCAACCGCTGAATGCAGAAGCTCCGATTTCTTCAACTGAATCCGGAATATCAATAGCCGTTAAGCCGTCGTTTTGTTGAAAGGCTCTATCCCCTATTTTCTTAACTCCATCAGGAATAACCGTGTTGCAGGTACCAAGAACTAACGTATCGGAGGCAGTTTCAATTAATGCGTTACAGTTATTTCTGCTGTCAAAGTAGGGATTGTCACGGCTTACATTGATGGTTTTTAATTTTGTATAAGAACCGCTCGTAGAAAACGCCGAATTGCCTACAATTCTTAAACTACTTCCAATCGTTAAATCCTCTAATTCGTAGCAATTATAAAACGTCTGCTGTTTAATTTCTGATACGCCGTTTCCTATAACAGCTTGTTTTAGATTATAACAACCATAGAACGCTGTTTCACCTATTTCCGTTACACTATCGGGAATCTCGATGCTTGTTAAGCCGCTGAATTCAAACGCTTCATTGCAAATTGATGTTACACTGTTCGGAATTGTAACGCTTGTTAACCCTCTGCATTCTTTAAACGCGCCTGTACCAATAGAAGTTACACCGTCAGAAATCGGAGCGTTCGTTAAGCCTATGCAACCGTAGAATGCATAATCGCCAATACACTTAACGCTTCCTGTAATCGTAACGCTCGTTAAGACGGAACAACCATTAAAAGCATAACTTCCGATGCTAACGTCGTTGCCTGTAATCGTTACACTCGTTAAACTTGTACACTCCTCAAAAGCACGCTCACCGATATTCGTAACGCTGTCAGGAAGCGTAATGCTTTTTAAGCCTTTACAACCGCCGAACGCAGCATAGGAGATACTTGAAATATTTTCAGAAAGGGCAACACTCGTTAAGCCTATACAACCGCTGAATGCGTTTTCGCCGAAATTTGTAACGCTATTCGGAATGATAATGCTCGTTAAACTTGTGCAACCATTGAACGCAAAATCGCCGATGCTTGTAACACCTTCAGGAATTGTAATGCTCGTTAAACCTGTACAACCGCAGAACGCACAATTACCTATACTTGTTACGCTGTCGGGAATCGTAATGCTCGTTAAATCTGTACAATTTCTGAACGCATTATCGCCAATGCTTGTAACGCCATCAGGGATTGTAATGCTCGTTAAACCTGTACAACCGGTGAACGCATTATTACCTATGCTTGTTAAGCTTTCAGGGATTGTAATGCTCGTTAAACCTGTACAACCGCTGAACGCATTATTACCTATGCTTGTTACGCTTTCAGGGATTGTTATGCTCGTTAAACCTGAACAACCGGTGAACGCAAAATCGCCGATGCTTGTAACACCTTCAGGAATTGTAATGCTCGTTAAACCTTTACAACCGGTGAACGCATAATTACCTATACTTGTTACGCTGTCGGGGATTGTTATGCCTGTTAAACCTGAACAGGCGTAGAACGTATAATCTCCAATACTCGCTACGCCTTCGGGTATATTGATTTCTTTTAAACTTTTGCATCCGTAAAAGGCAAAACTGCCTATGTTTGTTACGCTGTCTGGAATCGTAATGCTCGTTAAACCTGAACAGACGTAGAACGCATTATCGCCAATGCTTGTAACGCCTTCGGGTATATTGATTTCTTTTAAACTTTTGCATCCGTAAAAGGCAAAACTGCCTATGTTTGTTACGCTGTCGGGAATCGTAATGCTCGTTAAACCTGAACAGACGTAGAACGCATTATCGCCAATGCTTGTAACGCCATCAGGGATTGCAATGCTCGTTAAACCTGTACAATCTCTGAACGCAGAATTACCTATGCTCGTAACACCTTTAGGAATCGTTACGTTCGTTAAGCTTGTACAACCGCTGAACTCATAATTACCTAGACTTGTTACGCTGTCGGGAATCGTAATGCTCGTTAAACCTGTACAACCGCTGAACTCATAATTACCTAGACTTGTTACGCTGTCGGGAATCGTAATACTCGTTAAACCTGTACAACCGCTGAACGCAGCATTACCGATGCTTGTAACGCTGTCGGGAATCGTAATACTTGTTAAAGTTGAACAGCCGTTGAACGCAGAATCGCCGATATTGCCAAGCGTTGCGGGTAA
This sequence comes from Ruminococcaceae bacterium UBA3751, assembly GCA_002371215.1. Lineage (GTDB taxonomy): Bacteria > Bacillota > Clostridia > Oscillospirales > Acutalibacteraceae > Eubacterium_R. The sequence goes on along the minus strand of DFGL01000045.1, from coordinate 70,185 downwards.
AACCAAATCCGTTACGCTGTTATTCTGCGGACAATACACTATCTTTGTCATAGCTTTGTTATATAAAACGCCGCCTACATAACAGTACGAGGGATTATCACTGTCAACGTCAATTCTTGTTAAGCCGGGGCAACCGTCAAAAGCGTAATTTTCAATTCCTGTTACGCTTTTCGGTATAGATATACTTGTTAAGCCTGAGCACCCTCTAAAAGTCATAGCCCTTAAGGCTTTTACGCCATCCGGAATAGCGATACTCTTTAATTTTTCACAATTCAAAAAAGCATATATTTCTATGTAGGTAACGCTGTTTGGTATTTCAATATTTATTAAATCCTTACAACCGGCAAACGCATAACCGTCAATTTTTGTAACACCGTTTTGTATTGTTACGTCGGTTAAGCCCGAACTGTTAAATGCCTGAGCTCCGATAGATGATATGCTGCCGGGAAGAGTGAGACTTGTCAACCCTGTACAATACCCAAATGACCATTTACCAATTGAAGTAACACCGTTAGGTATATCAAGGCTTGCTAAACTTTTACACTTGTAAAACGCATAGCTGTTAAGAGATTTCAACGTATCCGGCAGAAATACGGAGGTAAGGGCGGTTAAACCGTTGAAGGAATAATCGCCCAGTTTCGTAATACCTTCGCCGACGGTCAGCGTGGTGATTTCATCTTTATAAGCATTCCAGGGCGCAGGGCTGGCGGAGCTATAGTTATCCGTTGCGCCGAATCCGCCGATTTCCAGCGTTTTGGTGTTTTCATCGTATTCCCAAACCGCTTCGGCGCCGCAGGAGCCCTCGGTTGCGGCGTCCGCCGCGGAAACGGAAACAGGCACGCCGTTAAGCGTGCTTATTACCATTAATATTGATAAAAGACATGATATTATCCTTTTCATACTTTATTCTCCTTCGTTTAAGATAAATTCAACTATTTCTGTATGACCTTTATATGAAACCGAAATTTCAATGTATTTTTGCCCGCTGTCTGTTATTATTTCAGGCTTTCCAATTTTGCACTCAGACAGCGGAATCTCAACCCCGTCATTTACAGGATCCAAATTTTCGCTAACTTTTTCGTACGGTATCGCATATACTTTGCAGCCGTCAAGATTTACCTCATCCACCGAACTAACACTATCGCTGAAATTTTCAGGCGTAACAACGTATATCTGCGAATACTCATCGCTTCCGTCATCCGTTTGCTTTGAAGCATTTTCAAGCATTTCAAAAATCCTGCTCGTAAAACTGTCAACTGCCTCCGCATAAGCGGGTACGGATGCATACGTTGCGGTATGCGCAATCAGTATTACGGCAATTGCTGCTGCAATTTGTCTGTAGCGCGTTTTATTAACGGTCTTTTTATGGCAGAACTTAATAATCTTTTTCGCAGCTTCGCGTTCTATGTTCAAAACCTCATAACCGTTTTCCAAATCGAAAATCATTTCAGTACATTCTTCTATAAGGTCAATGTCCATATATTCGCCGTTTTCAAGCTCTTCATCAACAACGCTGTTTAAATATTCAATTAATTCCGTTTTGAAACTATTATCGTTTAATGCCCTTGTCAATGTAACGGCGTTAACTTTGATATCCATATATAGACCCCCTTTCATAAACTGCTATTGTTGGCTCGACAAGCTGTTTTATTACAGCCCTGAGCCGCTGTGTTCGCTTGGCGACCGCATTAGGTGTTATGTTCATTAACTCGGCTATTTCCTTGAGTGATTTATCCTCAACGTATTTCAACCGATATAGCTCAAGCTCCTCAGTCTCAAGCCGTTGCAAAAGCTTTTCCTTGATTTCGTCGTAATCGAGCTCACTTGCCAAAGTGTTCTCTTCCTGTGCTGCTACGTCAGAGATTTCTTCCAGCTGAACCGTTCGCATTGCCTGCTTTGTAGCAACCTTGTTTGCATTTTTACAAAGATTTGCCGCAGTTTGATATAAAAATGCAAGCGGCTTTTCAAATTCTTCGCCTTTCAGAAGCCGTTTATAATAAACGAGCAGGGCTTCCTGAACAATATCATCAGCGGTTGTTTTATCCTCCGTCAGTTTTGTATAGCAAAACTTCAGAAGCAGCGTATTGTATTTTTCATACGCCTCCGTCAGCAACGCGTCCGCTTTTTGCTTCATCTGACTCAACAGCATCACCTCCTCTCATACTCTCTCGTATGTTAGTGGAACGAAAATCAAGATATGCCAAAAATTTTTTAAAACATTTTTATTTATTATAACATTATATACTTATGAAAAAAAGCGGCAAAAAGAAAAGAGCCGGTTAAATGTATTAGGTATTAAAGTTTTATATCATAAAATCAAGAATAATTATTATAAAACAAATATTTCAGTTGATTGTCATAGGTTCGAGTCCGTTTTTACAATGAAAAAAGACACCTTACGGTGTCTTTCTCTTTGTGGTTGCGGAGGTAGACTGAAAAATTTGTGCGACGCACAACGAAAAGCTCCACCGGAGCTTTTCTCCCGATTCCGTCAAAAGTCTGAAATATTCTTATTATGTATTTTGCCGCAATCGGTGTGCTTGTCGTAGGTTCGAGTCCTCGATTACAAAGAAAAAAGACACCCTACGGTGTCTTTCTCTTTGTGGTTGCGGAGGTAGACTGAAAAATTTGCGCGACGCACAACGAAAAGCTCCGCCGGAGCTTTTCTCCCGATTCCGTCAAAAGTCTGAAAAATTCTTATTATGTATTTTGCCGCAATCGGTGTGCTTGTCGTAGGTTCGAGTCCTCGATTACAAAGAAAAAAGACACCCTACGGTGTCTTTCTCTTTGTGGTTGCGGAGGTAGGACTCGAACCTACGACCTCCGG
>DFGL01000045.1:0-67264 GCA_002371215.1 Ruminococcaceae bacterium UBA3751 | reverse complement strand
TACCAACTGCTCTACTCCGCGATATAGGTATTTGCTTTTCAAGTGCTATACCATTATAGCAGAAAAAAAGCATTTGTCAAGATAAAATTAAAAACTTTATAAAACAAAAAATGAAACAAAGAAACCGAGATTTCTTCGTTTCAAATTTCGTCCTCATCTATGACAAATATCATATCAGTACCAAATAACCTAACACTTAAAAATTAAATGACACTTCAAATCCGTTTGCCGTAGACTTCTACGTTGGACAATCAAGCAAGCTTAATTGCCCGAACTTTGATCAAAGCGTGCCACAATCGCTCGCGAAACGACTGCAACGGTGTCGATTACTTCGATGCCAAATAATCAACATATAAATAATATACCTATTTTTCCAAAATGTCAATAACTTTTAAAAAAATTTTTGCAAAGAATTCAAATTCTTTACTTGTTTATTTAATTATGATATATTATAACCATATAAAGTGCGAGGCGGTGAAAATTATTAAGATATTAATTGTGCCGGACAGCTTCAAAGGTACTCTGAGTTCCGAGGAGGTTTGCCTTTGCATAAAAAACGGATTAGAAAAAACAAGCAATGAAAACGAAATCACGTCCCTGCCCTTCTCCGACGGAGGCGAAGGCTTTTCAGCTTGCTTTAAAAACATTTGTAATGGCAAAACACTTTACACTAAATGCCGTAACATATACAATCAGCTTATTGACGGACATATTACCGTATTTGAAGATACGGCGGTTATAGAAACTGCAGTTGCAAGCGGATTATTGAAAAAAAGAAATGTAATGGCTGCTTCTTCATACGGTACCGGAGAGCTGATTAAATTCGCAGTATCACAGGGTTTCAGCAACATTATACTCGGATTGGGCGGAACAGGGTGCTGCGACGGAGGCGCAGGCGCATTAACTGCGCTTGGGACTGTTTTTTATGATGAAAACTATAAAAAAATATCATTCCCTACCGGTAATGATATGAATTACGTTTTCGGAGCAAGTTTTAAAAATAATGTAAAGGGTATTAACTTTACATTTGCTACGGACGTTGAGAACGTATATTATGGGCAAAACGGAGCCGCATTTGTTTTTGCAAAACAGAAGGGCGCAAACGATACTCAGGTTGAAGAGCTTGACGAAGGACTTAAAAGACTCAATGCATTTCTACCCGTCGATATTTCAAAGATTAAAGGAACAGGAGCTGCGGGAGGAATCTGCGGCGGGCTTTACTCCGTTTACGGCGGAGAAATAGTATCGGGCTTTGATATACTCAGCAAGTATGCTGATTTAGAAAATAAAATAGCCCAAAGCGACCTTATTATTACAGGCGAAGGCAAAACTGACAGCCAGACGCTGATGGGTAAGCTTCCGTATAAAATAGCAAAACTGTGCGAAAAGCACGGCAAAGAATGCGTTGTTATAAGCGGTATTAATGAAAATATTAAAATAGGAAACAGATGTATCAGCCTTGTTGACGGTGGCACTACACCCGAGGAGGCAATGAACAACGCTAAGGAAATTTTAACAAAAAAGGCGCAATACGTCTTGAAATAATTTAATTAAATATATATAATATTTAAAAGTTTAAATGAAAGGAAAAAACTATGAAAGTTATTATCCCTAAACACAGAGAATTTTTAATTAAGTTTGCAGACGATTATCCGCTTCAGAAGGAGGCGTGGGATGAGCTCAACAAAATTGTTGAGGAATACTCGGTTGACGGCAAGAGCGTTCGCACCCCCACCTTTATCGAGGACAACGAGGATAAGGTTAAGGCACTTCAGGAAAAATACGAATTCACTTACGAAATTATTGAAAAGAAATAATTATGAAAAACAGAATTTTTACGGTTGCTACATCTCACCTTGATACGGTTTGGAGATGGGAACTGCCGAAAACTATTGACGTTTTCATTCCCGATACCGTTGAAAAAAATATAGCACTTCTTGAAAAATATCCTCATTACCGTTTTAATTTTGAGGGCGCTTTTCGTTATGAGCTTATAGAGGAATACTATCCCGAAGCTTTTAAAGAAATTCAAAAATATGCTAAGGAACAGCGTTGGATGCCTTCGGGCTCTGCATATGAGAACGGAGACGTTAACATCCCCTCGCCCGAAGCTATACTGCGTAATTTTCTTTACGGTAACAGGTATTTTAAAGAAAAGCTCGGAATTATGTCTAACGATATATTTCTGCCTGACTGCTTCGGTTTCGGCTGGGCGCTTCCGTCCATTGCAAGACAGGCTCACTTAAAGGGCTTTACAACTCAGAAACTCGGATGGGGCGGCGCTTATGAAAGGCCGTTTAATATCGGCTTATGGCGTGGCGTTGACGGCGCGACAATCTATGCAAGCCTTAATCCCCTTTCATACAGAAACAAGTTTGACGGTACTGTAAGGGGAAACATTCAGGTTATAGAAAAGCTTGCAGATAACGGATTAAACTACGGCTTACCCTGGGCAAACTGCTTTTACGGCACGGGCGACTGGGGCGGCGCTCCTTCAGAGGAAAGCGTTAAGGCTGTTCAGGAAAGCATAAGCAAGAATGACGGCGACAATAATACTGAGGTTATTGCGGCAAGTTCGTATGAAATTTTTGACGAGATAGACAAGCTTGCTAAAAAGCAAAAGGTTACGCTTCCGCTTTGGAACAACGAACTTGTTATGCGCTCTCACGGCGCCGGAGCATATACTTCAAGGGCAATGAGCAAGAGGCTTAACGCTCAGAATGAGGCGCTTGCGGATTACTGCGAAAAGGCGTGCACCGTTGCAAATGCGCTTACCTCATATAAATACCCGAAAAGCATAATAGACAAAGCGTGGAAAAGGGTTATTCAACATCAGTTCCATGATGATATTACAGGCACTTCGACTATGCTCGTTTATAACGACAGCTGGAACGATTACTTTGTTTCCCTCAATCAGTTCAAAGGTGAATACGAAGGTGCTGTAGGAGCTATTGCAAACGAGCTTGATACCTCGTGGTGTCAGGAATGCGCCGTAATAGTTAACAACCCCGTTGCTATAAGGCGAAAAGAAGCGGTCGAAGCGCATATCAAACTAAATCATAATGCGCGATTTATTAAGGTGCTTGATAAAAACGGCAAGGAAATCCCGAGCCAGATTCAGAAAAAGCAGGGCAAAGAATTTGATATTATTTTCCTTGCTGACGTACCGAGCGTTGGGTACAAGGTTTACGACGTTCAGGCAAGCGACTCGGCGTATTCAAAAGAGAGCGAGTTAAAAGTAAGCGAGCATATTCTTGAGAATAAGCGCTACAGAGTTATATTTAACAGAAACGGCGATATTGCCTCAATTATTGATAAAAAGCTTAAGGTACAGCTTCTCTCAGCGCCTATTAAGCTTGCGCTTCACCACGATTTAGGCGAACTTAATTACCCAAGCTGGGAAATGCGCAAAGAGGATATAGACGGAGAGCCATACGCATATGCAGGAGAGCCTGAATTTGAAATTGTTGAAAACGGACCCGCGAGAATTGCAATAAAAATCACGAGACACGCGGGCTGTTCGCAGTTTATACAGACGGTTTCACTTTCGGCTAACGGTGAATTCATTAAGGTTGACAATTTTGTTGACTGGCATGACAGAAGGACTATGCTCAAGGCACAGTTCCCCTTTACCGCTGAAAATGAGAGAGCTGAATATGATTTGGGACTCGGAACAATTTTCAGAGGTAACAACGCCGATAATCTTTATGAAGTACCCGCTCAGCACTGGGCTGATATTACCGATGGCGAAAAAGGCTACGGAATCAGCGTATTTTCAGACTGTAAATACGGTTGGGACAAGCCGAACGATAACACACTGCGTCTCACTTGTATTCACACGCCCGCAGGCGCTTTCACAAAGGACGCACGCCAGGATTTACAGGACATAGGAAGAAACATATTCTCCTTTGCTGTTTTTGCTCACAAAGGCGCGAGAAACGCTGAAACTCAGATTAACGCTGAGATGTTCTGCAAAAAAATGACCGCCTTTCAGACGTCATCGCGCAGAGAAGGCTCACTCGGAACAAGCTTTTCAGCACTTAAGGTAAGCAGTAAAAACGCTCTTATCAGGGCGTTTAAGAGAAGCGAGGACGGAGAAGACATAATTATCCGCGTTAACGAAGCGACGGGAAAAGCACACAAAGGCATTAAGCTTTCACTCTTCGGTGACATCACAGAGGCGAGCGAGGTATTCTCAAGTGAAGAATACAGAAAAGCTGCAAAATGCGAGGATGGTACTCTTGTTTTTGACCTTAAGCCCAATGAAATCAAGAGCTTTAAACTCAATGTTAAGTGCAACAAAAACAAAGCTAAAGAAAACTATAAAAAGCTTGATATAGAGTATAACTCTCAGGGTATAACAAGTGATGATTACAAGGTAAACGTTATCCTCCAAGGCAGCGGATGTTCCCTTCCGAACGAGCTTATAAGCGAAAGCTTTACGGTACACGGAATAAACTTCAGAATGCCGAATTCCGATATGGTTAAGAATATTCTTATTCCGAGAGAACAGGAAATCGAGCTACCCAAGGGCATAACGAAGTTTTATATTCTTGCAGCAAGCGTTACCGACGACCATGAATTCAGCGTTTTCGCAGATAATAAAAAGCGTACCTTCACCATTCACGCAATGCGCGAGCCGTACGGAAAGTGGGATATGGCAGGTCTTAATCAGACAGCGATGATTAAAGACGCTGAAGTTGGAATGGAATTCACCCATACTCACCATCCCGAAGGAAATATTGCAAACGCAAAGGCATACTTTTTTATTTACGAAATAGACGTAAGAAACTGCAAAACGCTTACTCTTCCTGAGGATAATAAAACGGTTATACTCGCAATGACAGGAGTAAAAAGGTTCTCAACAACTTATCTTGCAACAAAACTTACCGACAGTGTTGAAGAAGAATATGAATTCGGCAAAATTCCGCCGATGGATAAACTGATTGATAAGGCTGATTTTGTAACAATACGCGCCGGAAAAATTCAGGACCAGATAAAAGGCGGAAAAGGTAAAGGATTAAAGCGCGATAATATTCTGACAAATATCATACGCTCATACACTAAAAGTGAATGGTAATATACAAATAGAATAATTTTACGCAAAAACCTCGGCACAATATATCGTGCCGAGGTTAATTATTAAGTGGTAAGTATATTTACTTTACAGAGGATTTCTTGAGCGGCAATGTGGAAAACTGTGTTAAAAAGGTGGAATTTACGACTTTGAAATGTGGAAAAGTCGGTGGAAAATGTGAAAAATGTAAAGTTTTTCACCTTGCGTCCAATAATTATGACTTTACACCCTCATTTTCACTTGTGTTTTTACGATAACAAATTGTATAAAAAAGGCACTGCTTAGCAGTGCCTAAATTTATGTAATTATTTTCTGAAGAAGTTAACAATATCGTCAAAAGCATCATCGTCTTTAGCAGTAAAGTTAGAAACTTCAGGCTGTACAGCAGGAGCTGCGGGCTTGTCAGTCGGAGGAGCTACGGCTTTATTAGCAGTAATTGACTTCATCTCCTTCGGACCTTCTTCACCGAAACGAGTTGCAATAACAGTAATAATCATTTCATCCTCAAGATCTTCATCAAAGTTTGCACCCCAGATGATTTCACAGTCAGGATGTACGCTTTCCATAACAACGTTAGAAGCAGCGTCAATCTCTTCAAGACCGATATCTGTTGAAGCTGTGATATTAAGAAGTACGCCGCGAGCACCGTCGATTGAAGTCTGAAGAAGAGGTGAAGAAATTGCCTGAGCAGCAGCAACTTCTGCCTTATCCTTACCCTTTGCTCTGCCAACGCCCATATGAGCATAGCCGGCATCTTTCATAATCTCTGTAACGTCCGCAAAGTCAGAGTTTACAAGGCCTGTTGCATTAACAAGGTCAGAGATAGACTGAACGCCCTGACGGAGAACGTCGTTAGCAATATCAAATGCATTAAGAAGAGTAATCTTTTCCTTGGAAACGAGCTTAAGGTTTTCATTGGGAATAACCATAATGCTGTCTACATACTGAGCAAGCTCATTAATACCCTCCTGAGCCTGAGCCATACGGCGCTTACCTTCAAAACCGAAGGGAGTTGTTACAACGCCTACAGTGAGGATACCCATATCCTTAGCAATCTTAGCAACGATAGGAGCAGCACCTGTTCCTGTACCGCCGCCCATACCTGCGGTAATGAAAATCATTTCTGCGCCCTGAAGAACGTCAGTGATTGATTCACGGCTCTCTTCAGCAGCTTTCATACCAACCTCAGGCTTTGCACCGGCGCCCATACCCTTAGTGGTCTTTTCACCGATAAGGATTTTCTGAGTAGCCGAAGATTTACTGAGTGCAGGCTTATCAGAGTTAATTGCTACAAATTCTACGTCTTTAATATTACATTTTACCATTCGGTTAACGGCATTTCCACCGCCGCCACCGACACCGATTACTTTAATGTTTACTACCCTATTATCGTCTGTGTCAATTTCGTATCTGCCCATTTTAATTCTCCTTAATAATTATTTGTCAGGTTTTTACCCGTTACAAATGACATTGTAACAGTTTTGTAACTAAATTGCAATAGTTTTTATAAAATATTCTTCATTTTTTTTACAATCTTTTTTGTGAAAATGAAATTTCCTTTGTATATAATACACAAAAGAGGCGTTTTTCTGCGCTGAGAAAGTTTGCTAAAACCCTTTTATTTAGTTACTTTTCAGTAAAATACACCTGTTTATCGTCTGAAACTGTAATTATTCCCTCTGCTTGCGGATTACTTTCATTAAGACGGTCAATTACTGCTAATGCAGAATAGATTTTATTATCAATATTTTCAAGATTACCGAGTTTAATTGTAATCCTTTTGTCATAAATTATATAGTTATTGTTGATATCTGTAGAAGAAACGCCTGTTACATTTTCTAACTTCAGGCGATTTACAGCGTCTGTTATCGTTAAAAGGTTTTTCTTAATCTTTTTATTGCTCAGTTCTGCAACCTGACCGATAACTGCTGTTTTAAGTGAAAGCTTATCAAGAGTCACTGAATTTTTATTCTTTTTTGCTGAGGTTTCGAGCACTTTGAAGTTTCCATCGAGCAAGGTATACGTCTTATCGCTATTAAGCACGCTGTAAACTGTAGGCGTTTCAGTGATGTTTACTACTATTGTAGATGGGATTTTTCTTTGTATATCCGCTTTATAAATATAAGGAAGGTTTTCTTCAAGCTTTTTAGCAGCTCCCTTTGTGTCGCAAACAAAAAGATTTTTCCCCTTTTCAATTGGCAAAACAGCAGTTATTTCCTGATTATTGTATTTTTTATTACCCTTAATAGTAATGGTATTTATATTAAACAGAACAGTTAAGCTGAGAACAATAATTACTGCCGCAATTGCCACTACAAGAAGGATATACGATAAAATTTTGCGGCGTAATTTAGCGCTTTTCCGTTTTTTATCCTCGTCAGCCCTTATTTCGTTACGGGTTTTGGGTCTGTCATTTTGCAAGCCGGAAGCCTTTGTTCTTGAATCGTTATGATACTCTCTTTCCGGCTGATGGCTTCTTCTTTTAGGCGGTTCAAGCCCAAACGAGCCGAGAGAATCGTTAAGAGTACTGAATTCATTATCCCGACCTTGACTGAGTGTTCTTTTTACTTTTTTTTCATTTTCTTTTTTCTTCATTTTTAATCCTCATAATATCAGCCCCTATATTTGAGAGCTGAACTTCAAGCCTTTCATATCCCCTGTCTATATAATCAATATTATTAATGTACGACGTTCCTTCTGCGCTTAAGGCCGCTGTAACCAGCGCTGCTCCTCCGCGAAGGTCCTTACATTCTACATTTGCGGCGCTCAGTCTTTTTACGCCCTTTATTACTGCTTTATTATTAATTACATTTATATCGGCGCCGAATTTTATTAGCTCCTTAGCATATTCAAATCGGTTTTCAAAAACTGCCTCTTTAATTTCGGATACGCCTTTTGCTTTTATTAAGGCTGAGGCAATTAGTGGCTGGCAATCTGTTGAAAATCCCGGATAGGGATTAGTCGCAATGCTTTTAACTCTCTTAAGCTTTGAGGGCTTAATTGCAACAGATTTTTCCGATAAATAAAGCTTACAGCCCATATTCATCAATGCGCAAAGTTCTGATTTAAAACAGGTATAATCCACGTTTTTTAATTCAAGAGCGCTTTTAGTTGACGCCGCTATACACAGAAACGTAACGGCGGTAACTCTGTCAGGCATTACAGTATACTCAAGGGGGCGCAGCTTTTTAACACCCTCTATTTCAATGACGGAACCCGACGCACCGCTTATTCTCGCGCCTGCTTTATTCAGGAATGAACACAAATCATAGATTTCGGGTTCTCTTGCTGCGTTTATTATTCTTGTTTTTCCTTTAAGAAATACAGAAAAAAGAATTGCGTTTTCAGTTGCTCCGACGCTCGGATAAGGTAACACTATATCAGCTGAGCGTGATTTTTCTGCATTACAGCAGACCTCTTTACCGTCATAGCTAATAACAGCAGACAAATCAGCAAGCGCTTTAAGGTGTAAATCAATAGGTCTCAGTCCTATATTACAGCCTCCCGGGAGAGACATACGCGACGAGCCTGTTCTTGATGATAACGCTCCCAAAAATAAAACAGAAGAACGCATCAGGCGCATATATTTCTCGGGAACATAGCTTTTACTTACAGAGTTTGAGTTAATAATAAGGGTACTTCCTTCCCTTTTAACTCCTGCGCCTATGTATTTAAGTATTTTCAACGTATTTTCAACGTCTGAAAGTAACGGGCAGTTATGGAGAATTACCTCTCCGCTAATCATTGACGAAGCGGCAAGAATTGGAAGAACGGCGTTTTTAGCGCCGCCTATACTCACCGTTCCGCCGAGTTTTCTTTCACCCGTAACTTTAAAATTAGCCATTTAACCACCTTCTCGCTTTATTCTATGAGAGAGGTGGTTAAATGGTGAAGGGGGCTTATTTTGCGAGCTCTATAATTACGTCGGCAATTTTTTCGCGTGCATTAACTATTCCCATCTCGGCAGCATTCTTTTCTATTTCAAAAAGAACCTCAGGCGATGAGAGAAGCTCACTCAACATATTATTAAGACTTTCGGAAGTTAAGTCTTTTTCTTCAATTATTCTTGCCGCATTTCTGTTTACAAGGGCCATTGCGTTATGATACTGATGATTTTCAGCAACGTAAGGAGACGGTATCAGGATTGAAGCTTTACCGAGCGCTTCGATTTCAGAAAGCGAGGAAGCTCCTGCTCGTCCGATAACAACGTCTGCAGCGGCAAGACAGGTGTCCATATTATTTATGTATTGCCTTACTTCGGACTTTCCTTTTACAAGAACGCCCTCCCCTGCTTTTTCAAAGCCTTCTTTTTCAAGCTGTTCAAGATAAGCGGTTCCGTTTGTACCCGCAGAATGAATGTGATAAATATTTTCACTTTCCGAATCATTAATAAGAATATCGTGCATTGCATCGTTAAGCGGTGCTGCACCGAGTGAACCGCCGAAGCTCAGAACAAGATACTTTCCCTCGGGAATACCGAGTTCTTCTCTTGCTTCATTCCTGTCTTTTTTAAGGATTTCGCCTCTTACGGGAAGACCTGTAACTATTGGTTCATTTTTACATTCAAGATGTTTTTTTGCATCCTCCACCGTTAACATAACCTTATCAACAACCTTAGCAAGCTGCTTGTTGGTTATACCCGGGTAGGCGTTTTGCTCGTGTATACAGCACGGAATTTTCATTCTTGCAGCAGACTGAAGAACGGGACCCGAAACATACCCGCCAAAGCCTATTACAACGTCCGGAGCAAATTCCTTTATTATCTTTTTGCTCGCTCTTTCGGAAGTGAGAAGCCTGAAAAGAGTTTTAATATTAAAGATAATTGCCTTTGGAGAAAAGGAACGCCTGAAGCCGTTAATCTCAATAGTCTTAATATCAAAACCTGCATTGGGAACGAGCGTTGATTCCATATGGTCGCTTGTACCGATAAACAAAATCTCACTGTCGGGATAAGCTTCTCTGATATATGAGGCTACTGCAAGAGCAGGGTTGATATGGCCTGCTGTTCCGCCTGTTGCAAAAATAAACTTCATTTTATTTACCTATACCTTTTTTTGATTTGTTGAACGTGATATTGACAGCACGACTCCCATTTCCATAAGCAGCATCAGTATTGAGGTACCACCGTATGAGAAAAACGGAAGAGCTATTCCCGTATTTGGAATTGTATCCGTTACAACCAATATATTAAACACGGTCTGAATAGCAACCTGTGATACTATTCCGATAACGAGAAGAGTTGCAAATCTGTCGCGCGATTTAAGAGCTATTTTTATTCCGCGAATAAACAAGAGCGCAAATAGAAAGATTATTACTGCCGCGCCAACAAAGCCAAGCTCTTCGCAGACTATAGAAAAGATAAAGTCGTTTTGAGGTTCGGATACATACATAAACTTTTGTTTTGAATTACCGAGCCCTGCGCCGAAAAATCCGCCTGAACCAATCGCATAAAGCGAATTATTTGTTTGCCATCTTGCGTCGAGGGGGTCGTAGTCCTTATCAAGCCATGCAACTATTCTTTCGCCGGCATACTGTTGAAGGACATCGGGATTTGTTACAACAAACACCGCAATTGCTGCTACAAGCCCGGCACCTAAAGCAAACAGTTTCCAGTCTGAACCACCGCAAAACATCAGTGTTGCTCCTATAAGGAAAACTAAAACCATTCCTGAGTTGTGATTTTCAAAATAAATAAGAATACAGAAAACTGCAATAATTATCAGCGGATATACCGTTCCCTCTAACAGGTGTTTCATCTTTTTATAGTTCTTTGAGATGTAATCCGCAAGGACGACTATTACCGTAAACTTTGCAAGGTCGGAGGGCTGAAAAGTAAACGGACCAATTGGTATCCAGCGCCTGAAATCCTGGAAGTTTGTATGGTGAAACAAAACTACAATAAGCAAAACAACAGTTATGCCGAATAACCAATAAACAAATTTCTGAATTATTCTGTAGTTCATTTTTGAAATTAACAGCATAAGTATTATACCTGCAACTACAAAGATGAACTGACGCTTTGTATAATAATAACTGTCGTTAAATTTTGAGAACGCATAGGGATAGGTTGCCGAAAACAGCATTACAAGACCTATAGTTACAAGACCTATTACTATTGCAAAAAACGGAATATCTATACCGCCGAGTGTTAATATGTCTGATTTTGATAAGAAGGATTTTTTATTACCTCGTATAACGTTGCTCTCCTCAGGCTCAACCGGTGCAGTCCGCCTGTCGCGAGAAAGCCTTTTGGGGGGCTCTAATCTGTCTGACATATAAACACCTCTTTTCTTTTAACACTTATATATAATTATTATTTACCGAAAAACATTAATAATAATGCCATGCAGCAGAATACTGCATTAACTGATGAAAATACTACGCAGATTTTCTTTTCCTTCCAGCCGCACATCTCAAAATGATGATGAATCGGCGCCATTTTGAATATTCTTTTACCGTGGGTGATTTTAAAATATCCTATCTGAATAATATCGCTCATCGTTTCACAAACATAGATAATTCCTATCGGAAGGAGAAGAAGCGGACATTTAATGCAGAAGCCGAGCCCTGCAACCATTCCGCCGAGGAAGAGCGAGCCGGTGTCGCCCATAAAGGTTTTTGCGGGATTCCAGTTCCAGCAAAGGAAACCGAGAACGCCGCCGAGCAGAGCGCCTGAAAGAATTGCAAGCCCTGCAAAATTAAGCATATAAGCTGAAATAATAAACGTAACGGCAACCGTTGCAGTAACTGAAGAGCAAAGTCCGTCAATGCCGTCTGTAAGATTTACGGAGTTTACCGTACCGTAAATAATGAATATTGAAAGAAGCCAGAAAACAACGCCCGTTAAAATATTCTTTTCAAAATTTACCGTGCCTAAAAACGGGATTTTCCAAACGGTGTTATGGGAGAGCCAGAGAGTAAGAACATAACCGAAGGTTACAGCTAACTGACCGAGAGTTTTCTGTTTAGCGGAAAGTCCTTCGTTTCGTTTCATTTTGATTTTTATAAAGTCATCGGTAAAACCGACTATACCGCAGCCGAGAGCAAGGCAGATATTTGCAATGAGAAGAACAAAATCTCTACCCTTAATTACGGAAGAGAATTCGCTTTCAACGTTTCCGCCTGAAAGCTTAAAGCATAAAAGCGTTACGGCAAAGGATATTACAATACCGATAGCAAACATAAGACCGCCCATATTCGGAGTACCCTGCTTTGACTTATGCCACGAAGGACCTATATCAAGAATGGTCTGACCGAATTTTAGTTTTCTGAGCCACGGAATTATTACAAAGCCAAGCCCCGCAGTAATTCCGAAAGCAATTATAATGCTGATAATCAATGCAACTGTTGTACTCATTTTAACTCTCCTGTTTATTTTAGTGCCTCAGCAACAACTTCCCTTTCATCAAAATGGATTGTGCCTGTAGGTAAAATCTGATAGGTCTCATGACCTTTCCCCGCAAGTAGGATAATATCGTTGGGCTTTGCATTCTGAACCGCCCATATAATTGCCTCTTTACGGTTTTCAATAACCTTATACGGAGTTTTTATATCCTTCATTCCCTCAAGAATATTCTCAATTATTTGCGAGGGATTTTCACTTCTCGGATTATCAGAGGTAACGATGCAGAAATCCGAAAGCTCTGCCGCTATTTTTCCCATAATCGGGCGTTTCGTTTTATCTCTGTCGCCTCCGCAGCCGAAAAGAGTTACCACCCTCCCCTTTGCGAATTCTTTAAGCGAGGAGATAATGTTCTGTAAGCCGTCCGGCGAATGAGCGTAGTCAATTATAACTGTAAAATCCTTATCGTTCGGAACTACCTCAATTCTGCCCTTAACGCCGGTACAATGTGATAAAGCTATTACAACTTCGCTGAAATTAAAGTCGAGAGCAAGCGCAACAGAGGCAGCGCAAAGCGAATTATAAACCGAAAATCTTCCCGGAATCGGGCAGAACACTCTGCCTATACTGTCGCACACAAGCTCATATTTTACGCCGTCTGCGGAAAACTCAACGTTCCTTGCGCTGTAATCAGCTTCAATACGCTTAACTCCGTAGCTAAGGACTTTGCAAGGAAGGTTTTCAACGATTCTTTTACCGTATTCATCGTCTAAATTGGTAATTGCAATATCGCAGTTTTCGAACAAAATACGCTTTGAATTGAAATAATTTTCAAAGGTTTTATGATAATCAAGATGGTCCTGAGTAAGATTTGTAAAGGCTGCCGCCTCAAAGTGAACACCTTCAACTCTGCCCTGAGCAAGCGCCTGAGATGAGACCTCCATAACGCAGTACTCACAGCCCGCGTCTACCATCTTTCTGAAAAGTGACTGAAGCTCATGCGGGTCCGGCGTCGTATAGTGGGCAGGATACACCTCATCACCAACCATATTCTGAACCGTACCGATTAATCCGACCTTTTTGCCGAGACTTTCGAGAATCTGCTTAATCAGGAAGGTTGTTGTCGTCTTTCCGTTGGTACCCGTCAAGCCGATAAGCCTAAGGCTTTCAGACGGATTACCAAAGAGATTTGAGCAAAGCGGAGAGAGCGCGTCTCTCGTATTATCAACAAGAATCTGATTTGATAAGCCGAGGTCACGCTCGCAGACTACTGCAACGGCGCCCTTTTCAATCATTTCCCTTGCAACGCTGTGTCCGTCAAAGGTTGCACCTTTAATACACACGAACAGAGAGCCCTCTTTAATGAGCCTGCTGTCTGAACACACGTCAAGCACTTCTGCTTGTGCATATTCATTATTAACTTTTATTCCCTTTAAAACATCTGAAAGCTTCATATTTCCACCTAATCAAGCACTGAATTAGTGCTCTTGAAAGTAACAGTTATAACTGAACCTATTTCTACCTCCGTCCCCTTTTCCGAAGACTGCCTGTAGGCAACAACAGATGAAGATGAGAGATTGTTTCCGCTGATTTCTATATTCAGACCCGCTTCTGCTGCAGCTGAATTAGCTTCGCTTACCGTTAAACCTATAAAGTTAGGTACTTTTACGGTTGTCTTTTTATTCTTTTCGGTATAGACAACTACCGTTCCGCCTGACGGAATTCCCTCTCCCGCTAACGGGGACTGACTGATAACGCTTTTGCCCTCGCCGATTATTCTGCACTTGAGATTCTTTCCTTTAAGTATACTCTTTGCCGACTCAGGAGTTTCGCCTATAACCTTCGGAGTTCCGATTGATAACTTTTTGGCTTCTTCCTCATCGTACCTCGGCTCTACGTTTTTAACCTGCATTGCCTGCTCTACAACCTGTGCAGCGATTGGTGCGCAAAGCGCTCCGCCGCCGAGGTCTACGTTTGGCTCATCAACCTGAATTACCATAGCAACCTGAGGTTTATCGCTCGGGGCAATGGCCGCAAAAGACACGATATACTTATTCTTTTCGCCCTCTGCACTTTCACCGAGCTTTGTTGAGGTTCCGGTTTTACCGCCTACGCTGTATCCTGCAACGTAGCCGTTTTTACCCGTTCCGTTATCTACAACCGATTTCATCATTGCGCGGACTTTTTCAGAGGTTTCCTCGCTGATTACGCGCCTTACCTCTGTTTTTTCAGTTTTGTGAATTGTATTTCCGTTAGCGTCCCTTATTTCCGAGACGATATATGGCTTAAGCAACGTTCCGCCGTTTGCGATTGCGCTGATACCCGTGCAAACCTGAATAGGAGTAAGCGAGTTTGTCTGTCCAAAGGACGCTGAGGAAAGCTCAACTATTCCGTACTTATCCTCCGGAACGTACTGTGACATTGCCTCGCCGGGTAAATCAATATCCGTTTTCTGAGTAAAGCCAAAGGCTTCAAAATACTTAAAATAATTATGTACTCCGAGCTTCTGACCGATTGTAATAAAGAACGGATTACAGGAATTTTCAAGGCCCTGAGTTAAGTTCTGAGTACCGTGACCCGGGTGATAATGACACTTCATTGTATAATCGGCAACGCGAATTGCGCCTGTGCAGGTATACGTCGTATCAAGTGTTACAACCTTTTCTTCAAGCGCAGCGCTCGCCATAAAGGTTTTGAAAACAGAACCCGGAACATAGGTGTCGGAAACGGTAAAGTTTCTCCACTGATTCTGAATTGCCCTGCTCTCAGCTTCCTTGGCAATTGTTTTATCCGAGGTGTCTATATCCTTAGTATCCTCGCCCTTTTTCTTTTTAGCTTCAATCTCTGCTTCTTTTTCCTTTTTGATTGTCTTTTTATATCTGTCAAGAAACAGCTTATTCGTAATCTTATAAGGCTCGTTACAATCGTAATCAGGAAGCGACGCCATTGCAAGAACGGCACCCGTATTACAATCCATAACGACTCCGTAAGCACCCTTGCACTTATATTCGGACATCGTCTGACGGAGACCTTTTTCAAGGTAGTACTGAATAGTCTGATTAATTGTCAGAGTTAACGAGTTACCGTCAATCGGGTCCTTCTGAGTTTCATAGTCGGTAGGAAGCTTTCTGCCGTTTGCATCTTTTACGGTAACTATTCTGCCGTTTGTGCCCGTAAGTTCCTCATCGTAATAAGCCTCAATACCGCTGAGTCCCTGATTATCGCCGCCGACGAAACCGAGAACTGAGGAGGCAAAATTATTATACGGGTAATAGCGCCTCGTCGTTTGCTCAGTTCCGATAATTGTTGAAAGCTTATATTTTCTGTTTTTCTTATCCGCTTTGAAGGCGGAGATTTTTTCTTTTACGGAGTTTTCTACTTTTTCAGCAACAACGGCATAGTGTGATTTCTTCTTTGATTTTTCAACAAGCTCTTTTTTCTCTTTTTCATCAAAGCCGAGAATTTCAGAAAGCTTATTTACTACAACCTCTCTTGTTTCATCATTTGTAATATTTGAAGGGTCAATATAAATATTCCATACAGTTGCGGATTGAGCGAGGACGTTGCCTTCATCATCATAGATTACTCCGCGCATTGCGGATACCTCAGTATCGGAAAGCTGCTGGCTGTCAGCCTTGGCGGAGAGTTCCTCTCCCCTTGCAGTCTGAAGATAGAGAACTCGTGCTGCGTCAGCGGTAAAAAGAAATACGATAACTACAGTTAAGACAGTAATTCGCTTTATCATTCCGGCTCTGTAATTCTTCTTTTTCATTCCGACACCCTCTTTCTACGCAATTTACATTTTCCCATAATATCAGTTTAGAGAGTTTGCCGAAAATGGAGAAACAGACAAACTCTCATAACCTTTTATGCATAATTATATTACTTTTTACCGTTAATTATGCTCTTTAAGTTTTTAATTCCGCCGTCAACGTCCCTTTGCTTTGACAGCTCTTTTTCGCGCTTAGCTTTAAACGCATCAACATCTATATACTGAATCTGATTTGATTTAACCTTTGTCATTCCGAGTTTTTCAACCGCATACTTATCAATCATACTTATTGATACAAGCGAATTGAGTTCAGCCTGAAGAGATATATATTCGCTCTGCGCGTTTGCAACCTCAACCTCGCGGGCTGCAATCTCACGGGTGAGCTGATTTTTGAGCGCAAAGGAGTTAAGCACAAGGCAAATCATTGCAAACGCAATAAGCGCTACAGCGGCAACCCTTATCATTGAACGGGTTGCTTGTTTCTGGTCAGCCCTGAGCTCTGTTTTACTCTTTATGCCCTTGCTTTCGCGTACCTTAAGCTCGCTTTCGCGTTCTCTTCTCGGCTGGCGTGCGGGAGCGTGTGAGCCTCTTGTATATGTAAAAGCACTGATTAACGTTGCGGGGTCATTCTGGTATGAATACTTTCTGAAATCGTTAGTATTAGTCAATGCTTTTCCTCCTCTCTTCTAATTATCAGTATTTTTCAAAACATCTGAGCCGCGATGAGCGCGCTCTCGGGTTAATTTCAAGCTCCGCCTCCGTTGGCGTTTTTGATTTGAACGGCATTTTGCCGTATGGCTTTTTGCCGCAGACGCAAACGGGAAATTCTTTCGGGCACGTACAGGGATGTTCCCATTTTGCAAAGGTTTCCTTAACTATCCTGTCCTCAAGCGAATGGAATGTGATTACGGAAATTCTTCCGCCGCTGTTTAAACAGTCCAGAGCGCTGTCAAGAGTATTTCTGAGCTTGTCCAGCTCTGCGTTAACCTCTATTCTGATTGCCTGGAAGGTTTTTCTTGCAGGATGAGAATCGCGCATTGCTTTATTAGGATAGGCTTTTTTTATCAGCTCTACGAGCTCGCCCGTCGTCTTTATCGGCTTGTCCGCTCTTGCAGAGACAATATTTCTTGCTATGCGCCTTGAAAACTTTTCTTCACCGTATCTGAAAAGTATATCGGCAAGAGCTTCCTCACTGTAGGTGTTAACAACGTCCGCAGCACTCATACCGCTTTTACTCATTCGCATATCAAGAGGTGCGTCCTTATGGTACGAAAAACCGCGTTCACCATTATCGAGCTGAAAAGAACTTACCCCGAGGTCAAGCAGGATTCCGTCAATTCCGCTTACTCCGAGGTCCGTCAAAATATCCTTTATATTTTCAAAGTTATTCTGAACGATTGTAACGTTGTCAAAACTGCTGAGGCGTTCATTCAGGACTTTTATTGCGTCAGGGTCCTGATCAATTGCGATGAGTCTTTTTGCATTTTTTGCAATTTCTCTTGAGTGTCCGCCGCCGCCTGCAGTTCCGTCCACTATTATTTTATTACTATTTATATTGAGCGAGGCAATCGCCTCGTCAAAGAGTACGCTTTTATGATTAAATTCCATATTCGTCAAGAATATCCTCAACCGACTGATACTCAATTGCATTGAGCTGAGCTTCAAACAGCTCACAGTTCCAGATTTCAATGCGTTTATTATTGCCGAACACCTCAGCCTCCGCTGCGGAATCAAGCTTAGCCCATTTTCTGTTTTCTTCGTTCAGAAGAAGCCTTCCCTGACCGTCAAGACTAACCTTTTCAGCGTTTGCGGAGAAGAAGAATTCGAGCTGCTTTCTGTCCTTCTGGCTTACGGTATCATGGATTTTCTGCATAAACACGTTCCACTCTTCCATGGGATAGAGAGCAAGACAGGTTCCAAAGCCGCGGCTTGCAATAAACTCATTACCGAGCCCGCTGCGCATATTTGCAGGGATTGATATTCTGCCCTTAGCGTCAATTTTATGCTTTTTATGGCCTACGAAATATTCTTCCATTGCTCTCCCTCCTTTCCTGAAATAGTGTTTAAACTGAAAACGTGTGTTATTTTATGGGATTTGTATTGAAATTTATGGGATTTCTTACCACTTGACTACATTATAATAGGAATTAAGTAATATGTCAAGAATAATTTTACAGGGAACAGAACTGTAACTAATTGTAATTTTTTTGTAATTTTTTAATGATTTGTGTTGAATAGCAATATGTGTTATAATGGTAAAAAAATATAAAAGCGAGATGAAAATATGGAGCAAAAAACCACTTGGCGCGAAAAAATATTTTACGGCGTAGGCGCTATAGGACTTGATCTCAGTTATGGAATGTTTTATTCCTTCCTGAGCTATTATCTTTCCTCAGTGTTAGGTCTTAAGGAAGCGTTTTTACTTTTATTAACTCCTATAGCGAGAATATGGGACGGAATCAACGACCCGATGATGGGTACTATCGTTGATAACACGAAAACAAAATTCGGTAAATACCGTCCGTGGATACTTATAGGCGCTATAGCAAACGGCGCGGTACTGTTTTTACTTTTTACAAATTTCGGACTGAGCGGAATGCCGCTGTATATTTATATCGGCGTTATGTATATTCTTTGGGGAATGACTAACACAATGGCTGATATTCCCTACTGGAGCATGGTACCGTCCTTTACAAGCGACCCTAAGGACAGAAATATGGTGTCAACAGTTGCAAGAACCTTTTCAGGTCTCGGCCAGGGCATTATAACTATTGCAACACCGATTATCCTTCCGATGCTTTCAAGCGGAATTACAACCGATAAAGGTTACAGCGCAAGCGGATTCTCTCGCTGGGCGGGAATACTCGGAGTATGCCTTGTATTATTCTCAACAATCTGCGTTCTCTCAACAAAAGAAAAGAACGTCGTTTACGGAGAAAAAACAAAATTCTCTTTTAAAAAGATATTTACCGTTTTAAAAAGTAACAACCAGCTCCTTGTTTTTATGCTTTTTGCTATGCTTTCAAACGCAGGCTGGTACTTAACAAGCGGTACGGCAGTTTACTATTTCTCCGACGTTTTAGGCGAGCCGAAGGCTCAGTCGCTTTTCCAGACAATAGGCGCTGCGGGCTCTGTACTCGGTCTGCTTGTTATACCCGTTCTTTCAAAATGGTTTAATAAAAAGCAGATTTACCAGATTTCACTTATAACTACTATTGCAGGCTACGTGCTTATGTACCTCTTCGGACCCGTTCTCAAGATAACAATAGCGCTTGATATAGCGTATATTCTTTCCTCAACCGGTATTGCTTCAATGTTTGTTGCTCAAACGATTTTCCTTGCAGACATCGTCGATTACGGCGAATACAAAAACGGCGAAAGAAACGAGAGCATTACCTTCTCGATGAAAGGATTTCTTCAGAAGATGGCGTACACAATTCAGACGATTATTCTTTTCGGCGGACTTGCTCTCGTTAACTACAACAAGCAAATCACATCCGCTACAAAGGAGATTAACGCCACAACGAAAACAGCAATAGGTTTCATTTGCTTCGGCGCTCCCGCAATACTCGTTTTGCTTTCACTTATTGTTTTCAGCAAAAAATTCAAGCTTCACGGAGAACTTGCAGACAAGGTTCACGATTACATCGTTGAACACCGCAAAGCTGATAATGAATAAAAAAACAAAGCCCCTGCAGGCAAAGCCTGACAGGGGTTTTGTTTTATGAACGTATATTAATCAGGTATTTATTACGCTTACCTCAGCGTCTTCAAGCTGAACGTAGCTCTCTCCGTTTTTTATTTGTTTTTATTTTTGTTCAAGCATATCAAACAATCTTGTTACAGTATCGCCGTCGCACTTTTCAAGATATTTTTCTTTAAGCTGATTATATGAGGTATAATCATAGTCTTTATAATTAAGTACCTGCTCAACAAGCTCTTCGGGAGTTGAGCATATTGGCGAAGGAAGATTTTCCTCAATATCAATAAAGGCTTCCGTCTCGGGAATTTCCTTAAGCGAATCATGGGAATAAATAATAATCGGCTTACCCGTTACCATAAAGGAATAAACAAACGACCTGAAACCGCCTATTACAATATCGGATATAATCAGAGTTTCGTAAGTCGTAAGCTCCTCCGTTACGTCAATAATTGAATCCGCATAATAATCAACAACGTTAGAAGCCGCCTCTTCCTCCATCTCGTCAACGGGAATAAAGTTTTCATAATGCTTGAGGATTACAAAGCCTTTACGAAGATATTCATAAAGAAGCGAGAATTCAAGCGGGTCGTTTTCGCGGTCCTTACCGAAATAGGCAATCACTCTGCGTCCCTCAAAATCGGGATGAGCTTCATAGAACTTATCGAGGATATTAACCTTATATCTTCTGTTCATTATTGCGTCCGTTTTAACGTCGCCGAGAATAAGCATTTCAATTTTCTTATCCATAGCGGTTTTATAAAGTGAGGCAGTTGCTTCAGACGGACATACAACAGCCGAAACGTTTTTAAGATACGGCGCAAGCTCATACTGTTCATTTCTGAGCCCGCTTCTGTACTCTTTGGTTACGGTACCCACTGCTTCAAGCGGGAACGCATTTTCAGGAAGAAGGATAACCTTCGTTTCCTTTCTTAAATCAAGACTGTCAAGAAAACTGTTCGGCTCATCAATAAGAATATAATTTGCTGTTGCTATTTTATCAATAACGTCATCAAGCGTTTCACCGCCGCTGATTATCGAAAGCTTTTTGCACTTTGCTTTTTTTAGAACATAGTGAATTTCTTCTGAGCGGATATCAAAAGCAATGATACTGCCGTCTATAACGTCCTTCTGAGCTGCTTTTTCGTAAATCGGCTCTGCATACTCCTTCATTTCCTCAATTATACGGAGCTTTTTAAAGTACGGAAGAACACTGCTCTGAACCTGAGGAACGGTATAGAAATGCTCAAACTTTTTACAGGGCTTTCTGTGCTGCTCAAGATAATCAAAGCTATATTCAAGAATACGCCGGGTTGCGTTGCCGTCGCACGAGCTCATAAACTTATTGCGGAAATCCTTGATTGCCTGTTTATCAAACCGCTCGTCGATATTTTTGATATAATCAATCATTTCGAAATTTGTTTTTGCAATAAGCCCGGGTGCAAGCTCAAAGTAATCATAATAAAAGCCGCGCCAGTCAAAATATTCATCAAGGTCATATGCAAAGAAAATCAGCGGTCTTTCAAAAAGGCTGTATTCAAAAACAAGCGAGGAATAGTCCGATATACAGATATCGGAAACGCAGAGCAAATCTTCAATTGAAAGAGTATCCGTTACGTCAATAGCGAAATCGCTGTACTGCTTATCTATTACAGGGCGTTTTTTTACAACGGGATGATGCTTAAAGAGAAGAACGTATTCATCGCCGAGGCTTTCATAAAACATTTTGATATTGAGCATATCGGGCGTCGTTGCCTTCGCTACCCTGCCCCTGAAGGTGGGAGCATAGAGAATTATCTTTTTGCCCTTTGCCTGAGGTACAAGACGGTAGACGTTTTCATACGCCGCCGAGATAAATTCCTCACTGTAAAAAACATCGGTACGGCTTGAGCCCGTCGGCTGAACGATATCGCTATCCTCGGGGATGTTCATAGCCTCCTTATACGCCCATACGACCTCCGGAGAAGAAACGGTAACAAGGCTGTAGTTTTTATTAAACGGGTGTTTAAGCTGTTCCTTGCGCGTTGCGCCGAAAATAAGGTCCGCCGTTGAAAAACCGAACTTTTTAAACGCTCCGCAGCCGTGCCAGAGTTGAATTATTTTCGTTTCCTTTCTTAACGGAATAGCCGAAATAGCATTTGAGCCTTCGTTAAGGAACACGTATTTTGCTGTAGCTATATCCTGAACTGCATTAATAACGCGTCTTGCATAATCAGGACGCACGGTATTGCTGTTCAGAAGAAAATGAGTATGAACTGTATAGTCATAATTATTAACGAGTTCGTCAAAGATAACCTCAAAGCTGTTGGTAATATGGTTATGTCTGAGTTCCACAAAAACAACCTTGTTTTCATCAACGGGCGCCTTTGCCGCTTCGCGGTATACCTTCGGGATAGTTTTATCAAGAAGCTTTGTGTTAAAGCGCTTATTACCAATGCGCTTTATTTTACTGTTTATTGACTTATTGAGATAAGTATATCCGTCAAGAGCGGCTTTCTTGATTTTATAAACAATACCGCCCTCCTGAATAACAGAAGCTTCACTTTCAGCGTAATAATTATGATAGAGTTGTTGCTCGTTCATAGAATATTTACCTCTTAAATAACCGTTTTATTTATTACTGAAAATATAACTGAGTATTCTTTCAGTTGATTTACCGTCGCACGCGCTCATAAACCTGTTGCGAAAATCTTTAACCGCCTGTTTATCAAAGCGCTCGTCGAGATGCTCGATATAATCAAGCATTTCTTCATTTGTCTTAGCCTTCAACCCCGGCGCAAGCTCATCAAAAGAGAAGTAAAAGCCGCGCCAGTCATAATAATCTTCAATATCATAAACAAAGAAAATCATCGGCTTTTCAAATATACTGTATTCAAATATTACCGACGAATAATCGGTAATACATATATCCGCTGCACAAAGCAGAGAATCAATACTTACGCTGTCAGCCACGTCAAAGGCAAAATCGCTGTATTCTTCAGGCACTGGAGGACGTTTTTTAACAAGCGGATGCTGTTTGATAAGCAGCACATATTCCCCGCCCAAACGCTCATAAAACTGTTTTATATCCAGCTTATCCGCAGGAGCTGCTTCGGCTACCCTGCCCCTGTAAGTAGGCGCATAAAGAATAAGCTTTTTGCCTTTTGTTTTTGGGTATTTTTCAGCTACTTCCGCCTTAGCGGAGTTAATGAATTCGCTATCGTAAAAAACGTCGGTTCTACTGACTCCAAGCGGCTTAACTACGCCCTTTTGCTGAATATTCATAGCCTCCTCGTAAGCCCAGACGACATCGGGAGCGCTTACGCTTACAAGAGAGATATTCTTATAATTCGGGTGAAGCCTCTGTTCGAGGCTGCTTTCCCCGAATTTCAGTTTCGCTGTTGAACAGCCAAACTTTTTAAACGCTCCGCAGGCATGCCACGTCTGAATTAGCCGGCTTTCTTTTCTGAGCGGTACTGCGGCAACGGCATTGCAGCCGTCGTTGATAAAGATATACTTAGCGTCTGCAATTTCCTTAACCATTTCGTAAACGCGTTTTCTGTATGCCATACCGCGCAGCTCAACGTTTCTTAAAAAGCAGGCTTTAACCTCATGCTCGCCGTCATTAATCAGCCTGTCATAGAGAAGGCTGAAGCTGTCAGTAATATAATTATGCCTTACCTCAATAAAAACGACCTTGTTTTCATTGATTGCTTTACGCGACGATACACGGTAAAGAAGCGGTATTTCAAAATCAAGAAGAAGAACCTTTGATATTCTTCTTATTACAGATTTAATAAAACTTAAAACAGTCATACGCCACCAAACATCCAACTGATGTAATATAATAAATTATTATAGCATATTATAATTATTAAATCAAGAACGGGAAAAACGGCAACAATAAAGCGAGAGCGTAAGAATAATTAAAATTGACAGTATAATAAAAAAGCATTATAATTCAAATCAGAGGAGTTGATTATATGCTGAAAAAATATATGCCATATACGATAGGCTTTTATCTTGCCGCAGTCGTTACACTGATTACCGCAAGCTTTGTTGACTTAAAGCTTGATATAGCGCTCAATAACACGGCTGACCCGTTTTCGCTATGGTTTGAGGCAACGGGAGAAATGCCCTGCCGTTTAATCGGCGTTTTTGCAGGAGTGTTGATTTATTACGTCAGCGAAAACAAGATATCAAAGCTGCTTGGTTTACTTGTTAATATGGGTTGCGCAACATATCTCGGATACCATATTGCAAGCTATTTCTTCAAAGAGGAAAATAATATCCTTTTCGGCATTGTTTTCGGAATAGGGATAGGCATTGTTGCTCAGTATTTGGGACAATTTATAAGTATTTCCGAGGAAATGAAAAAGGGACTTTTCATCATTTCCGTTACGGGAGTTATAGTAATGTTTATACAGCTTGGCTGTATTGAGGTTGTTAAAACTGTTTGGGGCAGAGTCAGATTCAGGGATTTGCTCGCAGTAGGCAGTTACGAAGCATTTTCACAGTGGTACGTTCCGAAAGGAATTACCGGACACCGCT
This sequence comes from Ruminococcaceae bacterium UBA3751, assembly GCA_002371215.1. Lineage (GTDB taxonomy): Bacteria > Bacillota > Clostridia > Oscillospirales > Acutalibacteraceae > Eubacterium_R. Next base: position 42,843 of record DFGL01000045.1, on the reverse strand, counting down.
CATTCCCGTCCGGTCATACGGCGGGCGCGGCTATGAGCTATCTTATGATGCTCCTCCCGTATGTATCCGAAAAATGGAAGGAAAAAAGAGCGCTCTGCTTTATAATTCCGCTTATTTACACAAGCATTGTTGCATATACTCGCCTTGTTATGGGCGCTCACTACCTCAGCGACGTAGCAATGGGAGGGGTTATTGGGTTTACAACGGTTATTATTGCAATTGCGGTTCTTGATAAGAAGTTTTTTAAAACCGAAGAATAAGGAACATCGGCAGAATACGTACAATAATTTAAACGGGAGGGCACAGAAGCCCTCCCCTACGGTATATATTTAACAGTTTACTATACATACAAAAAGCCCGACTAATAGTCAGGCTTGGCGGAGAGCAAGGGATTCGAACCCTCGAGTAGGCTTTGACCCACTACACGATTTCCAATCGTGCTCCTTCGGCCAGCTCGGACAACTCTCCAAATCAATTTGTTATTCATTTGACTATGATATTATACATTATAGGAAAGTAAAATGCAAGAAAAACTTTTGAGGTGTTTTATGTACAAGGCTGACGAAAAAAGATATACGAATATGAACTACAACTATCTTCCCGACAGCGGACTTGCACTGCCGCCGATTTCCCTCGGATTATGGCAGAATTTCGGGCGCGAGGCTGATTACGACGAAATAAGAGATATTATTCTTACCGCGTTTGACAGAGGTATTACCCACTTTGATTTAGCAAACAATTACGGTCCCGAGCCCGGCGACGCTGAAATCAATTTTGGCAAAATCCTGAAAAACGACTTGAAGCCATACCGCGACGAGCTGATTATTTCTACCAAGGCGGGATACGAGATGTGGAGCGGACCTTACGGCGGAAAGGGCGGCAGCCGAAAATATCTTTTCGCTTCACTTGACCAATCGCTAAAACGAATGGGGCTTGAATACGTTGACATCTTTTACCACCACTGTATGACTCCGGAAACTCCGCTTCACGAAACAGCGCTGGCACTAAGTGATATTATACGTCAGGGAAAAAGCTTATATGCGGGGCTCAGTAATTATGATGGCAAAACAATGCACAGAATGAATCACAGGTGTGAGGACTACAACGTTCCGTTTATAATCAATCAGAACAGATACAACATATTTGACAGAGCGATTGAGGAAAACGGACTTAAGGAGCAATCCGAGAAGAAAAATAAAGGCATTATCGCATTTTCTCCCCTCGCTCAAGGCAGGCTTTCGGATAAATATATGAACGGTATTCCCGAAGGCTCAAGACTTTACGGCAAGATTGAATACTGCAGAAACATTGGGCTTGACGAAGAACAGCTCAGTCAGATAGCAAATCTGAGTAAACTTGCGCACGAGCGCGGCGAAACGCTTTCGCAAATGGCAATACAGTGGCTGCTTCAAAACGGAGTTACCTCAGTACTGATTGGAGTAAGGACGAAAGAGCAGCTTCTTGAAAACCTTGAAGCACTTGAAAAGCCGCCGATAACAGAAAGCGAAATGGCACAAATCAATTCAATATGTAAAATATAAAACAACAGCAGAAGAATCAATTTTCTTCTGCTGTTTCATTTTCAACTTCACTTCGTTTTTTACCGTAAGGGATTTTACTTGTAATGTTTTTCACATAGTCCATAGCTTTATGGGTTTTATCCGAAACGTAACCCTTTGCAAAATCCGTCATAACCTTTCTTGCAAGCGCCATAAAGCGTTCCTTTTGCTGCGGGTTGAGGGTCTGAATTGAATCAATAAAGATTGTAAGCAGGCTTACGTCTACCTTTTTCAAATCGTAAAAATCAGAAACTCCGAGTTCATTAGCGGTTTGCTCGAGAGCGTCATAAAAAACGTCTAAATCCTTATCGCCGATATACTCTACGAGCTCATTGAGATATGCGCTAAGTTTATCCGACTCGGCGCTGTAAGTTTCCGCCGTTTCAAAGGCGTCATCGGTTATATTCCAGGTTGAAACGTTATGCTGTTTTCCCTGCTTAGCCGTACTGACAACAATCTTTGCGGGCTTTTTCATTTTCAGCGCCCTGCCGATTATTGAGCCCTGAGGATTAATCGGGAAAAGTCTGCTTTCCATTTGAAGATAATCATATCGGTCAAAGAACCATTCGGGAAAGCCCGGTGAATCAAAAGCATAAACGCCTTCAATATTTTTCTGAAGCGAGTTTGAACAGTTCACGCTTGCGTAAATAGCGAGGTTTCCGCCTTTTGAATGACCACAGAGCATTACCCTTCCATCGTGAGTCATTGCGCTTTCCTGAAAATAGTGAAGCGCCTCAATCTGAGCGGGAATCGGGAACATATACGCGAGCATAGCAGATTCCTTAAAGCCTGCAACCGTGGCGTCAGTACCCCTGAAAGCAACGAGCAGAGTATCATCCGAAAGAAGAAAATTTGCCGCTGCAATCTGCTTATCAATAGAATCGTTAACATTATCAATATAATCGCTTACGAGAGTGCCTGAGTAACGCTTTGAATTTGAGCATACAGTCAAAAGGCGCGCCGCTCTCTGAGCAACTCCGAGCAGTCCGTCAATTTCCTCATCGGTATTAACGGCATAAAACCTTTCGGCAAGTTCAGCTAAGGTCAGCATATCGCGACTGCCTATTACGCCCTTAAAATCATTATAGATTAGCTGCGAAAATATCAAGCTGTCAACTTCATTAAACGGCTTCTCAGCAAAGCTGAGAGAGCCGTATTTTTCAATATACCGAAGCATTATCAATGGTTCCTCATATACCTGTCTGTTTCCCACTTGGAAATCTGCATACTGTATTCGTGCCATTCGCGCTTTTTACCCTCAATATAGTTATTGAAAACATGGTCGCCAAGCGCTTCCCTGATAAGTGAATCAGCCTCCGCTTCACGGATTGCCTCCTGAAGCGTTGCGGGAAGAAGCTCTATTCCCTGCTTATTGAGTTCTTTGTCGCTCAAATCGAATACGTTATAATCAATAGGCGCCTGAGGCTCAAGACCGTTCTTAATACCGTCAAGTCCTGCCATAAGGCAAAGAGCCATTTCAAGATACGGGTTACAGGTTGGGTCGGGTGAACGAAGCTCAACGCGTGTTCCCTTGCCTCTTGAAGCGGGTACTCTTACGAGAACGCTTCTGTTTGAGGTTGACCAGGAAAGATAGGTAGGTGCCTCATAACCCGGAACAAGTCTTTTGTATGAATTAACAGTCGGGTTAGCAATACAGGTAATACCCTTAACGTGCTTAAGAATACCTGCGATAAACGCGTGGGCTTCTTTTGAAAGGCCAAGCTCGCCGTTCGGGTCGTCAAAAATGTTCTTACCCGTTTTGAGGTCGTAAAGACTCATATTGGTATGCATACCCGAGCCGCACTCGCCGTAAATCGGCTTAGGCATAAAGGTTGCGTGAAGCCCGTGCTTAGTTGCATATGTTTTAACAACGTGCTTAAAGGTCATAACTCTGTCCGCAGAGAGCATAACGTTGCCGAACTGGAAGTCAATTTCGTGCTGACCGGGGGCAACCTCGTGGTGAGAAGCCTCAATAGTATAGCCCATATCCTCAAGAGCAAGACATATATCGCGGCGGCAGTTTTCACCGTGGTCAATCGGGTTAAGGTCAAAATAACCTGCCTTATCGCCAGTTTCAAGGGTCGGGTTTCCTTCTTCGTCAAGCTTGAAGAGGAAAAATTCACACTCGGGACCGACGTTAAAGCCGTAACCCATTTCAGCCGCTGTGTCAATCGCCTTCTGAAGCACGTTTCTCGGGTCGCCTTCAAAGGGAGTTACGTTATCCGCTTTATAAACGGAGCAGATAAGTCTTGCGGTTTTGGCGTTCATATGCTTTCTCCACGGGAAGATTGCCCACGTATCGTAATCAGGGTGGAGATACATATCGCTCTCATCAATTCTAACAAAGCCGTCAATTGAGGAGCCGTCAAACATACACTCATTATCAAGAGCTTTTTCAAGCTGAGAAACAGTTATTGAAACGTTCTTCATAATTCCGAACAAATCGGTAAACTGAAGTCTGATAAACTCAACGTCGTTTTCCCTTGCATCCTTGAGAATAGCTTCTTTAGTCAATTTACTCATACTTTCCTCCTATTAGTCCAAATCAAGAAATTCTTCGCTGACAACCTTTTTTGAAAGGTTGGTAAAGTAATTAACGGTTGCGCCGTCCTGCGCCTGTTTATCAGCAAGCTCATCGGTATAATCCGAAAGCCTGTAAACGCTGAACTTGTACTTTCCGCTATCGGTTCTGGTATAAAAATCAATTACGGGAGCAAGCTTTGCCTCAGTAATTGAGATACCGTCGGCAGTTTTTTCTATAGTAACCTCAGCCATACCGCCGCACATCTGTTCAAGACTTGTCTGATGGCTGATGAAATTACCTATTGAATAATAAACAAGCATCTTTTTGCCCGTCTGTTCGTTATTAACCCACTCAACCTTCTGAAGAACGTGGGGATGAGCGCCGATTACAAGGTCAACACCGAGCTCGGAGAATATTTTAACATACTTTTTCTGCTGGTCGTTTACGTCGTGGCTGTTTTCAGTACCCCAGTGAGGGAATACGATAACGACGTCGGCGTTTTTTCTCGCCTCGGTAATATCCTTACGTACGTTTTCTTCAGTAAGCATTTTAACAAGATAGGGTTTATCCTCGGGAATTGAAATTCCGTTCGTTCCGTACGTATAGTTAAGAAGCGCGAATCTTATATTATTCTTTTCTACATAAGTAATAGTATTATATTCCTCTTCACTCGCATATGTTCCTATATGGGTAACCTCCGGATGATTAGAGAAGAATTCAAGCTCCTTTTCAATACCCGCGCTGCCAACGTCCATAGAGTGATTAGTTGCGCAGGTAAACACGTCAAAGCCCGCATTAATTGCTGCCTCTCCTACCTCCCACGGAGTATTGAACTGCGGATATCCTGCATATTCAAATGAAGCGCCGCCGAGCATTGTTTCCTGATTAATCACCGCAATATCTGCTTTTTCAACGTACTTTTTAATATCTTTATAAAAGCTGTTGTAATCAAGACTATCGTCATCCTGTTCTCCTGCAGAGATAAGCGTATTATGGATAAGATTATCGCCGACTGCTATAAGAGATACCTTACTCTTTGCAGGAGGAGCGGTTGTTTCGCTCACCTGCTCCTGAGCAGCGGATTTAGTTGCAGTAGGGTCTATACTTTTAGTTACCTTCCCCGATATTGCAAGCCCGCTGATAACGAGCACGGCAGCAATAAAAGGAATCAAAACCGGAAGTAATTTATTCTTTGACATATTATGCCTCCGTAATAAGTTTTTTATATTATAACAAAAAAGATTATAATATACAACAATAAAATTGACAACTTATAAAAAATACTGTATATTATTTTAAATAAGGAGATGGATTTATATGGAATTTTTAGAAACCTTTTTCAACGGCTCGCCCGTCTGGCTTACAGCAATACTTTTCGTTGTAGGATTAGTACTGATTATTAAGGGCGGCGACTGGTTTGTTGACAGCGCAAGCTGGATTGCAGAGGTGCTCGGCGTACCGAAATTCGTTATCGGCGCAACCATAGTATCAATTGCAACAACCTTGCCCGAAATGATAGTTTCAATCGCGGCAACCGTTAAAGGAAACGTTGATATGGCTGCGGGTAACGCAATAGGCTCCGTAACAGCAAATACGGCTATGATAATGGGCTTATTCATACTGTGTATGCCGTTTACGGTTAAGAGAAAAGAGTTCACACCGAAGGCGCTTTTGATGTTTGCTGCGAGCGTAGGTCTTGTTCTTGGATGCATCTTCACAACGAGACAGACGATGACCTTTGAAAACGAAACGCAGGAATACTATTCACTTTCAACAATAGGAACTATTGTACTGATAATTATATTCATTATTTTCTTTATTGAAAATTATATTTCAATGAAAAACAGCTCCGTTCAGATTGAACCGAGCCCGACGGGCATAGGACTTCAGAACGAGGACGACATCGTTCCTACAAAGGAAAGCGCAACAAAAGGCGACTGGGTTAAGAACGTTGTAATGTTTATCGTCGGCGCAGCAGGAACGGTTGTAGGCGCAGAGCTTCTTGTTAACGCAGGTACCGTTCTCGCAGAGGACATCGGCATTTCACAGCGACTTATAAGCGTTATTGCGGTTGCTATCGGAACGTCGCTTCCCGAGCTTGTTACAACAATTACGGCGCTCAGGAAGAAAGAGGGCGCGCTTTCGGTTGGTAATATCCTCGGCGCTAATATAATCGACCTTACTCTTATTCTTCCGATTTGCTCGCTTATCACAATGAAGAGCGGAAACGGAGCGCTCGCAGTTTCTGCATCATCGGTAACGGTTGATATGATTGTTTGTATTATTGCTATTTCAATCGCTATATTCCCGACAATTATCTCAAAAAAATTCCGCCGTTGGCAAGGTGCGGCAACGATGGTCGGCTATCTCGGCTACGTTATAGCAACGGTTATGATGAAATAACAAAACCAAATAACAAATTCAAACGGGAGGACCTGAGTCCTCCCGTTATTTTATTATTAGAACTGGTTGTCTCCCTCGTCGCCGATACCGTGAAACGTTGGCGATTCCGTTACGATATCGCAGAAAGTGAATTTTTCAATATCAGCCTCAGGAGGCACATATTGTTTTTTCTGATTCATTTCTTTTGCCCCCTTTACTGAACTTGTGCCATATCGGAAATATCAACCGTATCAAAATGAGACGTGGTTCCGTTAAAGGTATAATCGTAATTATAGTTTACCGTTACACGGAAGCGCGCATTCGCTGCCGTTGCGTTATTCAGGCTTACGCTGAACTGTCCCGTTGAAAGAAGGTTGCTCAAAGCGTGATTCGTTTCGTTAATCGGGTCGGTACCGTTTTTAGTAAACTTAACGCCGAGACGGGTAATGTTTACCGAAGAGCCGTCTGTTACAATTGCAAACGCTCTCTGGTTATTTTCACTTATTGATTTTGCACCAACGACTGCAACGAACGGAGCCTTAGCACCGAGCTTCCACGCAAGGAACTCATCAGCGGTCTTTCCGTAGGTATTCTCCGTTGAGCTTGCAATAAGCGACGGAGTAACGTCAACGTTGCCGTTTGCGGTTTCAAACTTATATGCGTTACCGTCTTTAATAACGGGAACGAAGCTGAACGACGTATGAGTATAGAATTCATACAGCGAATTATAGGAAACGATAGTATACTTATCGCCGAGTTTTACAGCCCATGCATAGAAGCTGCCGTTTCCGCTGTATTCTATTTTTGCCTTATGGTCATAAAGAACGGTTGCGGGATTATCAAGCTCAGCGTTATCCTCCAAATCGGTAACAGTTCCGTTTACAGCGGATACGGTAACCGTTTCAAGCTGTTCGTAATCAGCTATAACCATTACGGTTTTTGCGGTTTCATCAACCTTTGTATACCATTTCTTAAACTGATAGAACGGAATAGAAACAAGTTCAACAGCGTCCGGAAATTCCGTTACGGAAGAATCACCGTGGTATTCCGATTTAACAAGCTTACCGTTACCGTTATAAATATTATAGAGATAATCCGAGCTTGAGGAACGCGAGGTTACGGTTGCCGTTACGGTAATATCAGAGTTAATCAGCTTTGCAACGCTTTCGCCGCCATATGACTTATTGGTGCTCTGCTGTACTCCGCCTTCACTCGTAACCGTTTCCCAAAGGATAACGGCGTTTTCATCGTAGTAACTGCCGAGCTCAAATACCTGAGGAGTTCCGAAGACAGCCTCGCTCGTTTCATTCTTAACAACAGCGCCGTCTTTATTGATAACAAAACGAACTGTAAATTTGTTATAACTGTTATCGTTATCATTATCGTTAAACGCAGTAAGAAGGTCAGCGGAATAAGTATCCGCGCTTGTTTTTTCAGACTTACCGTCCGTATTCTTAAGAACGGTACCAACGGGTACGCCGAGCAGCGTCGCCTCTTCTGAGGTTACAGTATGATAAACTTTTCCTTCAAGCGTTGATAAAGCATCAGTTATAGCCCGCTTTGCTTGTGCGTTGTATTTATCAGTAAGACTGCTGTTTATTACCGACTTGATGGCTTCAAAGGTACTGTAGACGTCATCGTGCTCCGGTGCCTGAAGCGCTTCATAGGCAGCGTCCAAAGCGTTGTGAGCATCGTCAAGAGCAGTCTGAACGTCGGACTTTTTGGTATTGAGCTTAGTTGCGGCTGCAGTTGCAGAATAATCGTTAACAGTTTTTCTTGCCGTTACAAAAGCAAGATAGCTATCATAAGTATAGTTTTCTGCAGAAGAAACGGTGCTGTACTTACTGTCAGCGGCAGAATCATCGTCAACCTCTGAATAATCCGCGCGTTCTGCAAGTCCTGCATAAGCGGTATTTAAATCCGTAGCAAGAGTACCTGCGCTTGTAAGCGTATAGCTGAAGGTTTTGGCGTTTGTATTAACGACCTCGTCAAACTTATCCATAACCGCTTCCATTGCGGTTTTGAAAGGTGACCAGCTATCTGTCGTCCACTTTGTATTTCCCGCCGCGTAAACATCACGCGCCTTGCCTTTTGTGCCGTCGTTCTGGTCCTCTGCAGTACGAAGGGCGTTATATGCTGCCTGATGCGTATCGGCTGTTCTTGAAGCCGGAGAATCAAGAGTGCTGCAAATGCTGTCAATATCATTAGCGCACGCCTGATAACCGTTTGACGAGGTAAAACGGGAATTCGGGTCATAATTCGCTGAATCAAGGTCGCTCATAAACGCTGCAAAGCCGCCCTCACGGTATGAGCCGTTCTTAGCATTCTTGGCTGTTGAGGTCCAGAGCGTCTTTTTTGCGTCCACCTTATCAATAAGCTTTTTGTAATTGATAATATGAATCGCTCTCGTTGTTGTATGGTCGGTTGTGTCGTCAGGCCATGCTAATGTATACTGGAACTGGACTTTTACGCTGAATTTTATTCCGCTAATCGTAGTAAGCGTATTACTAGGAGTACCAGTATAATTTACGAAATTACGCATCGTCTGATAGTTATTGCCATCATTTATGTGCCAGCAATTATCGTGGTTATATGTATTGCTTGAAGAATAGCCTGATTTTGTTGAGGTGGTAGACGGCCAGCAAAAGCCGTTATCATGGCCTTTCCAATCCTGAGACAACGAAAAATCAGTAGTACCAACCGCAATGTAGTTGGGATAATGGTCTCCGTCTAAATCCTTTGCGCTGGCAATAACAGGAAATTTCACAGCTCCGCCATCATACATCAAGGTAGTATCAGGATAATAAATATACCAACCGGATTTATAAGTTTTAAAAACCCATTTGTTTTCAAGCGTAAATGACAGCGCATTTGCAAAATTGGATTCTGAAGAACCGTTTGCATACAGAATATTACTGTAGAAACTACTGTCAGGTTGAGAAGAACCGTTGCCGATTTTAGGAACGGCATTTCCCTTTTTAGCTGTCCATTCCTTAATGCCGTTTGTTGCGGTATTAAGGTCTGACGATGCGGCGCTGAAAGCGGAAGCATCATTAAGGGAGCCGTAATTAGCCGCGTCCTGAACTGCAAGCGCATAAGTATATTTATTATACGCGTCCGCCATTCCGTACGACGGTTTTGAAATCCCGTTCAGTTTGGTTTCGTACGCAGTGATCTTACTGTCCAGATCAGAATGAGAAACGGAATCTACCGTTCTTACCCCTTCAGCCGCTAACGCCGTCGGAGCGCAAACGGGTACAGCGGTACAAACCATTACCGCTGAAAGCAAAAGGGATATAATACGAGTTTTGTTTTTCATTTATATCATCTCCAAAAAAAGACATAATACTACATATATTTACTCATATTTATTATATAATAAATAATTGTCTATTACAAGACATTATTTATATTTTGTAACTATTACAAAAAAATCCTGTTCACAATTTATTAACATTCGGTGATTCTGTATAAAATATACAATATTCAGTCTATAAAAGCGTAACAAATCCCATATGTGCAACAAAAAAGCGCCCCAAGGGGCGCTAATCATTACTTAATCAGTCCTCGTCGTCAATCTCGTCAACGTCGTCCTCCTCTGCTTCAAACTGAAACTCAAGAGTTTCGCCGCAGGAGGGACATTCAACTGTTCCGCCGAGAAGAGTATCTTCATCTACGTCAAACGCTGTTCCGCATGCGGGACACTCTACTTCGTACTCCTCGTACTCTTCGTCATCTTCGTCCCAGTCATCGTCGTCATCGTCATCGTAAACGCAGTCCTCAAGGTCGCAAACATCATCCTCAAGGTCATCAAGCTCTTCCTCGAGATCCTCAACCTCTTCTGCGAGGTCGTCGATATCGTCAACGATATTATCAAGAACTTCAAGAATAGCCTTGAATATTTTTCCGTCCTTGGAATTTTCGTCTATTTCAAGACCGTCAATAAGTCCCTTAAGATAGCCTAAGCTTTCAACTGTATCCATAGTATTACTCCTTTTTTATTAATTTACGGGCGGGCAAATCTACCCGCCCTGCATTGTTCGCATATAAAAATATTTTACGCTCTTTCCATATACTCACAAGTTCTGGTGTCAATTCTAATCATATCGCCTTCATTGATAAAGAGCGGTACTCTGATTTCAGCGCCTGTTTCAACAGTAGCGGGCTTAAGAGTATTTGTTGCCGTATTACCCTTAACGCCGGGCTCTGTATGAGTAATCTGAAGAGTTACGAAGGTAGGCGGCTCAACGCCGAAAACCTTACCCTTGTAAGAAAGAATCTTACAAACGTCATTTTCCTTAACAAAGCGGAAATTATCCGGAAGGTCAGCCTCAGCAACGGGAACCATATCAAAGGTTTCGTTATCCATAAAATAGTACATTCCGTCATCGCTGTAGGAATAAGCCATATCCTTTCTCTCTATAAAAGCGGTGGGATATTTAGCTGAAGGGTTATAACTTTTTTCTGTTACTGCGCCTGTAATAACGTTCTTTGTTTTAGTTCTAACAAAAGCAGCGCCTTTACCGGGCTTAACGTGCTGGAATTCAATAACCTGCAATACGTTACCGTCCTCCTCAAAAGTTACACCGTTTCTGAAATCACCAGCAGAAATCATAATTGTTACCTCCATTGAATTTATAAGAAAATAAATTATTACTTATACATTTTACAGTATTTCAAGCAATAAATCAATACCCTTTTTATAACTGTTCTTACCAAGCCCTGAAATCTGCTTAACGCACACCTCGGTAATAACCGAATTAGCGCGAAAGCCTTCACGGGAATGAATATCGCTGAGATGAACCTCAACAAAAGGAGTATAATCGCGAACAGCCTCTATAGCGTCGCGGATAGCGTATGAATAATGTGTATAAGCCCCTGCGTTGATAACTACGCCGTCAAATTTATTCATACTCTCCTGAATTATATCAATAATCGCACCCTCGTGATTTGACTGATAAAAAAACATCTCTGCGCCTTTGGATTCACCGTATTCCCTGAGCTCGGAGTTAATATCCTCAAGGGTTTCGCTGCCGTAAACGCTTTTGTTCCTTATTCCGGTCATATTGAGATTAGGGCCGTTTAAAATCAGAATTTTCATTTTCATCACCGAAAATATATTAATACAAAATAAAAACTGTGTCAACAAAAATAATCGGGGACCCCCGCTAATATGAAAAAGAAGAGCGGGCGGCAAAAAGAAAATGCAGGCTTTCGCCTGCATTATGTATTATTTATACTTTCTTTTACGAGCCGCCTCGCTTCGTCCAAACATACTCCGTGATTGAGGCAATTCGCAAAGCAAATTGCTGATAATCACTACGAATGTTTCTCCTCTCCCCGAAAAATCTACGATTTTTCGGGGACCCCCGCTAATATGAAAAAGAAGAGCGGGCGGCAAAAAAAGAAATGCAGGCTTTCGCCTGCATTATGTATTATTTATACTTTCTTTTACGAGCCGCCTCGCTCTTCTTTTTACGAGCAACTGAAGGCTTTTCGTAGTGTTCTCTTTTTCTAACTTCCTGGATGATACCATCACGAGAAGTCTGACGCTTAAATCTTCTGAGAGCGCTGTCAAGAGACTCATTTTCTTTAACTTTTACCTGACTCATTATATTCCCTCCCTCCGAAGCTCGGGGGCTTTTTTAATTTCGCATAGATTATATACAATCAAAATGTCAATGTCAAGTATTTTTATCAAATAATGTTGAAAAATGATAAAGAATTTTTATTTTTGTTAAAAATTGCTATGCTTTTCAGCATACAATATGCTGATTACTCATTATTTACTCTGCCTGCTGCGGACCTTGCGCTCATATAATTTACTCCTTTTTTACTAACGCAGCAAACTATTTTATAGCGGCAATTTGAACTCGGAGCCGTCATATCTCTATAAGACTTAGCCTTATGCCCGTTTACAGTTGCAATATATTTGAATTTACCTTTATTTGGATTAGCGCGGTAAATCATATATGAGTCAGCGTACTTTTTCGGCTTATAAACAACCTTTAACCCGTTATTTGTAATTTTGACGGTTGGCTTTTCAGGAGTCGGTGGAAGCAGCTTTCTTTTAACGGTTGACGAATAGGCGCTGTTGCCGAAGCCGTTAACGCTTCTTACACGGAAATAATATTTAGTTCCGAGCGTAAGCTTTTTGATAACTCTTGACTTCCCCTTTATTCCCGAAACGGTAATCCACTTACCGCCCTTTGCGCGATACTGAAGATCATATTTTCCCGCATAATTTGCCGCATTCCAGCTCACTGTAATTTTAGTAGGAGTTGTTCTTACGGCTTTTATACCGCTCGGCGCAGTAAGCACCATATTGACCGACGCGCTCGGAGCGCTTGAATCGCCGGGAACGTCCTTGCCGCTATCTGACTTTGCATATGCCCTTACAGCGTACGTACAAGGAGTATTGTATTTAATAGAATTATCAAAATAAGTTTTTGTTGACTTACCCTCAAGCTTAGCAATCTGCTTATATCCGCTGCCGTCATTACGGTAAATGAAATATCCTAACGCTTCACTTTCGGGATTGTAATTAAGCCTTACTCCCCTTCTTTTAAGGCTTGCTTTAACACCTGTAACTGCTTTGGGGGCAGCAATAACGGTCAGCTTACCGTATTCGCCCGCTGCAAACTTAGTCTTTTCACGGACTGAAACCGTATAGCTCTCTCCGATATCAAGATTTTCAAGGAGCAAGGTATTTTCGGTTGTATTAACGGTTGCGGTTGAAAGCTTATTGCTTCCGCTGGTTACGGAATAATCAAAGCTGTCCTGACAGCCGTCTCCGTTAAAGGTAAACAGAATTGTTTTTGAATCTTTTCTTGTATAAGTAATCACAGGGGTTTTGAGAACATACTTACCCGTAAACACCTTAGCGCCCGACTCATAAGAGCCCTTATACCTTACAAGCTTATAGTAATAGTTAGTGTTGTACTTAACGGCTGTATCAATATAATGGTTAGCGCTTTTATCAAAGGTTTTAATAAGTTTATAAGTACCGTTAGCGCTTGACGCCTTATAGAGCTTCAAGCCGTCAACGTCGCTGCGCTTTGCCCATTTTACTTTAAGCCCCGTGCTCTCGGGAATAAAGCGAACGACATTTATAGTGGGCGGGAGCGCCTGTTTTCTCACAACGTTACTGTATTCCCTCCATTTACCGGCAACATAAGCGCAAACCCTGAAATCATAGCTTTTACCGACAGTAAGACCGCTTACAACATAGCTTTGTGAGGTACAATTACTTGTTAAAGCTGTATATTTACTGTCGCTTGCTTCTTTATATTGAACGGAATAATGGGACGCCCCCTCAATCTTATTCCACGATAGCGTTATAGCTTTGGTGGCAGAATTAGTAGCGCTCAGAGTCGGAGGCGGGAAGGACGGAAAGTACATTTTTTCATAATTTACATAGCGGTTAATACTGATTCCGAGACCGCCGCGCTTTTGCTTATTATAAAAAAGTGAATTGTGAGAATAAATGCTTCCGTCCCTATTATAGATAGTACTTGTTGGATTTTTACGGAAGCTGTTCCAATAAATATTATCTATATGACAAGCGGTGCTCGGCACATTGCGAGTCTGATAATTTGAATGATAGATTGACATTTTTTCTCTGTCAATGCTCTGAATCATAAAAGTATGGGTTGAACCTGATAACGAGGCATAATGAACAATATCGCCGGGATAAGCGTTATTAACAAAGAAATTGATAATACCTTCAACGCAGTCTGCTGTATTGCTTGAGGTTGATTTATAAGTTGAAACGGCATAGAACAAGCCTGTCTCATGGCGGCAGGTATAACCGTTACTGTTTAATCCTTCCTGATACTTTACGCCGTAAAGTCTTTCACACACCGCAGATACAAACGCGTAGCAGTTTCCGGTTACTATAGACGTTCTGTTTGGCACGAATCCGCTTTTGGTTTGTATTTCGGCAAGAACATCTTCAACATATTTTCGCTGCGCCGCATATGCTGTACCCGCACCCGAGGCTGAAAACAGCATTATTACCGCAAGAAAAATTGAAATTATCTTTTTCATAAAGTAATGCCTCCGTAAAATATAACTTGATAATTATATCATAAAAGACATAATTCGTCAAATTACTCAAAGAAAGAACCCTACGAAGCTGACTCACTCACCGCAAGTCGGAAGTTCGTTGGAATAAGAGTTTAGCGCAAATAAAAAAGACGGATATGCTCATCCGTCTTTCAGTTATTTATGACAAAGTTTTTACACTTTTCAACAAGTTTAACGAGCTTTTCGGTAAGCTCCGCAGGACTTTCCTTCATTCCGCGCTGCACCCAACTCATTACAATTCCCGTAAGTCCAAAGCCAACGAATTCAACAATAAGCATATATTCATCATTATCCTGAGTAACGGTAAGCTCTTTATTGCTTAATGAAGAAATAGTATTAACAAAAAGCTGACGCGCAGCAACGTTTAGGTATTCGCTCACCTCTCCGGAAGAAATACGCATTGCGCGCTGATAAAACAGTTTGTCCGATTCAATAGTTTCAAGCAGTGTATTGAACTTATCATAAAGCTTATTAAAAGTAAATTCATCCATAAACGGAACAAGAAGCTCATTATATATTATCCAGTCAATAAGCTCATACCTGTCCTGAAAATGATAATAGAAGGTCTGACGGTGGAAACCGCATTCGGTTGTTATATCCGATACGGTTATTTTATCAAACGATTTCAACTTCATAAGTTTCTTAACTGCCTGACCCATTTTGTTCTTGGTTTTAATTGCACATGGAGAGTTTTTCGTCATATCAAAAAGCTCCTTTTTATTTTTCGTACAAATTATAGCACACTGTAAAAAAATATACAAGTTTTTTATGAATATACATTTACATAGCAGTTCTTCTGTCAGGGAACTGCGAATTGTACAACTCATAGTAAAAGCCTTTTTTGCTTAAAAGCTCACTGTGGGAGCCCTGTTCTACAATACTGCCGTCCCTCATTACAAGAATAAGGTCTGCGTTTTTTATCGTTGCAAGTCTGTGAGCAACAATAAAGGAGGTTTTCCCCTTCATTAAGTCGGAAAAGGCGCTCTGAATTTTCATTTCCGTTCTTGTATCGATAGACGAGGTTGCCTCGTCGAGAATAAGAACCGAGGGCGCTGCGAGCATAAGGCGGGCTACACACAGGAGCTGCTTCTGTCCCTGTGAAAGCGAACCTCCATCCTCTGAAAGCAGAGTATCGTAGCCGTTTTCAAGCCTTTTAATAAAAGAGTGGGCATGAGCGCGTTTTGCCGCAGATATAATCTGCTCATCCGTTGCATCTTGCATTCCAAGGGCAATATTTTCTTTAACGGTACCTGCCTTAAGCCACGTTTCCTGAAGCACCATGCCAAAGTTTTCGCGCAGAGAGCTCATCTTTATATCGGCATATTCATTTCCGTCAAGAAGGATTTTACCGCTGACGGGGTCATAAAACCGCATAAGAAGATTTATAAGCGTTGTTTTACCGCAGCCGGTAGGACCAACTATCGCTACCCTCATTCCATGGGTAACGCAAAGGTTAAAATTCTCAATCAGCTTTTTATTTTCATCATATGAAAAGCTGACGTTCTTTATTTCGATTCTGCCGTCAACAGAAACAAGCTCCTTAGCATTTTCACTGTCGGGAGGTACACTCTCCTCCTCAAGCAAATCAAAGAGTCTTTCCGCACAGGCAAGCGCGTTTTGAAGCTCGGTTATAACGCCGCTGATTTCATTAAAAGGCTTAGTATACTGATTTGCATACGCCAAGAATGATGCAAGCACACCTACGGTTATAGCCTGCTCTTGCGTTTTAATAGCAAGAAGCGCGCCGAAAAGCGCAACGCAGGCGTATACAATGCTGTTGACAAAGCGGGTTGCGGGGTTAGTAATTGATGAATAAAAAACTGCTTTCAGGGAGTATTTACCAAGCCGTTCGTTGAGTTCGTCAAACCTTTTCAAATTCTCATTTCCCATTGAATACGCCTCAACGGTTTTCTGGCTGCCAATCATCTCGTCAATAAAAGCGGTTTGCTCTCCCCTCGTTTCGCTTTGCAGTTTAAACATAGAATACGTTTTTTTAGCTATAAAACGCGCAATCAGGAAAGACAGCGGGGTTACAACAACAACCGCAAGCGTTATCCACACGTTGATTGACAGCATAAAAGCGAGCGTTCCGATTATCGTTACAACGCCTGTAAAAAATTGAGTAAACCCCATAAGAAGCCCGTCGGCAAACTGGTCTACATCGGCAATAACGCGGGAAACTATTTCGCCCGCAGGATGAGAATCAAGATATTTTATAGGAAGGGTTTCGATTTTTGAAAAGGCTCTGCTTCTCATATCGCGAATGACATTGAAGGTTATCTTATTATTGCACGCATTCATCGTCCACTGTGCGATAGCGGTAGCGCCTATTATAACGGCAATTTGAATGATAATATCGGCAAGCGCGGCAAAATCCACGCTGTTTTTACCCACTATATTATCAATTGCACGCCCTACCAAAACGGGAATATACAGCGTTCCTGCAACACTTATTACGGCGAGAAGAAGCGATAAGAAAAGATACAGGCTGTACCTTTTTACATAGGAATAAACGCGCTTAATAACTTCTTTATTCTTCATCACTGTCCTCCTCCCTTTCAAACTGCGAATAGTATATCTCTCTGTATACCTCGCAGGAGCTGAGGAGCTCGCTGTTTGTACCGATACCGACGCATTCTCCGTCCTCAAGGACAATTATCTTATCCGCGCTGAGAATTGAGGAGCAGCGCTGGGAAACGATAAACAGCGTAGGCTTATAATCAAGCGAAAGGATTGCCTTTCGCATAGCTCTTTCCGTTGCAAAATCAAGAGCGGAGGCGCTGTCGTCAAGAACAATTATCTCAGGCTTTTTTACAATTGCACGGGCAACGGAAAGCCTTTGCCTCTGACCGCCCGAGAAATTG
Organism: Ruminococcaceae bacterium UBA3751; assembly: GCA_002371215.1. Classification (GTDB taxonomy): domain Bacteria; phylum Bacillota; class Clostridia; order Oscillospirales; family Acutalibacteraceae; genus Eubacterium_R. The sequence continues at coordinate 25,426 of DFGL01000045.1, read as the reverse complement.
GCGCCGCCCTGTTCGACAACGGTATCAAGCCCGTCTTTTTCATATACAGCGCCGTAAATCTGCGCTATTTTAAGCGCTTCGTTTATCTCCTCATCGGTTGCGTCGCTCTTTCCCCAGCGGATATTCTCACGAACCGTTCCGCTGAAAAGCACAGCCTTTTGCATAACGAAGCCGATTTTTGAGCGCAATTCTTCAGGGTCATACGATTTCACGTCAATCCCGTCAACGCTAACCGTTCCTTCGGTACAGTCGTAATAATGAGGGATGAGCCCAACGAGCGAGCTTTTTCCGCTGCCTGTTGAACCTATAATTCCTATAACCTCACCCTTTTCGGCGGTAAAAGAGATATTTTTAAGGCTCTCCTCACCCGCTCCGCTATAAGTAAGTGAAACGCTGTCAAACTTAACCTTTGAGCTGTTTGAAGGGGGAAGTTTTTCTGTTTTCTGCAGACTATTCTCCACTTCAAGAATTTTTGATATTCTGCCGCCTGAGGCAAAGCCCTTTGTAATAGTTACAACTAAATTGGCAAATTTAATCAGCTCAACGAGTATCTGACTTAAATAATTATAAAGAGCAACTACTGTTCCCTGAGACATATTACCGCTGTTTACCCTTATGGCTCCGTAACGGATAAGAGCAATTATTCCGAGGTTTACGATTACAAATGTAAGCGGATTTACCAGAGCAGAAAAACGACCTGCTACGCGCTGAAAATGCGCGAGAAGGTTATTTTCCTTCGTAAAGCTTTCACGCTCCTCATCCTCACCCGTAAAAGCACGGATTACTCTTGCGCCTTTTATATTATCACGGGTTGCAAGCGTTATGCGGTCAAGCGCGCCCTGAACCTTTTTGTACATAGGCACGGTCAGTTTCATTACTACTAAGACGACTGAGAAAAGAAGAACGATTACAACAATAAAAATAAGGCTTGCTCTGAAATCTATCATAAGCGCCATAAAGGCTGCGCCAGCAACAATAAAGGGTGAGCGAAGGAGAAGCCGAAGCGTCATATTTACGGTATTCTGAGCCTGATTTACATCAGTCGTTAGGCGCGTTATAAGAGTTGAAACTCCGATTTTATCAAGTTCCGTAAAGGAAAAGCTCTGTATTTTTTCAAACAGAGCGTGGCGAAGCTCAGTTGCAAAGCCCGTTGCCGCTTTTGCAGCAAAAAACTGAGCGCTTATTGCCGCCGCCATTCCCACTACGGCAAGAAGCACCAAAACGCCTGTTCTGCTGAGAACAAGCGAGGTGTTTCCGCCTTTTATGCCGTCGTCAATTATTGAGGCGACGACAAGCGGTACAATCAGCTCAAAGCACGCCTCAAGCATTTTAAAGGCAGGCGCGAGAACAGACTGCAATTTGTAGTTTTTTAAAAATACAAGAAGCTTTTTCATAACAACTCCAAAATTTATTTAATTATAAAATAATATTTACTGTTCTTTTTGTCAAGGGATATTTTACTGTTGCAATCTATGCCCTATGTGTTATAATCAAGAATAGAAATTAAGCGAGGTAAAAACTATGAATAATAAACCCGTTACTGCAATAATAGTCGGCGCCGGTCACAGGGCGTTTGTTTACAGCGAGCTTGCAAAAACCAACCCCGAAATGCTGAAAATAGTAGGTGTTGCGGACCCAAACCCTGTAAGAAGAAAAAAGGCTATGGAATACTTTGGCTTCAGCGAGGATATGTGTTTTGAAAGTGCTCAGGAGCTTGCAAAGCACGGAAAGCTTGCTGACGCCGTTATTAACGGAACAATGGACGAGCAGCACCTTGAAACCGCCGTTCCGCTGCTGGACGCGGGGTACGATATGTTGCTTGAAAAGCCCTTTGCGCCGAATGAGGACGAAATGTGGGAAATAGTAAACTGCGCAAAGAAAAACGGTTCAAGGGTTATGATTTGCCACGTTCTGAGATACACGCCGTTCTATTACTCAATAAAAGAGAGAATTCACAGCGGTGAAATCGGCGACATCATTAACATACAGACTAACGAGCACGTTTCATACCATCACCTTTCGACCTCGTATATCAGAGGCAAATGGGCGAACAGCGATAAATGTCACACGTCTATGCTGCTTGCAAAGTGCTGCCACGATATTGATATAATAATGTGGCTTATGAGCGAAACGAAGCCGAAAAAGATTTCTTCTTTCGGCGGAAAATATCAGTTCAAGCCCGAAAACGCACCGAAGGACGCAGGAACAATCTGTATGAAGGACTGCCCGCTTGTTGACAGCTGCAATTTTTCCACAAAAAGACTGTACATAGACCATCCCGAGCGCTGGGCATTTTACGTCTGGGACGCACTTGAGGGAATAGAAAACCCGACTATTGAAGATAAAATCGCTCTTATGAAAAGCGATAACCCCTACGCACGATGCATTTATAAATGCGACAATAATGTTGTTGACCACCAGAGCGTTGCGATTGAATTTGAAAGCGGAGCGACGGCAACCCACAATATGGTCGGCGGAAGCGCTCAGCCGAGAAGAAACATACATATTGTTGGTACAAAGGGTGAGATTTTCGGTAATTTTGAAGATTCAAAGTTCACCGTACTGAAAATAAACCCCTCCCCTGACGCGCACAACGAGGAATGCGATATTGAAGAGGTTGACCTCAGGGTAACCGGAGATATGGTAGGAGCATACGGCGGTCACGGCGGCGGAGACGAGAGGCTCGCTGCGGATTTTGTTAAATTTATAAGAGGAGAAGAGCCGAGCCTTGCCTGTACGTCAATATTTGATTCCGTTGCAGGACACCTCAGTGTTTACCGTGCTGACAAATCAAGAGAAAACGGCGGAATGCCTCAGGAGATAAATTTATAATTTACCTTTGACAAATGCGCCTTGATATGATAATATATCAAGGCACATTATTATATAACATTATCTGTGATTATCAACATAATGCGAAGCGTTATGTTTCAATCACACCTTTGTGCGAAGCACTTTACAAATCAAAAAGCAGGCGAAGCCGAATTTTGATTTGAAGAGGAGAAACATCTGTAGTGATTATTAACATAATGCGAAGCGTTATGTTTCAATCACGGAAGATGTTTGGACGCGCAGGAGTGGCGGAATGGCAGACGCGCTAGATTCAGGTTCTAGTGGGCATTAGCTTGTGTGGGTTCAAGTCCCATCTCCTGCACCAGAAAAGCCCAATCACCTTCAGGTGATTGGGCTTTTCTTTTATGGATGCGACTTGAAACGAAATTCAAAAGCCGACGAGCGAAGCGAGCAACAGCTTTTGATAAAACGCTTGGTTATATTCCGTCTTCCGCGGCATATTCCGGTCAGTAAGGAGAGCAATTGCCCTCCTTATTATTATAACTTATTTTGACGAATCGTCAATTAATTTAGCATAATGCCGATTACTGCTTAAGGTCAAATGTTCCCGAGAAGTAATTAGGCTTATACTCTCCCCAGTCGTCAAGAACGGATTCGAGATTCGGCTTATCGTTTTCATCAGCACCGGTGAAGTACAGTCCGAGCGCAGTCGTTTCCGTAGCCTGCGTTTTATCCTCGCTGTCATACTGTTTTCTGATGCTGATGTTAACGGAATACTCTGTAGACGAACCGTCCTTATCAACAACAAGCTTGCCTTTATCATTCATTGAGATATCGTAAACGTCTTTGCCAAGCGTAAGCGTGCCGTCAACAATTTTGATTTCACCTTTTTCGGATGACCACGTGCCTGTGAAGGAATCAAGGGCAACCTTGTTCTTTGCGACTGCTGCGTCAACGCTGCCGCTTTCATCCGCACGATACATAACCATAAGCGCATACTGTGAAGAATCCACATTTTCATCGGTTGTATCTTCAACATTTGTGAAATAAAGCGCGTCGTTATCAACATCATAGGTTGAGTAAGAAACGATGGTTGACGTTGTTGTGTTGCCGTCAGCGTCCTCGCTTTCCATTTCCATCTCTTCGCAGATAACCTTGTATTCGCCCAAGGTCAGGCAAGTGAATTTTGTTTCAAAATCGCCGTATTCGGAGGAAGCTTTTACGGTTCCGTCCTCGTTATAAACATAGCTTGTTTCGCCGTCTGCTGTCTTCCAGGTGCCGATTAAGTCCTTATCAACACTTCCGTCAGTAATGTCGGAAAGTGCGCTGTACTTACCTTTAACGCCGAGTGCTTCATCGCTGGTCACAAGGGAGGCGAGCTTGTCGCGAAGATTAACCTCTTTACCGACGCTCATGCCGCATCCGAAAAGAGTTGCTGCTAATGCAAAACATAAAACAATACTTAAAACCTTTTTCATAATAGATTTTCCTTTCTATTTATATAATATCATTGATTTGCCGTTTTGAGATTCCGATTAAGCAGCTGCGGCTTTACTTTCGGTTTTCTTTCTTTTAGATGTCATAGCAAGCGCAGTAATCACAGCTCCGAGAGCAACACCTGCACCGCCTGCAAGAGCGAGCGTGCCGCCCGTAAAGTTGGAGCCCGCTGTGCTTGCAGCGCTGTTGTCTGTTTTAAAGTAAACATAAACACTTGGCGCGCTGTCATTCCAGTCGTAAAGACTGCTGTTAAGATTAAATGCCGCATCCGTTCCAAACATATGAATACCCGTTGTATAGCCCGCGGGAATCTGTGCGTTGTCAACAACCACTTTTAGCGATGAAGCAAGAATCGGCTCCATTGCTTCGTTTTTAACAGCGTAAAGAGCGAGCCATTGCTTGCCGACGTCGCCGTTCAAGTCAGAGAGGGTTCCGAGAACACTGAAAAATTCATCAGCTTCTGTTCTGTTGCACTCTACTGCTTTGTAGTAAGCGGACTGATTTTTAAGTATAATCTTTTCGCCATTTTTGTTATATCCGATTAAATCCTTTTCATCAACGATATAACGCGGAATCGGCGTAAAATCGACCTTATACTGTGCCTGTAAATCCCTGTAAGTGAGATATACGCTGACCGCAGCAACAACCACTATAGCAACTGTGAAACCGACGGTCATCCATTTGCAGATTGTTGAACGCGTAGCGTACAGCTCATCGTAGTATACGTTACTAAACATTTCATGACCTAAATACTTATCCCTGCCAAGGTTAATAATTACCTTATGCTTTATAGCAAATGCTTCATATTCTTCAAAAGAATGACTTGATAATTCTATGAACATTTTTGAGCACCAGTTGGAGTATGCTTTGAAGCTAACCGACAGTATCGCCGAGGTGATTGCACCTGCAGCCATAGCGCCCGTTACCGCCCACATAGCAATCGTCCAGGGGCTGAACTCGGAGTTTTCCTCCTCAACCTGCGCTGCAAAATCGGCGCGGATAGCGTCGCTTGTGAGAGCTACCGCATCTTTTTCATAGATAGAACGGTCGACGCCGTTATAAATAGAAAGCTCTTCAAGTTCATCAAGCTCCGTATCGGAATACGCTCCCTCATCAGTAAGAGCAATCATCATTATTTCCTCAAGGCTGATGAATTCAAGCCCTGCCCGCTGACCTGCAGAGAAAGATGCAACGAGAGGATAAAGCGCAGTGATATCAGCTGCAACATCATCATAGCTCTGCATAAAGAATTCAAGCATATTGCCGTATTCACATTCCATTTCTGCAAGAGAATCGTGAATCGCAATTGCCTTGAGCGCGCTGAGTAACTTCTGCTGTGCTTCAAGAGCCTCGTTATAATCATTATACGCCTGAAGAACCTCTTCTTCGGTCGCATTGCTTCCTACTTCGGTGATAACCTTTAATTTTTTCTCGGTTTCGCTGAGTTTCTTATCGTCATAGGTTTTTACAAACTTAGTGTATTCATCATACTTCATAAGTTCGTCGTAAAGTACGCTCCACGAATCAAGAATTGTATTGGCATCGTCGTCATAAAGCTTTGCAATCTGTTTTGCAGCATCAGTAGGAGATTTGCCTGTTGCTTCAATCAAATCATCATAAGTGATTTCCGAAAAGCGTTCAAGCCAAGTGCTGTCGTTAGTATCGGCTGCACGGGTAATAAGATTCTGCATAAGCAGAGTCGCCTTGCCGTTTGACTGTGCAATGATAGTAAGAATATCGGCACAGCTGTTCTTTTCATCTTCAGGCAGTGCATCGCGCACCTGATTATTAACATCATAGAAAGTTGTGGTTTCCTTTTCCTTATTGGAAAGAGCGCTATAAATCGGCTTTGCTTTTTCATAAACGGTTTCATTCAGAAGCAAATCGCCGAGACCTTTTCCGGTATCATCGTCGATAAACTTATTGAGAACATCGTTTATGTAAACAGCCCTCTGATTGCCTGCCTCATAATTTTCACGGTACTCGTTAATTGCTGCAAGAAAGCTATCAACAAGCGGAATAATCTGAGACTTCATCTGGGTTTCCATTAAGGTTTCATAGTCCTTAACCGAATAGCCGCCCTTCATATTCATAAGAGCAAGGTCGGTAATAGCTTCGTTTCGATTCTTGGTGGTTTTATAGCCGAGATAAACGACTTTTTCGCCCTTTGAACCTATGCCGCCTTCAGCATCCTTATTAAGGTCTACGGGGTTTCCTGAATCGTCGGAGAGAATTTTATAACCCTCAAGCGACTTCAAAGCTACATCGGATTTTTTGTCATCGCCGGAGTTCCATCTGCCCGTACCGATTTTGACTTCGCTGATATATTCGGGTGTATCCGCAAACACCTGAACGGGAAGCAAAGTTCCCATCAGCACTGCCATAAAGATTGCTAATAATACTTGCAAAATGCGATTCATACTAATATCCTTCTTTCTGTTTGTCTTTATGCCGTTTCAGGACGGCTTTTCTTTTTCTTTACGTTAAAAGCAACTGCCGACAGGACTGCTCCGAGAACAACGCCTACGCCGCCTGCAAGAGCGAGCGCACCGCCCGTGAAGGTTGAAGCCGTAGTGCTTGCTGCTGTATCGTCTGTTTTAAAGTAAATATAAACACTTGGTGCGCTGTCATTCCAGTCGTAAAGACTGCTGTTAAGATTAAATGCCGCATCCGTTCCAAACATATGAATACCCGTTGTATAGCCCGCGGGAATCTGTGCGTTGTCAACAACCACTTTTAGCGATGAAGCAAGAATCGGCTCCATAACTTCATTTTTAACTGCATAAAGCGCAAGCCACTGCTGACCCACATCGCCGTTCATATCGGCGCAGGTTCCGAGCATTTTGAACATCTCGTCAGCTTCGGTTCTGTTGCATTCAACGGCTTTATAATAAGCCGACTGGTTTTTCAAAACCACCTTTTCGCCTTTTTTGTTATAGCTTATCAAATCCTTTTCATCAACCATATAATGCGGAATGGGAGTGAACTGAACATTGTAGTACTGACTCATTTCATAACAATCAATAACAATGGTTATCAGCATAAGTATACCTGCGACAATGCTCAGACCTGCGGTCAGGGATGTTGCAATTTTTGAGTTTCTCCACGCAGTGCTTACCGCTTTATCAAACAGCTCATAGCTTTTGTTTGCATAAACGATATCCGCTTTCTGAGCAAACATATAGAGCTTTAATGCCGCAACGCCCGAAATCGCCGCAACTGCACCGATTCCGATTGTAACATAAAGCATAATATAATAGAGGTTGGAATTGGCTTTTTCAACTTCCTCGTAAGCGGAAGCCTTTTTTCTGCGAGCCTCGGTTGTAAGGGCAACACCGCCCTTCTCATAGACAGCGCGGTCAACGCCCTCATAAATTGAGGCAGGCTCGAGTTTATCGAGATTACGGTCGGAATAACCTTCCTCACCTGCGATTGCAATCAGTATCAAATCCTTAAGTGAAATGAATTCAAGCCCTGTGCGCTGTCCCTGCGAAAAAGCAGCAGCCATAGGATAAAGCAGAGTTATATCATCTTCCAAATCACTGCTGTCGCGAAGGAAGAAATCAAGCATGGTTGAATCAAGATAATCCGTTTCGGAAAGCTTATCATGAATAGTTATTATCTGCATTGCGTCAGTGTATTCAAGCAACGCTTTTCCTGCAGCTTCATAATTGCTGATGATTTCCTGCTTTTGTGAATCACTTGCGTTTTTGCTGAGATTATCCATCGCTTCAAACGCAGCGTTAACAGAGGCTTCATCATAATTTTCGACGGTGTTCAGAGCTTCATCATATCCTGATAATTCTTCGCGGAAGGCTTCCCACATATCAAGAATGGTGTTTGCATTATCGTCATACATTCTTGCAAGCGTTTTTCTCGCGTCTGTAAGGGCTTCGCCCGTCTGCTCAATCAAATCATCGTATTCGGTTGATTCAAAACGCTCAAGCCAGCTGGTTTTGTTTGTATCGGCGGCTCTTGTAATCAGATTTTCAAGGGTTAAGGTTGCTCTTCCGTTTGCCTGCGCAATTATTGTTACGATATCGGCGTGTTCCTTCTTTTCCTCATCGGAAAGAGCATTATACGCTGTATCACCCAGCTCGTATTTTGTTTTGTTCAGGAATAAATCGCCAAGGGGCTTGCCCGTGTCGTCATCCGTCAGCTTGTTAAGAATATCGTGAATGTATTTTGCGCGCTGTTTGTTTGCCTTGCTTTTTGAATTATAATTTGCGCGGTATTCTTCAAGCGACTTTGTAAAGCTTTCAACGAAGGGCAGAATCTGCGATTTTAACTGATATTCCATTAAAATCTCATATTCATTAACGTCATATCCGCCCTTCATATTCATTAAAGCAAGATCGGTTATTGCCTCCTTGATGTTCTTGGTTGTTTTATAGCCGAGATAAACTATCTTGTTGCCTTTAGCGCCGACGCTGAAAGGTCCGTTGCTCTCCTTGCCCGCGTCTTGGTTAAGGTCAACGGGATTATTGCCGTCTTTAAGAACAGTGTATCCCTCAAGCCCTGCAAGCGCGTCTTCTGAATTTTTGCCCATACCGATTTTAACTTCGCTGATATAATCAGGCGTATCTGCAAAAACCTGAACGGGAAACAGAGTTCCGATAAGTACAGCAATAAAGACTGCGATAATTGCTCGTGATAAATATTTCATATGCATTTCTCCACATCATGCAACCGTAGATTTTGTTTTTTCTTTTTTCTTTACAGCTGCGGAAGCAATTGCCGTAACGGCAGCGCCAAGGATTAATCCTGCACCGCCTGCAAGAGCGAGCGCACCGCCCGTGAAGGTTGAAGCCGTAGTGCTTGCTGCTGTATCGTCTGTTTTAAAGTAAATATAAACACTTGGTGCGCTGTCATTCCAGTCGTAAAGACTGCTGTTGAGGTTGAACGCTGCTTCTGTGCCGAACATATGAACACCCGTTTTATAACCCGCAGGCATTTGAGCGTCGCCGACAACCGCTTTAAGAGAAGAAGCAAGAATCGGTTCCATAACTTCATTCTTAACTGCATAGAGCGCCAGCCACTGCTGACCGACGTCGCCGTTCATATCCGCGCAGGTTCCGAGCGACTTGAACATCTCGTCTGCTTCGGTTCTGTTACACTCGACGGCTTTATAATACGCCGACTGATTTTTGAGCATTATTTTTTCGCCCTTTTTGTTGTAGCCGATAATATCCTTTTCATCGACCATATAATGCGGAATGGGGCTGAATTTTACATCATAGTAAGCGCACATATCGCGCCAGGTAAGCCAGGTAGTAATGGCAATCATTATGACCATAACAGCTGTAATGCCGTAGGTCAAATATCTTGTTGACTTCACCAAACTGTTAGCCGAGTTATAATTATTATAAACCTCTCTATAACCATTATTTGCCTTCATTTGGGCAATGATTTCCTCATTGGATAAGGACGCGCCTGACATTTCGTTATAGCCACTCTCTTCGATTACCTCATATACATACTCGTATTGGCTGGTAGCTTCTGAAGCCAAATTCTTGACTTTGCCGAGGTATTTGACAGAAGCAAACAGTGCCGCAGCGGAAAGAACGGTGACACCCATCATACCGTAAGTCCACCAACTAAATGAAAAACTATCGTTTTCCGTTGCCTTTGCGAGCGCATCTTTTCTCAGCGAGTCGCTGGTCAGCGCCACGCCGCCCTTTTCATAAATTCTGCGGTCAACGCCGTCAAAAACAGAGGTTTCCTCCATAAAGTCAGCGTCAGTATTTTTATACTGCTTACCATCGGTCAATGTAATGATGCACAGTTCACGAAGTGAAACGATGTCAAGCCCTGCCTTCTGACCGTTCGTCAAAACCGCCGCCATAGGATACAAAATAGTAATATCATCCTCAATCTCCTCGGCACTCTGCATAAAGAAATCGAGCATGGTACCGTCGAGATAATCCATTTCATCCATAGCGTCATGAAGGGCAATCGCCTGGCTCTTTGCTGTGATTTCGGAAAGTTTGCCAACTGCTTCCACAAAAGCATTCAGGATTTCTTCTTTCTCCGCTTCGCTTGTTTTTTCGGTAATGGTATCCTTGGCGTCAATGGCTTCCTGGCAGGCGTCAAAGTCAAATGCCTCCACCGCTTCAACATTGTCGTCGTACGCGTTCATCTCTTTGCTGAAATCATCCCACATATCAAGAATCGTCTGCGCCGTATCGTCGTATAACTTGGCAACCTTCTTGGCTGCATCCGTAGGAGGCAAACCGGTCTGGTCGAGCAGAGCATCATAGGAAAGATTGCTCATACGCTCCATCCAAGTATTATTGTTGCTGTCCGCTGCACGCATCAACAGGTTTTGCAGCAGCAGGATAGCGTTACCGTTGCCCTGCGCCAGAATGGTGAGAAGGTCGGCATGCTCTTTTCTCTCGGTTGCACTGAGAGAATTACGCACGCTTTCGTTGACATCGTTAAAGTTTGTTTTTTCTTTCTCTTTATCGGAAAGTGCGTCGTACTGCGGCTTTGCCATTTCATAGATGGTTTCGTTCAGCAGTAAATCGCCGAGCCCCTTGCCCGTATCGTCGTCAATAAACTTATTGAGCGTATCGTGAACATACTGCGCTCTTGCCTTGTTCGCTGCATTTTTGGAAACGTAGTTGGCACGGTATTCATTGATGGTTGCAAGAAATGTTTGAATAAACGGCATCATCTGCGCATTGATATATCGGTTATAAAGCGCATCGTATTCCGCAACATCATAGCCGCCCTTCATATTCATCAGCGCAAGGTCGGTAATCGCCTCGTCGGCTTTCTTTGTGGTTTTATAGCCGAGAAAAACGGCTTTTTCACCTTTCGACGCGATACTGCCGCCGGCATCTTGGTTTAAATCAACAGGATTGCTCCCGTCCTTAAGCAGCGTATAACCCTCTGCCTCGGCAGCGGAATAATCGCCCATAAAAACTTTAACTTCGCTGATATAATCGGGCGTATCTGCAAACACCTGAACGGGAATCAGTGTTCCAATAAGTACAGCCATAAAGACTGCGATAATTGCTCTTGTTAAATGTTTCATATATATTCCCCCATATTATGCAATTGCTGTTTTGTTTTCTTCCTTTTTCTTTATGGTTGCGGAAGCGATTGCAGTGATTGCAGCTCCGAGAACCAATCCTGCGCCTCCTGCAAGGGCTAACGAGCCGGCAGTGAAGTTGGCACCTGTTGTGCTTGCGGTGCTGTCGTCTGTTTTAAAGTAAATATAAACACTTGGTGCGCTGTCATTCCAGTCGTAAAGACTGCTGTTGAGATTGAACGCTGCATCCGAGCCGAACATATGAATGCCCGTTGTGTAGCCCGCGGGAATCTGTGCGTTGTCAACAACCACTTTTAGCGATGAAGCAAGAATCGGCTCCATAACTTCATTTTTAACTGCATAAAGTGCGAGCCATTGCCTGCCGACATCGCCGTTCATATCCGCGCAGGTTCCGAGCGCCTTGAACATCTCGTCCGATTCGGTTCTGTTGCAATCAACTGCTTTATAGTATGCAGACTGATTTTTGAGCATTATTTTTTCGCCCTTTTTGTTGTAGCCGATAATATCCTTTTCATCGACCATATAATGCGGAATGGGGCTGAATTTTACATCATAGTAAGCGCACATATCGCGCCAGGTGAGCCAGGTTGTAATACCTGCAAAAACAATCATTGCAATGCCGAAGCCGACAGTCATATACTTGCACATTGCCGATTTTGCCGCATAGCATTTATACAGCGCCTGCGTTTCCTTATCCGAGAATTTCAAAGCCTCGTTTAAGCTCCAGTGAACAACCTTTCCGTTAATTCTGGGATATGCCATTTCCAGCTCTACAAGCGTTAAATTAACTTCATGTGCAACTGCTTTGAATTTGGAAGCATAAACAGCCCATGATATGGCCGAGCCTGCAAGTGCAAGGAAGCAAGCGCCTGTGAGCGCAATTGTTGCAATGCTCCAGCCGCTCAGTTTGGAGTTTTCCTCCTGTACCTTATTCAGCGCTTTTGTGCGGATAGCATCACTGGTGAGCGCAACGCCGCCTTTTTCATAAATGCCTCTGTCAACGCCGTCATAAATAGATACTTCTTCTATTTCATCAAGATTAACGGAGCCGTAACCTTCTACGGTTGTTATCGCAATAAGCATCAACTCTCTGAGTGAAACAAACTCAAGCCCTGCACGCTGCCCGTTCGTAAGAGAGGCAACCAAAGGATAAAGCATTGTTACATCATCTTCAACCTCATCGTAATCCTGCGTGAAGAAATCAAGCATAGTGCCGTCGCCGTAATCAGTTTCATCAAGCATATCGTAAATTGCAATTATTTCAGTGCAATTCTGGATTTCCTTTTCTTTCTTCTGGGCTTCAACATATTCTTCGGTTAATCTTTGGAATTCTTCCGCATCGGTATCTTTGTCTACTGATGCGATTTCTGCCTTAAGAGCTTCTAAATCGGGAACAACATAATTATCAACTTTTTCCACTGCATCGTCATAACTCAGCAGTTCTTTGCTTAAATCATTCCACTGCTGCAACAAAAGATATGCATCGTCATCATAAAGCTTTGCAAGTTCTTTGTTTGCATCGGTGGGCGCCATACCTGTAAAATCAACAAGCTTGTCATAATTAATTTCGGCAAACCTGTCTATCCAGCTGTCTGAATTATTATCTGCCGCACGAGTGAGCAGATTTTCAAGCATAAGCGTTGCCTGACCGTTTGACTGAGCAATTATTGTTGCAAGGTCTGCATGCTGCTTCTTCTCTGCATCGGGCAGCGCATTATAAGCAGCATCGCCAAGTTCCTGCTTTGTTGGATTAAGCAGCAAAGTTCCCAATCCGCTGCCTGTATCATCATCAATCATTTTATCAAGCATATCGTGAATATACGATGCGCGCTGTTTATTGCTTCTGTTATTAGAAGCGTAGTTTGCCCTGTACTCATCAATAGTTGCCTGAAACTTTTCAATAAAAGGCAGGATTTGAGATTTCATCTGCTGATTCATCAGCGCAGTATATTCGGCAACATCATAGCCGCCTTTCATATTCATAAGGGCAAGATCCGAAATGGCTTCGCTTCTCACTTGTGTTGTTTTATAGCCGAGATATACTGCCTTTTCGCCTTTTGAGCCCAAGCCGCCGCCTGCGTTTTGGTTCAGGTCAACGGGATTGCTGCCGTTCCCGAGGAGCGTATAGCCCTCGCTTTCGGCAGCGGAATAATCCCCCATAAACACTTTTACTTCACTGATGTAATCGGGCGTGTCTGCAAACACCTGAACGGGAAGCAGAGTTCCCATCAGCACAGCCATAAAAACTGCGATAATTGCCCTTGTTAAATGTTTCATAACAATCCCTTTCAAAACATTAATTATTAATATATGCACTGCCGACAGCCATACTCTTTTCAACAAAGCCGCCGGTTATTTCACCTGCAGGCTTAACGCTGCCGTCGTCACGCTGAGCAAACATTGTTATACGGTTATCATAGGCATAGCGAGAAGTTTCGCTGTCCGACTTAAAGGCAATTGTGCCCTCGTTCAAATCAGCCGCTATGGAGCCATCGGCAAGCATAACGTATTCCCAGGGCTTAACCGAATTTTGGGTATTGGTTGTGCCTGCAAGAGAGGAATTATACGGCACTCTGTCGTACTGAGCAAGTGCAAAATGCGTATAGTAGCCGCTATAAACATCCTGCGGAAGAAGCGTACTTGCACCCGTTGTTTTATTATATCGCTCGGAATACCACGGACTTGCATAGTACATATACAGTCTGTGTCCCATACCGCCTGTTAAATCCTTATTGCCAACGGGCTTATAATAGATATTGTTTCTGACAATACCTTCCTCACGGTATGGCTCATCATCCGTGATAATAATATCGTAGATTGCTTCCTGAAGCTGGGTTCGCTTCTCTTTTTCCCTCAATTTTTCGGTGTTTTTGCTGTTTATTTCATCCAGATCAAGATGTCCCCTGCGGAAACCGATATACACGCTGTGCCCCACAACGCCTAAATTAGCATCCAAATCAATATATTCCAGACAGCCATTGGTAAGTAAATCGCATTGAGCCGCACGGGCTGTATCTCCCTGACCGATATAAAGCTTGTTGAAGAAATCCGTTCTCGGGTCGCGCTCATATTTCACATGAATGAAATTCGTCTGCTCGGGATTACCGTATGGCACACTGCTGCTTTTATCGCCGCAGACATTTGTTGCATAACCGTTTATAATCGGTATGTTATCAATAGTAATATCTTCAATCGGCTCGCCGGGGAAAGCACCCTTGCTGTATGAATAGTAAAGGAAATATTTTTTACCCTTCATAGTTAAAGGCGTTGAAACTCCTGCGCAGTAATACTTAACGCTGTCTATTTCAATCTCATTCGGTGCCGTTGAATCATTAAGCAAATACAGCAACACGCCTGTTATCGGACGTTGCTTGGTGCTGTTTTCATCAGTGCTGACTCCTGCATCAGTTCGGCTTATGCCGATATATGCCGCAGGCTTGTCTTCGGGCGCTTCATTTATTGCTTTGCCGTCCTTCTGGTGATTATACCACGCATCGCCCTGACTGTCGGTTGCAATGTTATAAACAAGAACCTCATCCGAGCAGGCGCTTGCCGCTGCCGACATCGCCGTTCCCTCAACAATGCCGTCTACCGCTTTAAGCTCGTCTTTTGTTGCATTGGGATTGGTTGACTTATACTGGTCTCTTGAAAATGCGCCTATTGAAAGACTTGTTATATAGCGGCGCTTTGCAAGCTTTGTGCCGCTTATATAGATATAGAACTCTTTGCCTGACGCCCTGAATTTTCCGTCATAACAATAATCGGGTGTGCTGAGATTAAACGGCTTTGTGCTGCGCGGATTCTTCATATCGCTTACACCGTGAAATGCGCCGACGGGAGCATTGCCTGCGAGTGTCTTTTCACCTGAAAGGGTAACGGAAAGCTTGCCGCTTTCTTCGTTTGCTACATAGGCTTTGGTGCTGAAAACGACATCATCAAGCGTCAGCGCTCTGCCGTTTTTCGTATATCCCGTAACATATAGTCCCGTGGGCAAAAACTGTATATTGCTGTAGCCGAACTTTATGTTTTCGGGAAGCTTATTGGTATAGCCGTCATCATAAATGCATTTTTCAAAATTATATATACCGAGTCCCGAGCCAAAGGCGTTAACATAGTTGTTTGTAGGTCTGATAAACCTTGCATTGCCGAGCCCGAAGCACTGCTGATACAGGCAGGTGGCGGCAACATAGTTCTGTGAAACACCGAGGTCGTTTACCTTTGTCATCGTATAATTCAGCGAGGTGGAATAATTATCACCCTGATAAGCTTCAATATTATACAGTGCTCTTTTCGGTGAATACGACCAGATGTAGCAAAGATAGGATTGCATATTATTCCAGCAAACATATTTTGCAACGGAAAGCGACTCTAAAAGATTTGTGCCGCAAATACCTGTGCGATACTCTTTGGCAACATACTCATCTCTGAACTTCTCGCAGTATTCTTCATCATCGCTGTGAGTCCACGAATTATCGAACGTATTGTACCCTCCGATTAAAAAGAGTCCCGAAAGGTATTTCGTTCCCGAGGTATACATCTTATCGGATTCGGTGTACAGATGAACATATCTGTGATTGTTCAGAACCTCGGATTCATCATCCTCGCCCTTATAGCCCGAAACGGTTGTGATTACCTTATCATTGAGCCACGCAACCGCCGTTGGGTCCGCATAATCGTCATCAATCAGAGCCGTATTGAAATCATAGGGCATTCCGCTGAAAACGCTGACAGGCTCCCAGCCGTTTTTAATCTGAGAAGCAGAGGTAACTGCGTGAAGTCCGTCCGCTAAAATCGGCTCGCCTGCTTCTATATTAGTGGTGTAGTACAGGCAATCCGCCTGCGGTTTTGTCTTCTCGTCGCCGTAGGTTATATAAGCGCCGAGTATATCAACGCGAACATACTCGATATCGCCGAGCATCATCTTATCGGATTGCTGCGAAACGCCGATATACGGTGCAACGCGCAAATCAGTAATGGCTTTGCTACGGTTTGTTGTCATTGTGTAGCCGATAAAGGTTGCCTGTTCGCAATCGGGAGAAAGATTATAATCATAAACATAATATTTACCCGAATGCCTTGAAATCTTTGCCTTTGCTTCCGCAACGTCCTTGCCCGTGCAGACGATAATATCGGCAAGATAGTTTCGCTCCTGCTGTTGTTCGGTCTGCTCGGTTTCCTGCTGTTCGGGCTGCTCGCCCGCAGGCTGTGTTTCCTGCTTCGGTGAAACATTTTCTTCTTGAACCGAACTTTCGGTGCGATAGTAAATATAAATACCGCCTACCTTGTTTTTCTTGCAGTAGGTATTGCAGTCAGCCGCATTTCTTTCGCCGAAGAATCTTATGAAATCATATCCGCTCGGCGATACGGTATCGCCCGTTACGCATTTAAAGATATTGCCGCTGTCATCCGCGCAAATCGGCTCGCCTGCGCGTTCATCGGTTGTGTATGCAAGCAAACACCAGTATACCTGGCAGCCGCAGTTTATATCGGATACCTCGCCCGAATTATTGCGAACGCTCTTATATCTTATATCGAGCGTTTCATCCTTTTTCTCCTGCGAGTCAAAGATGAAATCGGGCTTTGCAGATTGCTTATCAATATGAACCTTATCGCCCATAATGTATTCTTTTACATAAATGGTAACAACTGCAGTTATGCTTGCAATCATAATAATCAGGCTGATATACGGCAGGCAGGCATTGAGGAAGCTTACAACCGCCAACAGCCAGACACACATTGTATTGAGCGCCGCAACGGCAATGCAGGTTGCCGCCATAATTTTGGTTACAACAACTGCCAAGGTTAAAACCGCTTGCAATACAGGTAGCGCAACAAACATAATGCCCATTACTAAATTGGCAATCTTTTCAATTTCCTGGATTGTTTCCTTTTTCTTTTCCCAGTTCGATTTTCTGCCGAGTGCGTTTTCGGCTGTTGACTTGCGCACAGCGTCGGAGGTGAAAGCAATTGTGCTGTTTTCAATCTCGCCGTCGTTGTTTTCCCAGATGTCAAAAGCCTCTTTATCGGTTAAATCCTTGATTTTCTTCTCTGCCTTGTCAAGCGCATCATCCATATCCTCGTTATGCTTGTTTTCCGCAAGGTTTAAAACTGCTGAAACAAAGCCTCCCGAACTTGCTATTGACGCCTGGCACTTACCCATTGCTTCAACAACGGGATAAAGCTGCGTTAAATCAATCTTATCTGAATTTGTTTTGCCGAGGCTTACAAACCAGTCACCGAGTTTTTCTTCATTTGAAAAAGCGTACTCGTTAAGCATTTCGTAAGCGGCAAGATAAAGAAAATCCGCATCCTCACGCTCCACCTCGTCCATTTTCTCGGTGGCATCTTCCACGGTTTCATTTTCCAACAGTTCGTTCTTTTCTGACTGACGCGCCGCAGCGTTTTCATAATAAGTTGCGAAATCCTGTACGGTTTTGAAAAGTTCTCTGGCAGAGTCGTTATATTTCTTATGTAAATCGTTGATTTCATCCGTGGTTATTTCATCATTTTCGATAGTTTCCCACAGTTCGCTTTTTATTAAAAACTCAGCCCAGTTGGTTGTAACTATTTTGCCGCTCTCGTCAAGGTCGTTCTGATAAGGAGCAATACCGTTGCTCAAGAAGCCGTGAACGGCATTCAAAGTTCCCGTGCCGGATTTCATTATCATTTTTGTGAAGAACTTAACATCGGTTTTGCCTGCAACAATATAGTCGCCGAGCTTAATTCTGTTTTCATCGCCAACACAGAAGAGGTTAAGACCGTTATAGGCATCCTGTGCTTTCGGACTGCCTGCCTTGTAATTCTTTACAAATGCAGCTGCGGCACTTTGCATTGTCTGCGCAGTTCCTGCATTTTGTGCAGCGATATAGTTCATCATATCGGTATAGTTATAGATGGTGTAGCCCGTATCCATCGCCATCATACGGATATCGGTTATTGCCATATCCTTATTGGTTGTGGTTTTATAGCCGAGATATGCTGAATCATCGTATCCAGTGCCCTGATTCAGATTGATGTCGGTGTAAACATAGCCGTTATCTTCAAACCATTTTTTGGCTCTGTCCGCAGCATCGTCTTCGTCGCTCTCAAAGATTTTAATATCCTCAACATAGGCTTTGGGCTGGACAGCTTCTGCAATTATCTGCGTCATACTGATAAAACCGATGCACACAGCCAACGCAACACAAAGAAGGGAGCAAATGATTTTTGAAGTTTTATTTTTCGTTACTGTCATTTTTGCTGTCTCCTTTCTTTTTCTTGTAAACAATCGCAGCGGCAGCGCATATGATCAATGTTCCCAAAATGGCGAAAATGGTGATATATGAACCCTTGCTGAAAACGGATGCGGTTACAAGCGTGGCATCCACTGTCTTTTCGCTTTCAAAGCTGAGACTGCCATTTTCGGGGTGGTAGAAGTGAAGCTGATAACTGTCAACATTTCTGAGCACCTTAACCTTTCCGCCCTCAAGCACGCTGAAAGAAACATAGGAGCCCTCATATAAACCGGCGCAGTAAATATAGTTATGGGTTGCACCGTAATTTTCAAGCACAATATTTGTGCGGTTTGCGGTGTTTGCCTTGTTATCCTTAACCACCATCAAACCTTTTACGCTGATATCATAGCCGTAGCGACCGCCATTGTGGGAGACATAGATCGCACCCTTGTCGCCCGCGTTGTTGCCCGTGATTGTGTCGGTGACGAAAACAACATCATTTCTGTCAACGAATACCGCCGCTCCCTCGTCATCCGCTTTATTGTTTTTTATAGTACATTCCCTAATCATCACAGGCTCGTCTGTTTTGCGTGAATCCACTTTTTCGCCGTTTTTAACAGCATAAATAGCGCCGCCGTCATCGTGTGCGGTGTTTGAAGTGAATTGGCATTTATCAAAATATCCGCCCTCGGAGGAGCTGTAATAGACCGCACCGCCGTCATTCTTGCAGGTGTTATTGTTAAATTCACAGGCGCTGATGATAAAGATGCCGTTATTGCCGCCGTAATAATATACGCCCCCGCCGTAGTCTTCTGCGGAGCAGGTTGTCACCTGTACATTTTCCAGCTCCAGACGGCTGACGTTTTTGACGTAAATTCCGCCGCCGTTTGCGTCATCGGAGGAATCCATCGTATGGCAATAATGGATTCTGCAGTTTTTAAGCACGATGAGTTTCGCGCCGTCCTTCGCGCAGATGCCGCCGCCGTGATAATCCGTGCGGCAATCGTAAATCGTGCCGCCGTTCATATACAGATTGGCGTTCTTTTCCACCGTGATTCCGCCGCCACCGTTGGAGTTGGCGCCGCCCATAATGATGCCGCCCCTGATATTTCCCCAGTCGCTTTTGACAGTTGGATTGCTGTCGTTGATTGTCAGCGTGCCGCCCTCTTTGACAACGAACACGCCGCCGTTGTCTGTCTTTTTGCCGTTTCTCGTGCGGCAAATGTTATGGCCGTTCAAATCAACAACAAGATAAGCGTCTGACGGAACGATTATTTGCCCATCAAAGCTATAATCGGAGCCCAATGTCAGCTCCACCCTGTAACCTATTACAGCGGCAGTCATATACTTAACAATCAGATTCGCAAATGCCTCTGTCGGAGTATCAAATTCCTGCCTTAAAAATAGTTCGGAGGCTTTTCTTTGGCTTCTGTTGGAGCTTTTATAGATTTCAAGCAGAGTTTTGCCTCCCACTTTAACCTTAACCTCGCCGCCGTTTTCCTTTGTACCACTCATACGGATTATTGCGTTTGAAGAAGCGGGTTTGAAAAATTCATTCGGGTCTTCGGTCTGATACTTAAGATAGTCGGAGGTGATAATATTATCGTAATCCTCCGTTTTTATGCCGATAACAGCGGCTTTTCTGAGTTTTCCGGTAAGCTTTAAAACCCTTCCGTATAAGAGATAAATGTCTTCATTATTCTTATTACCCGAAATATTCGGAGCATCCTGAATGCTGATATCCTTTTCGGTGTAAATACCGCTGCCCGAAGCAGAAGCGGAATTGTTTTTAATCGTCACATTGGTTTCGTATGTTTTAAGCTGCGAAAGAACGGTTGCTGAATATGAGCCGCTTTTGATAATAACGGTTCCGTCGCTGTTATATACACCGCCGCCGTTTCGCGCTTCGTTATTTGAAATCACACCGCCTGTCAGCGTAAGCGTTGCCCTGGAGCCGTTATAACTGCCGTTATAAATACCGCCTCCGCCGCCGTAGGTGTTATGCAGCGCTTTATTGCCGCTGATTGTGCCGCTCTCGAGAGTAAGTGTTCCGTGATTGCAGATTCCGCCGCCGTTCCACGAAGCACCGCCCGTGATAACGCCGCTGTTATTGTTGGAACTGTCTCTTACCGTCAGGACGGCGCCCGGCTCAACACGAATAACGCTGCCGATATCCTGACAGTCGGTTAACCCTCTGTCAATTATATGACCGTTCAGGTCAATAACTACGGGATTGCCTGCAGGAATACGAAGGCATTGGGAAATGTTGATATCCTTTGTCAGTTTTATCACATTATCCTCATCGTCTCCGCCTTCGGCAATTTTGCTTACGGCATTAAATAACGCCTTTTCTGTTTTAACTGATGCAGCCGCAAATGCTGTTACCGCATTAAGCTCAAGCACGCCGATAACAAACATCAGTGCCAGCATAACCGAAAACAATTTTTTCGTCAATTTTTTCATATTCATTCCTCATTTCAGAATAAATTACACTAATTCGCCCTCACTATAACATATAAGGTGTGACAAAGGCGTGACAAAATAATAATTTCGTAAAAATAAGTGACAATTTAATTTGTTTGTGTTATAATTCAGTCAGATATATTTGGAGATGGTGTGATGAAGAAGAAAATTGTTATCACTATTATTATGGTTGCAGTTTTTGTTGCGGCTCTTATTGCGGTTGTCGTTATCAAAAATAACACTCCTGCAACAGGAAAAACTCAGTCATACAGCAGTATGGAGGAAGCGGAAAAAGCGGCGCCGTTCAATATGGATTATTCCGACAGGCTTTGCGGTTATCCTGCAACTGATTTTGAAGCAAACAGCAGCACTATCGAGGTGCGCTATGCAGAGGCGGGCTTTATCCGCAAAACTCTAGGCGTGGCGGATAACAGCGGTAATAATATAGAATATGCCGAAAGCAGCGAGCAAAGCATCAACGGGCTGACCGTAACCTGCAAAGGCAATGACGGATTGGTTTATCTCGCTGTTTGGAACAACAATAATTTCGCTTATACAATAAGTGTAAACGAAGGCGTTTCCGTTGATGAAATGACAGAATATATTGAAGCAACACAATAAGTGAAAAACCCTCGGTTTCTTCGAACCGAGGGTTAACTTTTTATACTTTCTTTCTTTTGTAATATTGATATTGTTGGAATAAAATCGGAACATATGTGACGGCAGGAAGAACGAAGCCGAGATACTTATAATTTGACTGAACAAACATATTAAAAATACCATGATAAATGCACGCCATCGTAAGCAGCGCAAAGGTGCCGCAATAGAAAAGCTTTTTCCGTTTTCTGATAAAGCAAATGCCGAAGCCTACGGCAACGGTGCAAACAGCGTGCATTAAGGCTGTTGAAAAGCCTCTGATAATCGCCCAGCCGATTGTAACCGATTCAATATTCTGCACAAGAATTACCATATTTTCAAATGTTGCAAAACCAACGCCTGTGGCAAACGCAATGGGCATAACCCTGTCGCGGTTATCCGAAAAAACAAGAGCATAAAAGAGCACGGGAATCGCCTTAACAATTTCCTCGCTTATAGGTGTTATTGTTGTGGTTACATAAATCATATCCCCGTTAAACATATTCAAAATAAGGGTATTAAGCTCGGATACAAAAAGGGATACGAATATACCGATAAGCATATATCCAACAAGAAGTCTGGAACGCTTACGCAGCATAAACATCATCAAAAGCAGCGGAGCGACAAGGGCAATAAAAAGAATATAAACTAAATTGTACATCTCTTTATCCCCCTTTCAAGTGTGGGTACAAGCGCAAGCAGAACAATTCCCATAACTACGCCGATTATCAGCGTCCCTGCTTCGCTTTCTCTGCTGATCGCAATAAACTCGGCAATGCAAAGAAAAGAATAAATCAACGCCAGACAATTATACATTTTTATGCAGTTAATGATTCCGAAATCAACATCTGGGAAAATTAAATGCTTCAAATTGTAATAGGACGCCTGAACGGCAAAAAACACCACAACGCCGCCTGCCACTTTCGTTAGCATCGGCAAAGAAGAAAAGCAAATAAAAATCAGATAAAGCGCAATCATCGCTATCGGGGCAGAAAGAGGAATGATTCTGTATTTTCTGAGTTTTTTTGAACCGTCGTCGGCAATGCTGTCCATTGCGCCGAAATTTGCAGAAAACAAAAACATCAAACTGCCTATAACGCCAAGCACACCGAGCTGAAATTCATTAACAATACTTCCGCCGGTGAGCAACCTGACCGTCTGATACAGCCGTCCGAATGCCATACAGCCAACCGCAAGGGTTATCATCTGCGAATATATGGCTTTTTTGGGCTTAAAAAACTTAATAATTCCGTAAATAAACCCGATAAAAGCACAAACGCAGGTAAACACATTTGAAATCAAACTTATAATCAATGGTTTCACCTCAATAAAAATCTAAATACTATTATAACATTTTTACACGTTTCGTCAATCATTCATATAAAAAATAGGATTGTAATTGTTTTATACTGCAATCTATGGTAAAATTAGATTATCAAAACAAAGGACAATGCTTATGACCACATTACAATACATCCATTTTTCAATTGAATTATGGGGCGCTTTTTTCTGTCTTATTTCCGCCGTAATTATCAGCATTAACAAAGACTTTGACAGAAAGGGCTCCTACAAGTTGATTGCCTTAATGCTGAACTCCGCATTGCTGATGGTCAGCGATGCGATGGCGTGGTTTTTCAGAGGCAATCTGAGCGAGACGGGCTACTACATCGTTCGTATCGCAAACTTTGCGGCTTTTTTCTTCGGATTTCTGACGATGCCGCTGGTGGCGGAATATGTAACGCATATTATTTCAAAGCGCTCGGGTATCAACGGGCTATACTGGAAATACATCGAATGGGTGCTGTTTCTTATCGGCACTGCCGTGCTGATTGCCAACAGCTTTAAAGAATTCCTATACACCTTTGACGAAAGAAACACCTATTACCGGCTTCCGTTCGGCATTCTGCCGGGCGTCATTGCTTTTACGGGTATTGTAATTACCCTCGGTGTCGTGGTCGGATACATTCGCTATCTGCGTCCTTTCGAAAAAATCGCAACGGTAATTTATCTAGTGCTGCCTGTTGTTGCCGTCGTGGTACAGTCCTTTAAATACGGCGTATCCTTTACCTATCTTTCGCTTGTTATTTCTTCCTTAATGCTTTTCTTTTCATTTGTTGTGAATCACACGCAGTATCATGCCGAAAAGGAACGAAAGCTCGCAGAGGAACGCATACGGCTTTTTAACCGCCAGATACAACCGCATTTTATGTTTAACAGTCTTTCGGTTATAAAGCATTTATGCCGAAAATCTCCTGATGAGGCAGCTGATGCAATTGATGAATTTGCAGGCTATCTTCGTTCAAGCACAGACCTTATGAATGCAGACGACTGCGTTCCGATAGAGCGCGAGCTCGACCTTGTCAAGCACTACACATATATGCAACAAAAGCGCTTCGGAGACAGCATAAAATACGAATTCAACATAGAGGACACGCAGTTTAAGATTCCGCCGTTTTCCGTTCAGACTATGGTTGAAAATGCGATTGAACACGGGCTCAGAAAAAGCGGTGCTGCAAATGGCATAATCACGGTAACAACCTATCAAAAAAGCAATGCTCATTATGTTGAAATATCCGACAACGGCAGCGGATTTGACACACACATTTTAGACGACGAAACGCAAACGGAGCATATCGGCATTAATAATACAAAAGCACGTTTAGGTCTGATGTGCCACGGCGCTCTCAGCATTAACAGTAACGCTGACGGTACCACTGTAACAATAAGAATTGAGGAATAAAGCGATGAAAATACTGATCGTTGACGATGAAGCATTTTTAAGAGAGGAGCTGCGTGACTCCCTTGAAAGAATTGCGCCATCGAATGAATATATGCAGGCACAGGACTATGACAGTGCGGTTAAGCTGCTGAATGAAAACAGCTTTGATATTGCATTTCTTGATATTCAGCTTCAGGGAAAAAATGGGCTTGAAATTGCCGAAAACGCTAAACGAATCAGCCCTAAAACAAATATTGTTATGGTAACGGCATACAGCGAATATGCGCTTGATGCTTTCAGATTGTTCGTTAGCGGATATGTACTCAAGCCTTTCAGTGACGACGATTTAAGAGCTGTGCTTAATAATTTGAGAACTCCCGTTACCTCAGCGCAAAACAAACTGCTTGAGATCATATGCTTCGGTAACTTCGAAGTGTTAACAGACGGCAAGCCGATGAAATTCAAGCGTTCAAAGGAAAAGGAGCTGTTAGCTTTTCTGATAAGTCTTAAAGGTGCTTCTGCAACCCGTAATCAGATTTGCGCAAAGATATTTGAAGAAACCATTTCACCTGAAAAGGCTAATACAAATTTCAGACAAATTTTTTCGTCATTAAAAAAAGATCTTTCAAAGCAGGGCTTTGAGAGTGTAATTATCCATAGCAATAATAATTCCTACGCAGTTGATACTTCACTCCTGCACTGCGATTATTATGACTATATCACCGGCAAAGCAAAAAACGCCTATCGCGGCGAATTCATGAATCAATACAGCTGGGCTGAACAGTATATATATCAGCTTGAAAACTATTAAGCAAACACTTGATAATACAGAGCTTTTTAATTGATTATATAAAAACTCTTTACCGGCGGTGGTAAAGAGTTTTTTGTTAGGTATATTAAAGCGGTTGACTTTTGGTTGTTTTTAACTATCCAGAAAAAAGAAGTGCAGAAAACGGCATAAAATCGCTTTTTTCAGCGTTCACCGATGTGTCGCTACCATCAGGTTCTAGTGGGCATTAGCTTGTGTGGGTTCAAGTCCCATCTCCT